>JADDQX010000010.1:0-7258 GCA_016781115.1 Actinomycetota bacterium | reverse complement strand
AGAAGTCGGCCAGCTCCGAGAGCCGCGCGACGGTGACGTTGCGGTCGCCGCGCTCGTACGCGCCGACAACGGCGGCTTTCCACTTGCCGCTCGACGCCTGCTGCACGTCCTGTAGCGACATGCCCTTCTGGATCCTGATCTTCCTGAGACGCTCTCCGAGTTGTCCGGCGTAGTCACTCATGTGGCCTCCAGCTCCTTTTCCTGCGTTCGAGGCCGTGACCCGAGGGGGGCGGGTCACGTTGAATATCTGCTCCCGATGCTGAGTTTTTCGACGCGGAGCGTCAACTCCCTTCTCCAGATTGACTACTTTCCGTGTTCGCCCAGGCGCAATCGCTTGTCTTAGTAGAATCACGTGGATGAAAGCCCTGTGGAAAGGCGCCATCACCTTCGGCCTGATCAGCATCCCGGTCCGGCTCTATTCGGCCGTCCAGGAGAAGCGACCCAAGTTCCACCTTCTCCACGAAGAGGACCGAGGCCGGATCAAGTACCAGCGCATCTGCTCGAAGTGCGGCAAAGAGGTGTCTTGGGACGATCTGGTCAAGGGCTACGAGGTCTCGAAGGACCACTACGTCGATTTCTCGGAGGACGAGCTCGAGGCCCTCGGGGTGGACTCCGTCAGCGCCATCGACGTCGTCTCGTTCGTCCCGCTTACCTCGATCGACCCCGTCTACTTCAACAAGACCTACTACGTGGCGCCGGAGCCGTCGGGGCTGAAGGCCTACCGGCTGCTCGCGGAGGCGTTGGAGGCCGAGGGCCAGGTCGGTGTTGCCAAAGTGGCCTTCCGGGAGAAGGAGCACCTCGCGACGATCCGTCTGAAGGGCGACGTCTTCGTCCTGGAGACGATGCACTGGCCGGACGAGATACGCCCGCCCGAGTTCGACGAGCTCGACAAGAGCGTGAAGATCCGCGACGCCGAGGTGAAGATGGCGCGCCAGCTCGTCCAGCAGCTCTCGGACGACTTCAAGCCCGACGAATTCGAAGACGACTATCGCAAGGCCGTCGAAGCTCTTATCGAGAAGAAGGTGGAGGGTGAGGAGATCACCGTCGCTCCCCCGCCGACCGAGGAGCCGACGAAGGTGGTCGACCTGATGGAGGCGCTGCGTGCCTCGGTGGAGGACGCGAAGAAGCGCAAGCCGAAGCCGGACGCGAGCCCCGCGGCCGCCGCTCCGAAGAAGACCACCGCGCGCAAGAAGGCATCTGCCTCCTAGCGGGGCGGAACGCGGATGGACAACATCTCGATCAGGATCCCTGCATCCCCCGTCTACCTGCAGGTCGTCCGGCTGGTGGCGGCAGGTCTTGCCACTCGGCTCAGGTTCACGCTGGACGACATCGAGGATCTGAAGATCGCCGTCGATGAGATGTCTGCTTATTTCACCGGGACGACCGGGCGCGAGGGAACGATCCAGGTCAGCTTCACCGTCCACGAGGACCGCCTCGAGATATCCGGTGCGGGCGAGTTCTCATCGGGTGAGAAGGTGCGGACGGATCTCACCGAGTTCTCGCGGATGATCCTCGACACCGTCGCCGACTCTGCGTCGCTAGAGCACACGAACGGAACGCCCACGTTCAAACTGGTGAAGAGCAAGGCGCAGTGAACGACCGCGCAACCCTTTCCAAGGACGAGGTGCGGTCGCTGTTCGAGGCTTACCGCGCCGCCGGCCCCGGCGAGCAACCCGCTCTGCGCGAGCAGCTTGTCGAGCAACACATCGGCCTCGTGGAGTTCCTCGCGCGCAGGTTCCGCAACCGGGGCGAGCCGCTAGAGGACCTCGTCCAGGTGGGGACGATCGGGCTCCTCAAGGCGATCGAGCGGTTCGATCTGGAGCGAGAGGTGGAGTTCTCGACCTACGCGACGCCGACGATCGTGGGAGAGCTCAAGCGCCACTTCCGGGACAAGGGGTGGGCGGTTCGGGTCCCGCGCCGTCTGCAAGAGCTACACCTCGAGCTCACGAAGGTCGTCGGTCACCTCGGCCAAGACCTAGGACGGTCACCGACCGTGCCCGAGATCGCGCGCTCCATGGGGACGGCCGAGGAAACGGTGTTGGAGGGACTAGAGATCGCGCAGGCCTACAACTTCACCTCACTCGATGCGCCGATAGACACCGACGACGGTGGATCGACGTCGTTCGCAGACCAGCTGGGAGAAGACGACGAGCACCTCGAGAACCTGGAGTACCGGGCCTCGCTCGCTCCCGAGATGGCGAAGCTCCCGGACAGAGAGCGCAAGATCCTCTACCTGCGGTTCTTCAAGGGCCTGACTCAGTCGGAGATCGCGGAGCGGCTCGATATCTCGCAGATGCACGTGTCGCGCCTGCTCAACCGCACCCTCGCCAACCTGCGCCACGCGCTCGAGGAGGAATGACGTGCGAGGCCGCGCCGTCCGCACCGCGGCAACTGCCGCCGTCTGCTCCTTGCTCGCAGCGGCCTGTTCGCTGGGACCGGTAGACCTCAAGAACCAACGACCGCTCGCGGTCCGCACCACCGTGATCGCATCGGACGGAACGCTCCTGGCACGTCTGTTCAAACAGAACCGCGTTCTGGTGGATGAGGAGGAGATCCCGTCCGTGCTCAAAGATGCGGTGCTGGCGGCCGAAGACGCTCGCTTCTTCGAGCACCCCGGCTATGACCTGCGCTCGATCGCACGCGCCGCTCTGGTCAACCTCGATGAAGGAGAGGTCGCGCAGGGTGGATCGACGATCACACAGCAGTACGTGAAGAACACCTTCTTCCGCGACGCGCCGCGGACGTTCGAGCGAAAGGCGCGAGAGCTTCGGTTGGCGATCGAGGTGGAGCGCCGCTATTCGAAGGACGAGATCCTCGACCGCTACCTCAACACCGTGTACCTCGGCCAAGGCGCGTACGGCGTCAAGGTCGCCGCCAAGACGTATTTCGGCCGCGGGTTGTCGACGCTGACGCTGAGGGAGGCCGCGCTGCTGGCGGCGCTCATCAAAGCGCCTTCGTTCTACGACCCTCGCGACAATCCGAAACGCGCGCTGGAACGCCGGAACTACGTGCTCGATCGGCTCGTCGCTCTGAACAAGATCGACCGACGCACCGCAGCGAAGACCAAGAAGATGACGCTCGGCGTGATCCCGGACCCGCCGAAGGCGCGCACGCGGGAGCCCTACTTCGTCGAGGCCGTCAAGCGAGAGGTGATGAAGGATCGTCGCTTCGGTTCGAGCGAAGACGCGCGCGCTGAAGCCCTGTACAAGGGCGGTCTTCGCATCGAGACGACGCTGGAGCCTCATCTACAGGAGGCCGCGGAGCGGGCGGTCGAGAGCAATCTGGGGCTTCCGGGAGACCCGGAAGCCGCGCTCGTCGCGATCCGCCCGCAGACCGGCGAGATCGTAGCGATGGTCGGGGGCCGGGACTGGAACGCGTCTCAGGTGAACCTCGCACTGGGCAAAGAAGGAGGCGGCTCGGGCCGCCAACCTGGCTCTGCGTTTAAGCCGATCGTCGCCGCGACGGCGCTCGAGCAGGGGATGACGCTAGATACCCGCTTCGGCGCGGGTCCCGCTTCCTTCCTGCTGCCGGACGGCTCCACCTGGACCGTCCACAACTCCGAGGGAACGGCCGGCGGAACCCTGCCGCTGGGCGAAGCGACGGTCCGCTCCGTGAACGGCGTCTACGCGCGGCTCGCCCTGGACCTGGGCCCCGGCTCGATCGCGACGCAGGCGAAGCTCATGGGTGTCCGCTCGAAGCTGCCGGTCTACCCGTCGATAGCGCTGGGATCGGCTCAGGTAAGCGTTCTCGATATGGCGGCCGCCTACGCGACGTTGGCGAACAACGGCACCGCGGTCGAGCCGACCACCATCAAGGAGGTTCGGACCGGCACCGGAGAGATCCTCAAGCCGGAGCAGAAGATCGTGCCGGAGGCCGTCTCCCCCGGGAACGCCTTCCTGCTGACGAGGGTGCTGGAGCAGGTGATCGAGCGAGGAACGGGGCAGGCCGCCGACATCGGGCGACCCGCGGCGGGCAAGACCGGGACGACCAACGACTACAACGACGCTTGGTTCGCCGGCTACACGCCGGACCTGGCGGTGGCGGTATGGGTGGGATACCGCTACCCCCAACCGATGACGAACGTCCACGGGATCAGGGTCTTCGGCGGCACCTTCCCCGCGGCCATCTGGCGAGACTTCATGCTCGCCGCCCATGCGGGGCTTCCCGTCAAACGCTTCAAGCTTCCGAAGAGCGACCTCGTCACGGTGATGATCGATCCGGTTTCCGGGCTGTTGGCCGCCGAGTGGTGCCCTGGCGAGCCAAAGACGATGCTGCGTCAGCTCGCTCCCACCACCTACTGCCCGCCGCCCCCGCCCCCACCGGTGCCGACGCTGCCGACAGCTACGCCGTCACCAACAGCGACAGATGATGGTCGACCGACACCCGCGCCGACAGGAACACAAGACGCCAACGCCACGCCGGAGCCCGTCCCGTCCGAGCAAGGGCCACCCAGGCCTCAACCGACCCGCACCGGCTAGCGCAGGGCCGGCACCCGCACCTCGACCCGGGTCCCGTCGTCGGCCGCCACCCTCATGGTGCCGCCGAGCTCGTCGATCAGCGAGCGCACGATCTGAAGCCCGAGCCGCGCGCCGCCGAGGGCGTCGGTGGACATCCCGACCCCGTCATCCCACACGATCATGATCACGTCGTCTGCCTCCCGCGCTAGCTCGACCTTGATGGTGCCCGGCCGATCGTCGGGAAACGCGTGCTCGATCGCGTTCTGCAGGAGCTCGGCCAGCGTCACAGCAAGGGGCGTCGCTAGATCGGCCCCCAGCGCGCCGGCCTGACCGGACACCTTCACGTCCACGCTCTGATGCGGGAGCACCAACCCGTCGCCGACCATCTGGCCGATCCGCCGCGCCACCTCGCCGAACTCGGCAACATCCTGTGGGTTCTCCGCCAACGTCTCGTGCACGAGCGCGATCGATCCGATCCGCACAACGCTCTCGTTCAGCGCCGCCTTCGCCTCCTCCGACTGAACCCTCCGGCCCTGCAGACGCAGCAGTGACGCGATCGTCTGGAGGTTGTTCTTGACGCGGTGGTGGATCTCTCGGATCGTGGCGTCCTTCACCGAGATCACGCGATCCTTCTGACGAAGCTCCGAGATGTCACGCGCCAGCGCGAGCGCGCCCACCACCTGTTCCCCGTCCAACAGGGGCATGACGCGAAGCCGAACGTGCGTGTCGCCCCGCGAGAGCTCGCCGTCCAGGAGCTTCGCCGTCTGCAGGGCCTCGTTGACCGGCGTCTGACCCAGCCCCAGCTCGTCGAGCTCGCGCCCCAGCACGTTCTGGGCGAGGCCCAGCCGCCGGAGCGAGCTGACCGCGTTCGGTGAAGCCCACGTCAAGCTCCCCGACCCGTCGAAGGTCAAGAGGCCGTCGCCGACGCGAGGCCAGTCGCCCGCCGGGGTGTCGGGGTAGGGGAATCTGCCCGCGCTGATCATCTGGGAGACGTGCTCGGCAGCATCGAGATACACCTGCTCCATGCGCCCCGGTCTGCGGGAGGTGGCGGGGCTCCCCTCCTTGGTGACCACACCCACGACCCGGTCCTCGTAGCGGACCGGAACGGCGTCCATGCGTATCGGGATCCCGTCCACCAGCACGGGATCGGCCTGGGCCCACACGCGGCCCTCGCGGAAGGCTCGCTCCACGATCGGTTGCTCCGGCTGCGTCACGCGCTGCCCGACCAGGTCCTGCGGATACAACGTCTGTGATGTGAACGGACGCAACTGCGCACAGATCTCGAACGCGTCTTCGTCGTCGCTCCGCACGTAGAGCAACAGGTCCGAGAACGAGAGGTCCGCCAGGACCTGCCATGACCGGCACAGGCTCCGGAGGTGCTCCGCCTCGGCACGGCTGAGTCGGGAGACGGAAAGGATCCGGTCGGCGAGGGTCGCCATGCCTTCATCGTAAGTGGACGACTCCTGTGGCTACTACTATCCGGGCCCATGCGGGTAGCGGTGCTGGCTGACATCCACGGCAACCTCGTCGCGCTCGAAGCCGTCATCAAGGACATCGAGCAACACGCGCCGGACCAGATCTGGTGTGGCGGTGATCTCGGGTGGCTGGGGCCGCGCGCGCAGGAGTGCATCGCGCTCGTACGGGAGGCGGGTTGGACGACGGTCAAGGGGAACACGGACGTGTGGATCACGGGAGATCCACAGACGGTCGAGGGAGAAGATGCGAGGGCCGCGTGCGTGGCCATCGCCGCCGCTCACGACATCTCCGAAGACGACGCTCGCTGGCTCATCTCGCTGCCGCTCGGCCACAACGCGCCGGGATCGGTCTTGATGGTCCACGGCACGCCGGATTCACCCTTCATCGCGCCCTTCCCGGACGAACCGCCCGCCGCTTTCGCCCCCTACGAAGGAAAAGCCGGGCTGGTGATCTTCGGCCACGTCCACCTCCCGTTCATCCGGCGCCTGAGCGACGGGACGGTGGTCGCGAACCCCGGCTCCGTCGGGGTCCCCGTCGAGGGTCACGATGCCTCGTACATGATCCTGGACCAGCACGGGCCCCACTGGACCATCCACCACCACCATGCGGAGTTCGACGTCGAAGAGGCGATCTCGCAAGCACGCCGGTTCGGCGGACCTGCGGGAGATCGCTTCATCGAGCTCCTGCGCGACTAGGTGGGAGACAAGCGCTACACGGTCCAAGAGGCGAACGCTCTGCTGCCGTATCTCGCGCCGACGCTCGTCGAGTTACGTGCCAAGTCTGAGGAAGCGGTGCGGATCCAGGAGACGATCGAGCAGGCGAGCGTCTCCAACGGCGGCTCGACCAAGCGAGAGAGGTGGGCGCGGACGCTGGCGCGCGTCCAGGAGCTCATCGACCGGCTGAACGAGTGGGAGATCGAGCTGAGAGACCTCGAGACCGGGCTCGTGGATTTCCCGGCCCGGATCGCGGGATCGGAGGCTTATCTGTGCTGGAGGCTGGGCGAGGCGGAGGTGGCGCACTGGCACTCGCCCGAAGACGGGTTCCAGGGACGCCGCCCGCTCTAGTGGCCCTTGAAGTTCGGAGCTCGTTGCTCCGACAGCGCCCGCAGCCCCTCTTGTAGGTCTTCGCTCTCGTACACCGCGGCAACGAGGCGATCGAGCTCGCCGACCACCTCCTTCTTGCCGTCCCTGGTGCTGCCCAGATGGTCCAGCACCGCTTGGATCGAGACCTTGGTGCCCTGCACCGACAGCGGCGCTCGCTGCGATAGCTCGGCGGCAAGACGTTGCGTCGCGGCTTGCAGGATCTCGCCCGCGACAGATCGATTG
>JADDQX010000072.1:9233-10375 GCA_016781115.1 Actinomycetota bacterium | reverse complement strand
GGACGAGGCCTCGATGGTGGGAACGCGGGAGCTGGCGCGGCTCGCCGCCCACGTCGACCGGGCGGGCGGAGCCATCAAGCTCATCGGCGACCCCGACCAGCACACCTCCGTGGACACGGGCGGCGTCTTCAAGGCGCTCGCTGGCCGGGATGATCCAACCGTGGTCCTTCTCATCGAGAACCGCCGTCAGCGCGACGGGGCCGAGCGCCGGGCCATCGAGGACTACCGGCAAGGTGACATCGCCGCAGCGCTCGACCGGTACGACGTCGACGGCAAGGTCCATCCCGTCGACACGGCGGCCGAGACCTACAACGCCCTCGTCCGCGACTGGTGGGCCGACCGCTGCGCCGGATCTATGTCGCCGATGTTCGCCGGCACCAACGCCGCGCGGCGCGCGCTGAACGACCGCGCCCGTGCGCTCCTCAAAGCCGAAGGCGTCCTCTCCGGCGAGCCGTTGGCCATCAGCGGCCGCGAGTTCCTCATCGACGACGACGTCGTCGCCCGTCGCAACGACCGTTCGCTCCATGCACCTGGCCGGCGCCAGTTCGTGAAGAACGGCAGCATCGGTCGCGTCGTCGCCGTCGACCATGACCGCGGCGAGGTGGAAGTGGTTTTCGAACGAGAGGGGTTTGTCCGACTCCCGAACGACTACCTCGCTGGCGGGCACCTCGAGCACGGCTACGCGCGCACCACCTACGGGGTGCAGGGAGCGACGGTCGACCGATCCCGGTACCACCCCTCCGACGCGTCTCGGTTCGAGGAGGGATACGTCGCTATCACGAGGGCGACGGACCGGACCGACCTCTACGTCGTCGACTGCGAGCTCGACCTCGACGACGAGACCGACCCCCGAGCCGTCGAACCGGAGAGAACCGGAGCGAACACAGTGGTTGACGCGCTTAGCCGCCGCCGCGACCAGCAGCTCGCCGCAGAGATGGATCCGCTCGCCACGGAGGCATCCCGCCTCGCTCGGGCGCAAACGCTGCAGCAGCTCAACTCCCGGCTCCGCCAGCTCGACAAGATCCTCGCCGAGCAGCCGCCGACGGTCGCCGACGAGCTGGCCGGCGCCCGGCACCGTGCCGAGTCGTTGCAGCGCCGCCGCGACACCATGGAGCAGCGCAAGCCGACCCGGATCCCGCACA
>JADDQX010000072.1:0-9205 GCA_016781115.1 Actinomycetota bacterium | reverse complement strand
CTCGCTGGACGAAACCGCCGAGCGAGCGCGCGAGCACGTCGCCGAGCTGGAAGGGCGACAAGCCGCTCACGATGCCTTCGCGGCCGAGCACAGCGCCGACTTCGCCGAGCGCCGGCTGACGGCGCAGGCCATCTCCGCACGCCGCCTGGCGGTCACGATCGCGGCCGTCACCGACCCCCCGGACGCGGTCGTCGAACTCCTTGGCCAGCGGCCCACCGCGCAGCGCGACCGTCTCCGCTGGGACACCGCCGTCGCGAACCTCGCTACCTACCTCGACAAGCAGGGACAGCCCTGGCCGAACCACGCCGAGTCGATCGACGGGTTGCTCGGGAGCCGGCCAAACGGCCTTCTCGACAGATTCGACTACGACCGAGTCGCGCGGGCGTTCGAAGAAGCAAGGGCACCTGATCGTGGCGGCGTGAAGCTTGGCCTTGCGTAGGTGCGTCTGCAGGGCGGCTCCCGCTCTGCCGAGACCCTGTCACGCGTATTGCCTACCCTGGAGTCGTCCGACAGCAGGACGGCGCTGAGCCGGCGAGAGGCGACATGGATGGCACGACTCGACGACCTGACCAAGGGAGCACTGGTACGCGGCGACTGGACGGCGCGCGCCGTGAAGGTCGTCGACGTCGAGAGGCGCGGGTTGAATGAACCCGGGGCACTTGACCCCGTCTGTTGCCTGGGAACGAAAGACGTCGCGGCCTACCGGGGGCCACAGGTCCGTGCGGCCATCGGCTCACAAAGGTGGACTTAGTGAAGTCGAAGCATCGAGTCGCCGACCACGGGGAGGTGTTCACCCCGGGCTGGATGGTCGAGGCGATGCTCGATCTGGTCAAGGAGGAGACTGAGCGGATCGACTCACGCTTCCTCGAGCCGGCCTGCGGGAGCGGGAACTTCCTCGTCCAGGTGCTGCGGCGCAAGCTCGCCTCTGTCGAGCTGAAGTTCGGCAAGTCCGATTTCGAAAAGCGCCACTACGCCCTGCTCGGACTGATGTGCATCTACGGCATTGAGCTCCTCAACTACAACGTCGCCGAGTGCCGCGACAACCTTCTGGCGACCTTCGCCGCGTACCTCGACCTCCATGAGTCCGACGACCTCTATAGGGCGGCTGTCTACGTGCTTTCGCAGAACCTTGTCCACGGTGACGCGCTCACCATGCGCACCAATCTTGGTCAGCCAATCGCGTTCGCCGAGTGGGGCTACCTGGGCAAGGGCAAGTTCCAGCGCCGGGACTTCCGCCTCGACGTCCTCACCCAGTCCTCAGCCTTCAGCAAGGAAGGCACGCTCTTCGCCGAGCTTGGCAAGCACGAGATCTTTGTCCCGACCAGCGCCTACCCGCCACTGACGGTGAGGGAGCTTGCCGCGTGAGTAAAGCGCAGGCGGGCTTCGCGCTGCGGGGTCGCAACCCGGATGTGCTGACCTGCATCGCGAACCTCTCCAACGACGAGGTGTTCACGCCGCCGGCGTTCGCCAACAAGATGCTCGACACCGTCGCGGACGCGTGGGCGGCCGAAAGCAACGGCGCGAACATCTGGGCCGACCCGAAGGTGAGGTTCCTCGATCCCTTCACGAAATCCGGTGTGTTCCTGCGCGAGATCACGAGCCGTTTGACCGACGGGCTTGCGGACGAGATACCTGACCTGCAGGAGCGAGTCGATCACATCCTGACCAAACAAGTCTTCGGCATTGGCATCACCTACCTCACCAGCTTGCTCGCACGCCGGAGCGTGTACTGCTCAAAGCTTGCGAATGGTCCCCACTCAATCGCGAAGTCGTTCAGCGACGTGAAGGGTAACGTCTGGTTCGAGCGGATGGAGCACATCTGGGTCGATGGAACCGAATGGGTGCTGATAGCCGACGAGGACGGCAACCAGGTCAAGAAGTTCAAGGGCGGAAAGTGCAAGTTCTGCGCGGCTCCTCAATTCATCTTCGACCGAGATGGTGCCCTGGAAACGCACGCGTACGCATTCATTCATACGGACGACATCAAGGCTCGGGTGGCCGAGCTGTTCGGAGACGACATGCAGTTCGACGTCATCATCGGCAATCCACCGTACCAGATGACCGGAGGGGGTGGCGGGACGAACGACTCATCGATCTACCACCTCTTCGTCCAGCAGGCCATGCGACTCGATCCGAGGTTCCTCAGCATGGTGATCCCGTCGAGGTGGATGGCTGGTGGGCGAGGTCTCGGTGAGTTCCGCTCGGAGTTCCTCGGCGACCGACATGTCCGAGTACTCGTTGACTATGAGAACGCGAAGGACCCATTTCCCACAGTCGGCATAAACGGCGGCGTCTGCTACTTCCTCTGGAACCGCGACAACCCCGGGTCGTGCGAATGCACCTACCACCGAAGCGGATCGCAGATCGGCCCACAGGCGCGCGTGTTAGATGAGTTCGACATATTCGTGCGGGATCCGCGTGCGGTTGACATCCTCCGCAAGGTCCGTACGGCCGGCGAGGCGTCGTTCGAGGAGCTACTCAGCGGGGACACTCCGTTTGGGCTGGCGACCAACTTCTCGGACTACACGCGCGACGCGGACTCGGGGAAAGGACAGGTGCGCCTCTACGCCAACATCGGGACAAAGCGTGTCCGCGGAGCCGTGGGTCGCAGCCTAATCAAGAAGAACACTCACCTCATCGACGCATGGAAACTGTTTGTCCCGAAGACTGGCTCTGGACGAGAGCGAGAGACAAGCGGCGTCGATCTAGTGCTTGGGCCACCAATCATTGCCGAACCCGGTTCGGTCTGTACACAGACCTACATCGTCGCAGGGCCGCTGCGGTCCGAGGCGGAGGCTCAGAGTGTCGAGTCGTACCTGAGAACGCGGTTCCTGCGGTTTCTTGTCTCGCTGCGGAAGATTAGCCAGGACACCCTGCGATCCGTGTATCGCTGGGTCCCACAACAGACATGGGACCGACAATGGGTTGACGCAGACCTCTACAAGCGGTACGGGATTACCCCTGACGAGGCCGCCTTCATCGAGTCGATCATCCGCCCGATGGAGCCGGTGGACAAGTGATGACGCATCGCAGTCTAAAGGGAGTCGCGGCACCAGGTGGCTAGGCCGATCGAGGAACTCCTCCCCCAGCGTCCCGATGCTCGCCTTCGCATCTACGCGTGGACACCGAACGATCCGCCGGCTGCGTATGTCGGTCTGATCAAGGTGGGGCAGACCACGTTGGAGGACGTAAACGTCCGCATCAAGCAGTCCCAGGGGCAGATGCAGCACGCCTACACGCTGCATGTGAATCTCCTCGCCGAGCGTGAGGACGGAACGATCTTCCGAGACAGCGAGGTGCGCCAGCGCCTGATCGACAAGGGGTTCGACAACGTCGTCATTGGGGCGTCGCGCGAATGGATGCGCTGCAGGCCCGACGACGTCAAGACGGCGGTGGCCGAGCTGCAGAAGGGCCTCCGCCTCACAGGGACCCATCACCTGACGTTCTCGATGCGCCGCGAGCAGAGGGAAGCGGTGGACAAGGCGCTCGCCTACATCAACTCGATCTGGGCTGACGACCCCGACGCTGCTCCGCGCTTCCTGTGGAACGCGAAGATGCGGTTCGGGAAGACCTTTACGGCCTACCAGCTGGCCAAGAAGCTCGCCGCCAAGCGCGTGCTTGTCGTCACCTTCAAGCCGGCCGTGGAGGACGCCTGGCAGACCGATCTGAAGTCCCACGTTGAGTTAGACGGCTGGCAGTACCTCTCGCGTTCGTCTGGTAGCGATCCCACGCAGCTCGACTCCGAGAAGCCCGTGGTCTACTTCGGCTCCTTCCAGGACCTACTTGGTCGTGACGCGACCGGCAACATCAAGGCCAAGAACGAGTGGCTTCACGCGGTGAACTGGGACCTCGTCGTGTTCGACGAGTACCACTTCGGCGCCTGGCGTGACACTGCGAAGGAGCTGTTCGAGGGCGAGGACGACGCGGTCGCCAAGAAGGAGGCGAAGCTCGAGTACGCCGCTGGCCTCGAGACGGTCAACGAGGACCTGGGCGAGCTGTCCGAGAACGAGGCCGAGTTCCTTCCAATCACTTCCAGGGCGTACCTCTACCTCTCCGGCACCCCGTTCCGGGCGTTGGCGACCGGCGAGTTCATCGAGGAGCAGATTTTCAACTGGACCTACACCGACGAACAACGAGCCAAGGAAGGCTTTGCAACAGAGCACCCTGACAAGTGGAACCCTTACGCTGCATTGCCACAGATGCGTCTGCTCACCTACCAGATGCCCGAGGAGCTGTTGGCGATCGCGAGCGCCGGCGAGTTCGACGAGTTCGACCTGAACGAGTTTTTCGTTGCCATCGGCACGGGTGCGAGCGCGGAGTTCAAGCACAAGAACGACGTCCAGAAGTGGCTCGACCTCATCCGGGGTTCCTACGCGCCGACCCAGGTCGACATCCTCAAGCTCGGGAACCAGCGCCCGCCGTTCCCCTATTCCGACGTTCGACTGCTGCCATACCTGCAGCACTCGTTCTGGTTCTTGCCGAGTGTGGCGTCTTGCCATGCGATGGCGAACCTGCTGGCCGAGAAGCACAACACGTTCTGGCACGACTACACCGTGCTCACGGTTGCCGGACCATCCGCCGGGGTTGGACTCGATGCACTGCCGCCGGTCCGCAAGGCGATCGGGAGCGGGTTCGAGACGAAGACGATCACACTGTCGTGCGGGAAGCTCACGACCGGCGTCACCGTCCCGCAGTGGTCCTCGATCCTGATGCTGCGCAACCTCAAGTCGCCCGAGACCTACTTCCAGGCCGCATTCCGGGTTCAGTCGCCCTGGTCGATCAAGAATCCCAACGGAGACAACCCGGACGAGGAAGAGATCCTCAAGCCGGTCTGCTTCGTCTTCGACTTCGCCCCCACCCGAGCGCTGCGCCAGCTCTCCGACTACGGCATCGGGCTGTCGCCGAACGAACCGCATCCTGAGAAGGCCGTCGAGGAACTGGTCTCGTTTCTGCCGGTGCTCGCCTACGACGGCTCCTACATGGCACAGATCGACGCTGGCGGCATCCTCGACATCGCGATGGCCGGGACGTCCGCGACGTTGCTGGCTCGCAAGTGGGAGAGCGCACTGCTGGTGAACGTCGACAACGACACCCTGCGTCGCATCCTCAACAACCCAGAAGCCATGGCGGCAGTCGAGCGGATCGAAGGCTGGCGCTCGCTGGGCGACAACATCATCGAGACCATCATCAACAAGAGCGAGAAGGTCAAGGAGCTCAAGAACAAAGCCAAGGACGGCGACCTCACGGCGAAGGAGAAGAAGGAGCTCACGGCAGAGGAGAAGGAGTACAAGTCGAAGCGCAAGCTGGTGCAGGAGAAGCTGATCAAGTTCGCGACCCGCATCCCGGCGTTCATGTACCTCACCGACTTCCGCGAGAACACGCTGCAGGACGTGATCACCAAGCTGGAGCCGGATCTGTTCCTCGCTGTCACCGGTCTCACCGTGGAGGACTTCCACCTCCTGGTGCGTCTGAAGGTCTTCAACACCGAGCAGATGAACCAGGCCGTCTTCGCGTTCCGCCGCTACGAGGACTCGAGCCTCGCCTACACCGGCATCGACTCACATCCGGGCCTCACACACTATGGCCTCTACGACACTGTGGTGGCCCGTGACCCCGTTGGAGCGGAGGCGTAAGCGGTGCAGCGAACGACACTGCTGGTGGTCAGGAGTCTCAATTCTCAGATCAGCAAGCCCTGCGACGCCCGGCATGGGCGTAGGCGCTAAGCCGCTGTAGGGACGCAATGGGGCGAAGCGACGAGGTTGCCGGCCTGCTCTGCGAGGTCGGTCTTGCCCTCGATGACGATGACATCGCAGACAGGCTCGGGATGAACCGCCACTACGTGAACGCGGTCTGCAGGCAGCTCGCTGACGCCGGGGTGACAACACGGTTCAGGAACTCGGACGGGAAGCTCGTCAACCGCTGGAAGCACGGGTCGGTGATGCCAGAATCGAGCGTCGCCCGCACCACCACAACGCCGACTCGCAGGCTTCGGAGGAAGCGAGGGGAGCGCGCACGGTCGAACGTTGAGACACTGATCGGTGGCTTCTCGACATTCGTACGCCGCTTCGAGCGCAGCAATGCGTTCCCGGGACCGAGCCTCTACTTCCACGAGAAGGCGATCGCACAGCGCCGACGTCACTCGTCCGTCAGCGGCCTGCTCGCCGACGATCGGTTCTTCGAGTGCGTGTACGCGGTGCTGCCGTCGTGGGGGATGCATCGGATGGGCAAGCAAGCTGCCAAGGTGGGCGACTTCGACGCGATGGTCGAGAGCTTCCGTTCTTGCGAACCGGTGATAGACCAACTCTGGGACCTCCACATCTCGCATGTGTCGGAGGCGCCCGTCGACGAGCTCGCGGAGCAGATCTGGAGCGTGCTCGGCGCCCTGCGGGTCAGCACCTCGGCGACCCGGATCGTCGCCGGATCGAAGGCTCTCCACCACGTGCTGCCTGACCTCGTGCCGCCGATCGACCGGCAGTACACGTTCCAGTTCTTCACCGGCCAGAAGGCAGTGAACTCCGGTGACGAGCGGGCCTTCCTCGAGTGGTTCCCCTACCTCGCCGAGATCGGTCGACGAGCTTCGACACCGATCCAGGAAGCACTCGATCGCGGTGGGTTCATGGCGACCGGCGCAGCGAAGGTGGTCGACAACGCGATCATCGGGTTCATGCAAGCCGACAGCGAAGACGTCGATGCCGGCGAGGATTAGTTCGTCGAGCGTGAGGAGGCGGATCCCCGCGACCGGCCAGAACGGCCCAAACGCGGTGTATAACCTCTTCGCTGCGTCCGGTGCGGTCCTTAAGAACTGGGGGAGCGATGTCCTCGCTGTACTTGAACAAGCTGACGCCCGAAGAGAGGCATTCGCTGATCAAGACGCTTCACGCGAGCCAGCAGGGCAACTGCTTCATCTGCGAGAACCCGATCGATCTCCAGCTCCATTCGCAGTCCATCGACATCGATCACGTCGAGCCGACGAAGGTCGGAGGCAAGGACGGCCCCGAGAACTTCGCCATCACCCATGCCAGTTGTAACCGGTCGAAGCAGGCTTCTGACCTCCGGGTCGCTCGTGTGCTCGCGAGATTCGAGCGGATCCGCGCGAAGTGCGAGGAGGACAACCGGGGTCCCAACCTCGCGGACATCCTCAGCGTCTATGGCGGCGCGAAGCACGAGCTGTCGTTCGAAATCGCCGACGGTAGGGCCAGGTACTCGTTCGACGCCACAGGGGATCCCGGGATCCGTGAACTCCCGGTCTATAAGGACAAGCTGAGCGGGCTTCGCTACTTCTTCGTCGAATTGCCGATCGAGTACCTCCATCACGACGATCGCATCAACCCCCGGAACATCGGCGGTGCGCTGGACCGACTTGTCGAGGAGTTCCATCGCGGTCGCCCCCAGCTCCATGTGGCCCTGGCATGGGTCGACAGGGACTCTGGGTCGGCCCGAGTGAAGGTCTTCGACGGTCAGCACAAGGCGAGCGCGCAGGTCCTCCTCGACGTGCGAGCGATGCCGGTACGGGTGTTCATCAACCCCGATCCCGACCTGTTGCTGACGACGAACACCAACGCCGGCACGGCGCTCCGGCAGGTCGCGTTCGACAAGTCGGTCCAGCGCCGCCTGGGACGGTCGCTGTTCACGGACCGGCTCGAGCGATACCGGAAAGAGAAGGGGCTTCCGGAAGGCGACGAGACCATGTCCGAGAAGGATCTCGTCAACTACTTCAAGGGCGAATCGCGCGAGCTGAAGCGCTACGCGCTGGATGCCGTGCGCGCCGCGATCACCCACAACGCCGACAACGAGCTCACGCCGTACATCGAGTTCGGCGGCAAGTCGACGTCGAAGCCGCTCTCGTACAGCACGATCGAGAAGACGTTCCTTTCGTTTTTCATCTTCCCGGACGTCCTGGACTCACCGTTGAACCACCGTGCCGAGGAGGGGCTGAACCCTCGGACGCTCGAGGTCGATCAGGTTGTGCGACTCATGAACGTCGTCGCTCAGCGGATTGTCGTCGGGCAATTCGACCTCGAACTCGGTACCGCTCGCCTCGAGAACAAGGTGCAGAAGGGAGAGCCGATCCCGGAGCCGCACCTACGCGCCTTCCGCATGTGCAAGGAGGAGGTGATGTACGCCTGGCTTCGCCTGGTGCGCCAGATCGTGCAGGTGCACTTCACGATGGCGGGCCAGCCGTTCGACGAGCGGAGCCCGTTCCAGTACCACTTCCCGGAGCAGCTCTGGGAGCGCCTCGACGCCTACGTGGTGAACCTGCGGTCCCTCCCGTTGTGGGTCAACCGCGATCTCTCAGCGACCGTGTTCGGCGGCCGCCAAACGAACGAGTACTGGAAGACGATCTTCGAGACTGGTCAGACGCCACAAGGTCAGCAGGTGCTCGCCGCTCCACTGAACCTCATGGAGATGATCAAGGAGCCGGGGACGGGCTGATCGCCTCGTGGACCTCCGATCGCTGACTGAGCAACGCACCGAGGGCACTCGCCGCGCGCTCGTCGGCTGCCTGGAGGAACTGGGCGTAGAAGTCGAGCGTCGTTGACGCGTTGGCGTGGCCGAGGCGTCCGCTGACGGTGCGGATGTCAATGCCGGCCGAGAGGAGCTGGGTGGCGCTGAAGTGGCGGAGGTGGTGGAGCTTCACGCCGTCGAGGCCGAGCTCGTCGCGAAGCCGGCCGAAGGCGAGCGTCGCGTAGTTCGGGCGCCACGGCTCTGTGAAGTCGACCTCGTGCGAGAAGAGGAACGAGTTCGGCCCGATCGAGCCGCCGCAGTTGGTCGCCAGGTCCGCGCAGGTCTCGCGGTGCGCGATCAGCAGCGCGGCCGTCTCCTCGTCGATGGTGACCTTCCGGACCTGGTGGGTCTTCGTGTCCTTCTCAATGAGCTGGCCGCCGACCTCGACGACGCTGCGGGCGATCGTCACCCGTCGCTTCTTGAGGTCGACGTGCTTCCACCGCAGCGCGCACAGCTCGGCGCGGCGGGCCCCGGTCGCGGCCGCCAATCGGAAGTACGTCGGCAGCGACGGGTTCACCTTCGCCGCCGCCTCGATGAGCCGGGCGATGTCGGCGGAGTCGGGGAGCTCGAGGTGTTGCTTCTTCGGGCGCGGCGGTGAGGCGTTCGCCGCCGGGTTCACAGTGAGCCAGCCCCACTTCAAACCCTGGGACAGTGCGCGCCGCAGGACGGCGTGCGCCCGGTTCACCGTGTTCGGCGCGAG
>JADDQX010000071.1:7410-10315 GCA_016781115.1 Actinomycetota bacterium | reverse complement strand
GCTCGGTCGCGAGCAGGTAGACCCCGATCTCGCTCCGGAATCGTTGGGGCCCTTCGAGCTCGACGCCTTGGCGAGCGGCGCGAAGACATCTCTCTCGGCGCTGGCGGCCCGCGAGCTCGTCGAGCTGCGGCCCCTGGTCGCGGGGATCGAAGAGCGGATCGAGCGCGTGCGCAACATCGAGGAGCCCGGCAAGAGGACGCGGGTTCACGGCGACTACCACCTGGGCCAGGTGATCCGCAGCTCGCGAGGCTGGCTCATCCTGGACTTCGAAGGCGAGCCCGCGCGCAGCCTCGAAGACAGGCGGGCGAAGCACTCACCGCTCAAAGACGTGGCGGGCATGCTGCGCTCGTTCAGCTACGCGGCCTCCGCCTCGTTGTTCGAGCGGGCCGGCACGGACCAAGCCGAGTGGCAACGGCTCGAGCCGTGGGCGCTTGCGTGGGAGGCGCTGGCCAGGGACCGCTTCGTGCACGGCTACCTCACTCGTTCCCACGAGGGCGACTTCCTCCCGCGCTATCGCGACAGTCTGCTCGCGCTCCTCGACTTCTTCGAGATCGACAAGGCCTTGTACGAACTGGGTTACGAGTTGGATCACCGGCCAACCTGGATCCACATACCGCTGCGTGGTATCCGGCAAGTCATTGAACGGGGTGAGAGCGGATGACCACGAACGTCGAGCGCCTGGTGGCCGGGGAGCTAAGGGATCCGCACAGCGTCCTCGGGCGACACCCGACCAAGGCGGGGACCCTGTTACGAGCCTGGAGGCCCGAGGCCGAAAGCGTGCGCGTCCTCGTCCAAGACGCGGCGGTCGGCAAGCTGGAAAAGGTCCACCCCGCCGGCCTGTTCGAAGGCGTCGTCGAGGAGCCGGTGGGCGACTACCGGCTCGAGGTCGGATACCCCGGCGGGCAGACGTTCACGCTGCGGGACCCATACGCGTTCTTGCCGACAGTGGGCGACCTGGACCTGCATCTGTTGGGCGAGGGACGACACGAGCGGCTATGGGAGAAGCTCGGTGCTCACTGCCGCACGATCGACGGCGTGGCCGGCGTCAGCTTCGCGGTGTGGGCGCCGAACGCTCGCAGCGTCCGCGTCATCGGCGAGTTCAATTCGTGGGACGGTCGGCTGCACCCGATGAGGACGCTCGGCTCCAGCGGGATCTGGGAGCTGTTCATCCCGGACGTCGGCGATGGCTGTCTGTACAAGTTCGAGGTCCTGACGGCTCAGGGTCAGTTGGTGGTGAAGACGGACCCCTTCGCGTTCGCGACCGAGGGTGCACCCACCAACGCGGCGATCGTGCACACGCCGAAGCACCGCTTCGCTGACGACGACTGGCTGCAGAAGCGAGCCCACCGCGACCAGCGGTCGTCGCCGATGAGCGTCTACGAGCTGCACCTGGGTTCGTGGAAGCGGGGCGACCGCGGCGAGATCCTCGGCTACCGCGAGATCGCGCCGCAGCTCGCGCAGTACTGCGTGGAACTCGGCTTCACCCACGTCGAGCTGATGCCCGTAGCGGAACATCCGTTCACGGGCTCGTGGGGCTACCAGGTCAGCAACTACTTCGCGCCCACCGCGCGTTACGGCTCACCGGACGATTTCCGGTTCTTCGTGGACGCTCTCCACCAGGCCGGCATCGGCGTCATCGTGGACTGGGTCCCGGCGCACTTCCCGAAGGACGAGTGGGCATTGGCCCGCTTCGACGGCACCGCGCTCTACGAGCACGTCGACCCCAAGAAGGGAGAGCACCCTGACTGGGGCACGCTGGTCTTCAACTACGGCCGCAACGAGGTTCGCAACTTCCTGATCTCCAATGCGCTGTACTGGATCGAGGAGTTCCACGTGGACGGGCTGCGCGTCGACGCGGTCGCGTCCATGCTCTATCTGGATTACAGCCGCAAGGAGGGCGAGTGGGTACCGAATCAGTTCGGGGGCCGCGAGAACCTCGAAGCGATCGAGTTCTTCAAGCAGCTCAATACCGCTATCCACGGCGAGCATCCCGGCGTGTTGATGGTGGCGGAGGAATCCACCGCATATCCCGGTGTCAGTCGCCCGGTTCATCTCGGAGGCCTCGGTTTCGGCTTCAAGTGGAACATGGGCTGGATGCACGATTCGCTCGCGTACTTCTCGAAGGAGCCGGTCTACCGCCGCTTCCACCACAACCAGCTGACCTTCAGCCTGATGTACGCCTGGAGCGAGAACTTCATGCTTCCGCTCTCGCACGACGAGGTGGTGCATGGAAAGGGGTCGCTGATCGGCAAGATGCCGGGCGACCGCTGGCAGCGGTTCGCGAACCTGCGCTGCATGCTCAGCTACATGTGGGCGCACCCCGGCAAGAAGCTGCTCTTCATGGGCGGAGAATTCGGTCAAGAGCGGGAGTGGAACCACGACGAGAGCCTCGACTGGCACCTGCTGGACGACGCCGCCCATGCCGGTCTGCAGCATCTGATGGCAGACATGAACGCGGCCTACCGGGCGAACCCGGCGCTATGGGAGCTAGATCATGCGCCCGAGGGATTCCAGTGGATCGACGCGAACGATGCGGACAACAACGTCATCTCCTTCTACCGGACGGACCGCGCGCAGAAGAACCACCTCGTATGCGTTTGCAACCTGGCGCCGATCCCGCGGACCGGATTCCGCGTCGGCCTTCCCAAGACGGGGACGTACAGAGAGGTGATCAACACCGACGCAGAGACCTACGGCGGGACGAACGTCGGGAACATGGGCCAGGTGGTAGCAGAGAAGACGCCGTGGCACGGGCTCGATCACTCCGCCATGATCACGTTGCCGCCATTAGGGACCGTCTGGCTACAGATCTGACCTTCCGAAGACCACACGAGGCGGGATCGAGCGGCGGATAGCCTCTCCGGCTATGAGGCGTATAGCCGTGCATGCGCACTTCTACCAGCCG
>JADDQX010000071.1:1903-7145 GCA_016781115.1 Actinomycetota bacterium | reverse complement strand
AGAGGGTCTGTGGCTCCCGGAAACGGCGGCGAACCGCGACGTCCTAGCCGCCTTGATCGACGAGGGAGTCGGCTTCACGATCCTGGCCCCCAGCCAGGCCAGCCGCTGGCGAACGCCAGAGGGTCACTGGCAGACGCCACCGATCGACCCGCGCGTCCCGTACCGATACCTGCACCCGGACGGGTCCGGACGGACCATCACGCTCTTCTTCTACAACGGCGAGATCGCCCGCCGGATCGCTTTCGAAGGCGCCGGACGAGATGCAGGAGGGTTCCTGGACCTGTTCGAGTCGCAGGTCCTCTACGACCAGAACGATCTCGTTCACGCGGCGACCGATGGCGAAACCTACGGTCACCATCAGGTCTTCAGCGACCTCGGCTTGGCATATGCCCTGTTCGTAGAAGCCGAGCGGCGAAGACTGTCGGTGACGAACTACGCCTCCCACCTCGCCGGCCACCCCGCGACCCTCGAGGCCGACGTCGTAGGAGGCGAGGGAAGCTCGTGGTCGTGCGCGCACGGTGTCGGTAGGTGGTGCCGCGATTGTGGGTGCTCCACGGGCGGCGAGGCCGCGTGGAACCAGGAGTGGCGCGGCCCCCTGCGCGAGGGCCTCGATCTGTTGCGGGACGTGGCAGATGAGGCGTTCGAAAGAAGTGCAGGCGACCTACTGCGCGATCCGTGGGCGGCGCGCGATGACTACGTACGCGTCGTGATCGGCGAGACCGGCAGGGAAGCCTTCCTGGCGGAGCATCAGTCACGTCCGTTGGACGGGGAGCAACGGGAGACCGCGGCGTCCCTGCTCAAGATGCAGGAACACGCACTCGCGATGTACACGAGCTGTGGCTGGTTCTTCAACGACATCGGAGGGATCGAGACGGTGCAGGTACTGAGGTACGCCGCCGCGGTGGTCGACCTCTTGAAGCAGCTGGACCATCCGGTGCCGGAGCGGGATTTCGTCGCGATCCTGGAGCAGGCGAAGAGCAACGATCCCGAGGTCGGCACGGGGGCCGACGTCTACCTCCGGATCGCTCGGTAGCGCAGAGAGCGGCTGCTAGACCTTGCCGGTGTAGCGGAGCACGTCCAGGCCGCGGTTGTAGTCGACCGAGTACAGGATCTCGTCGTTCGCCCAGTAGGCCGCCGAGGTCGAGCCTCCGTAGGGGATGAAGTAGCCGGCTTCCTTGATCTTTCCGGTCGAGGAGATGTCGAAGAGCCGCGTGCCGTGCTCGTACCACGCCATCGCAACCAGCCCACCGTTGCGGTACTTCGGATGCGTCTCGAACCAGTGGGCGCAGAAGAGGTTCGCGGGCGAGTTGCCATCCGTATACAGCCCGTTCTCGACGCGGTAGGTGTCGGTCAGCTTGAAGGTCCGCGTCTTCTGCCAGTTCTTCGTATCCCAGGTCATGAAGGCTCCGGAGTCAGGCCCGCAGCGCGGACCCAGCGTCTCGCTCCCCACCAAGAGGTAGCGCTCCTTGCCTTGGCGGGGCCACAGGTTCGCGTGCATGTAGGAGCCGTCGTCGGTGCCCGCTGCGGCAAGAACCTTGGGACGCAGCGGGTCCTTGCGAGCATCCAGGTACACGAGCGGGTTAGTCGAGGTCATGACGAGACCAGGCTTCACCTCGGTTACATCGTGGGTGTTGCCGAGCGGCGGGGCGAACTTGGTCCAGTCGCCGACGACCTTCGGCTTGGTCGGGTCTCTCAGATCGACGATGGCCCCCTCCGAGCCGTAGGCGTAGGTGCAGTCCAGGACACACGAGATCGTGTGCTGGTCGGCCTCGTGCTCGCCGATCACGACGGGATTCGTCTTGTCCTCCACATCGACGACCGATCCGTTGAGCAGAAGGATCTTTCCGTTCGTGTCCGGATCCTCCTCGCCGAAGTAAGGCGGGAACTGCGGGATGACCGCAGAGCCGACGAGCTCGGGGGCCGCAGGCTTCGTGATGTCGTAGATGCGGAGGTCTCTGGTGGTCGTCAGGTACAGGTAGCGCCCAAAGATGCGCGCTCCGGCGGTGTCGTTGTTGAACGGGATGTGGGTGACGTACTCGAAGTTGTCGCTCGCGAAGCCACCGACGGTCGGTCCGCCCGCCGGTGAACCCGAGGCCGGCGCGACGAACGCGAGCGAGAACGCTGCTATCGCGGCAAGGAGTCTGCGCATCGTCGTTCGTACCTCCGAAGTAGTGGTCACAGTCGTAGTTCGCCCCTGCGGGTCCGAGTCCTGCCGTCACATCGCAGCGCGAACCGCCTGTCTAATGAAGAAGGGCCCCTCTCGGGGCCCTTCTTGGTCAAGCGTTTCGTCGAGACTAGATCTTGCCGGTGAAGCGGATGATGTCGATGCCCCGGGTGTAGTCGACGGCGTAGGCGAGGCGGCCTTCCTTGTCGGTCGGCACCCAGTAGGCGGCCGAGGTCGAGCCACCGTAGGGCACGAAGTACCCCGCCTCGTTGATCTTGCCGTTCGGGGCGATGTCGAGGAACCGTGTGCCGTGCTCGTAGAAGCCGGCGGTCACGAGCCCGCCGTTCTTGAACTTCCGGTGCGCCTCGAACCAGTGAGCCGAGCAGCCGAGAGCGTTCACCGCAGGCCGGCCATCTTGGTAGGTCCCGTTCTCCACCGCGTACGTGTCCAGCAGCTTGAAGCTATTGCCCGAAGGCGTCCAGGTCTGGAAGGGACCGTTGTTCTGGGGTGCGCAGCGAGGCTTGAAGTTCTTCTCACCCTGCAGCAAGACGAGCTTGTCCCTGCCCCCACGAGGCCACTCGCCGGAGTGGAACAACCAGGCGGGGTTCGGATGGGCGGAACGGGATACCAGCTTGGGCGCGGTCGGCTTGCGAACGTCCACGATCTGGAAGCCCTCGCTGATCGTAGACACGAGGATGAACCCGTTGCGGTACTCGGTCACGTCGTGGCCGCCGCCCTTGATCCCGACCTGCGCGTGCCAGTTGTTCTTGTCGCCCCGCGCCGCCGCCAGCTTGGGCTTGGTCGGGTCACGCAGGTCCACGATCGTGCCGTCGGAGCCATATACCCACTTGCACTTCAAGATGCAGGAAGCGGTGTGGTCACCGGCGCCCTCGAGCGACGCGATCAGCTTGATGTTCGTCTTGTCCTCGACGTCCCAGACGTGAAGAGCGTCACCGGGAAGAGACTCGGAGAACAGCATGATGTTGCCGTCCGGCGAGACCGGAACGTCTTCGTTCTCGAACCAGAAGCCGAAGTGCTCGATGTCGAGGAGCTTGGGGCTGGTCGGGTCCGAGATGTCGTAGACCGAGACGTTCTTCCAGCTCGTCAGGTACATGTACTTTCCGTCGATGGTCACACCGGTCGACGTGGCCGACTCGAACGGGACGTGACCGACGAACTCCACGTTGTCGCTCGCGAAGCCGCCGGGAGTAGGACCCGCGGACGCGGGTGAGAGCAGGCCCACCAGCAATGCCGGGACGGCCAGCAGAGACAAGATCCGCTTCATCGGTTTTCCTCCTTGATATCGTTTCGGAGGGATTCGCCGCCAGGCCGGAGGCTCCTGCTTGACCCGGTGGCCGAAACAGCGTCAGCGAGCGCGGCGGAGGCGGATCCGGGTTCGCTGCCGCGTCATGGCTACGCCGAAGCCCAGAGACATCAGCAGCGCCGCCCCGCCGAGCACGAGCGCGTGTGGCTGCACCGCGGACCGGTCGCGGAAGCTCGACATCGCGTACTCCTCTTGAGCTTGCTGTCGCAACGCGTGCATCGCGTGCACGAAGGCGAGCTGCGGCTGCTCCTGTTCCTGAGCGGCCATGGATGCCTGCGCCTGGGCCTGAGCTTGCGACTGCGCTTGCGCCTGGGTCGACGAGGCCAGCTCCGTGATGGGTGGAGGAGGACCTACGGGCACCAGGGGGATCAAGCCCAGGAGCGGCTCGATCGGGAAGGCGAGCGGCAACTCCTTGTCGTCGTTGCGGGATGCAGCGACCGAGCGACACACGACGGTGGCGGTGGTCGAGAGCCCCGGCTCGATCCCCCGAGCGGTCAGCTTGACGGGGAAGCGTTCGCCCGCCTGTGTCAGCGGGCACCGGAAGGTGACGTCGAAGGTGAGGCGGTTGGAGGACTGCAGGACCACGCTGTCGTAGGAGTCGGGGGTGACCTTCTGCGTCACCTCATCGGCTCCGGCAACCGCCAGCCGCACCGACTCACGGGTCCTTATCGATTCGACCAGGTTGACTATGGAAGGCACGAGGCTGGCCCCGTTGTCCAGAGATTCGTTCTCCACCTCACACACCAAGGCCGCACCTCCGGCGACATCCGGGCGGCCGTCGCCATCGCAGTCAACCCCACCGGCGGGAGCCGTAGCACCGGTGGCCTCTGCCATCGCCTGCATATCGGCCGTGGCGTTGGCGGTCCCCTGGTACGCGAGCGAGATCCCTACCTGCTTGATGTTCTGCGCGTTCAGGGCGTCGGCAACCTCATCGAACCTCGGGAGGTCCGGCGGAGTCCCGTCGCCCTGGTACGGCCTGTCCTTGAACTCCTCGTCCGAGACCAGCAGCGCGACATGCAGCGCCTCACGCCTGAACGTCGCGTTCGTCCCGGCCGGAACGTCTGGCCCCGCGGGACCCGCCGGCTCGATATCCGCTCCCTCCGCGCTCGCCGTGTGAAAGAGCGCCCCGAGCTGCGCGTTGTAGAAGCCGCCGCCTTCGGGCTCGACGTTGCGTAGCGCCGTCTCGATCCCGCTGATGGTCGAAGCGATGTCCTGGCGCTGGCGGTAGACGAAGTTCGGCTCATAGAGCTGTGGGCCGGACCCTCTGGGACCCAACCGCGGCGGTTCCGCGTCCGGATAGGCGCGGTATTCGGCCATCCCGAACTGGACGTCGACGCCGGAACGGCCGAGGCGATTGATGATGTCCTCCAACGCCTGCGTCATCCCGGCGAGGAAGCGCGCCATGCTGGAGGACGTGTCGAAGACGAAATAGACGTCCAGCGGGGTCTTGCTGGGTGGAACCGTCAGCCGGTAGGGAACTGTTTTCGAGTCCCCCGCGTCGATCTTGATCACACGACCCCCCGGCCCAAGTTCGCCCGGGCGAGGATCCGGTGGATCCAGAGGGTTCAAGAGAGAGATGTCCGGGAGAACGAACTGGTCCGGTGGCGTCCGCACGTCGCTCGCGACCGGACCGCGGTAGATGTGGAGCGCCGCCGCGGTGGAGCCATAGAAGAAGGCGGCTGCGGTGCGATCGGCACTCAACCCGCCGATCTCGGCCGCAGGCGCGGGGACCGCGACCCACGAGAACAGATTAG
>JADDQX010000071.1:0-1894 GCA_016781115.1 Actinomycetota bacterium | reverse complement strand
CCCATACCTTGCCGACCGAGGTGATCAGGCGGCTCTCGGCTACGTTGCCGTGCGCGATGGAGCTCGGCGTTCCGGGAGAGCTGATCTTCAGCCAGTTCTCGCCGCCGTCCTCGGAGATCAACCCGCTGCCCTGCCCCTGCTTGAAGGCGATGATGTTGGCCGCTCCCCCCGCGGCGTGGAAGACGTCCACCGGTCCCGTTGCTTCTCCCGCGAACTCCTCCTCCGCGGAGAAGGTCCGGCCCCCGTCGTTGGAGCGGTACAGCCCGTCCACCGCCCCGACCCACAGCTCTTGGCCGTTCAGCGGGTCCACCTTCACGTCGTTGATGCCGCCTTGGATCCTGCGGGCGAAGTTGTTACGTGGGGTCCACGACGAGCCGCCGTTCTCGCTGCCGTACAGGAGCTCGATAACCCCCTGCACTGCTATCGCTAGGTAGAGCCTGTCGGGGTCGCTCGGCGCGACCCGAAGGAAAGCTGGATCGCCCGTCGGAGGAAGGCCCGCATCTGCGGCCGTCCAGGAGCCACCGGAATCGTCGCTCCGCAGGACCTTGGGGCGCACGACCGGCCCGGCCTGCTCGCGGATCATGAGATAGACGCGCGACCCCGAGCCTTCGGGGATCGCGATCGCCTCTATCGTCTCCTCGGCTGCGGCGACCGGGACCGGACCGGTTTCTCCCGGCGCGTAGACCTCTCTCCAACTGCAGCCTCCGTCGGCGGAGCGCATCACTACCGTGCCGTTGGTGGTGAAGATCTGCGAAGGCGCCGTAGGTGCGATCGCGTAGGCCGTGAGGCCGCGGCCGCCTGCGGTGAACCTCGGGGCGTCCACGGACGTCCAGTTGCCGGCGTCGACACCGCAAGAGGTCTGTGCGCTGGCGGTTCCGAGCGTGAAGGGCGCGACGAGGACGAGGCTAGCCAGGAGCCCGACACAGATCCTCTTGAAGTGACCCATATAGGTGCCCAACACGCTCATCCAGTCTTTGATTTCGTACCGATAAGGTTCTCCGGGACGGGGGGCGTCCCTCCGGGCGGGAGGAGGTGGCCAGGATGCGAGCTACGGACGGTCCAGACGGCGGCGCAGGTGACCAGCGCCAGGAGGGGGTCGTGATCGACCTCGAGCGCCTGCAGGAGCATGCCGACGCCCTCTATCTCAACCGGTTCGTCGAGTACGTGAAGAAGGTCCGCGGAGAGCACGGCCGCTACCTCACGTTGCGAGCCGGAGACGAGATCGCGATCAGGGCGGCAGGAGACGGCAGCGCCGAGTCACTTCCCCACATCACGGCCGCGAGCGGCGAGGCCTGAACCCGGCTACTTCTTCCCCGAGGCCGGCGCGCTCGTGCCGGCCGCCGCGCGTCCGTTGCCATCGCGGGAGGTGAACACGTCCCCCAGAACAGCCTGGCTGCGCGGCACCTTGCGCAAGATCTCGTCCAACGGGGCGCCCTCGAGCGTTTCGTCCACCTCGAGCCGCTCGGCCATCTCGTTCAGGACGGACTTGTTGGCCTCCAGCAACCCGCGCGCCTGCTTCTCCGCCTCCGCGAGCAGCCGCCGGACCTCGTTGTCGAACTCGACGTGGGTCTGTGAGGACAGGTTCGCGAAGGCCGACTCTCCGCCGAGGTACTGGTCGACGTCCCCGACGAGCAGCCGCGCGCGACCGAGGGCAGGGCTCATCCCGTACCGTCCGACGATGTCGCGCACGAGGTCGGTCGCCTGCTCGAGATCGTTCTCCGCGCCCGTCGAGGGTTCTCCCAGGACCAGCTCCTCGGCCGCCATACCTGCCATCGCCACAACGACGCGGGCGAAGATCTGGTCGCGGGTGAGCAGGAGGGTCTCGTCCTGCCGCTCCAGCCCGGTGCCGCCGATGCCTCGGGCGCGGGCGAGGATGCTCACCCGGTGAAGGTCG
>JADDQX010000009.1:610-29792 GCA_016781115.1 Actinomycetota bacterium | reverse complement strand
TCGTCGAGAAGGAGGTCATCCCGGTCGCCGACGAGATGGAGCACGGGGACGAGTATCCCGAGGCCATCGTCGAGCAGATGAAGGAGATGGGGCTCTTCGGGATCACCGTGCCGGAGGAGTTCGGCGGCATCGGCGAGAGCCTGATGACGTACGCGCTGACCGTCGTCGAGCTCGCGCGCGGGTGGATGAGCCTCTCAGGCGTCCTCAACACCCACTTCATGGGCTGCTACCTCATCAACCGGTTCGGGACCGACGAGCAGAAGCAGAGCCTCCTTCCGCGGATGGCGACGGGCGAGATCCGCGCGGCCCTCGCCATGAGTGAGCCGGAGGCGGGGTCTGACGTGCAGGCGATCCGCACCAAGGCGGTCAAGGACGGCGACGACTACGTCGTGAACGGCCAGAAGATGTGGCTCACGAACGGTCTCCGCTCCGGCGTCGTGATGACGCTCGTGAAGACCGACCCCGAGGCGCAGCCGGCCCACAAGGGGATCAGCATGCTGATCGTCGAGAAGGAGCCGGGGAACCCGCAGCCGGCGCCCGGGCTCGACGTCGGCAAGAACATCGAGAAGCTCGGCTACAAGGGCGTCGAGACGACGGAGATGAACTTCTCCGACTACCGGATCCCGGCGTCGTCGCTGCTCGGCACTGAAGAGGGCCAGGGGTTCCGGCAGGTGCTCGACGGGATCGAGCTCGGGCGCGTGAACGTCGCGGCCCGCGCCGTGGGGGTCTCAACCCGTGCATTCGAAGAGGCGATCAAGTACGCGCAGGAACGCAAAGCCTTCGGCAAGAACATCAGCGAGCACCAGGCGATCCAGATCCACCTCGCCGAGATGGGCACCACGCTGGAGGCCGCGAAGCTGATGCTGTACTCGGCGGCGGAGAAGAAGTCGGCGGGTGAGCGGTCGGACCTGGAGGCAGGGATGGCCAAGCTGTTCGCGTCGGAAGCTTGCAACGAGATCGTGTTGAAGTCGCTAAGGGTGCACGGCGGGTACGGCTACTCGAAGGAGTTCACGATCGAGCGCCTCTACCGAGATGCCCCGTTCCTGTTGATCGGCGAGGGCACGAGCGAGATCCAGAAGACGGTGATAGCCCGGCGCCTCCTAGAACGCCACAAGCTTTAGTCGAGGTCTCCGGCTTCTACTCGCTCTAGGCGCATGTCCCGAACGAGTTTGTGGCCGGTCAGCTGCTGGAGGGCCGCGGGTTCGTCCATGCCCTCCTTCACCAAGCTGAGGAGGTCTCGCAGCGAGACGATCCCCGCAACCTCGCCACCGGCACCGACCACCGGGAGGTGCCGGAACCAGTGCTGGAACATCTTCTGAGCGGCTTCGGTGAGTGCGGTGTCCGGCGAGATCGTCACGACGTCCGTTGTCATCGCGTCGCGGAGAGAGACCGTTTTGGGGTCCTTGCCTTCCGCAACGATCCGCATGACGTCCCTCTCGGTGACGATGCCCCCCAGTCGGTCGCCCTCCATGATCAACAGGGACCCCGTCTGCTGTTGCCACATCTTCGAAGCGGCCTCGGCGAGCGTGTCATCGGCCGAATCGCACAGCGCGGCTGGGGTCATGATGTCGGAGACGTTCATAGGTGCTGCAGATTGTAGTTGACCTCTACACTGCGCCGCATGCGTTTCGGCCTGGCGCTGCCGCATTACGACACCAGCCTTGCGGGCGAGCCGGCCTCCTGGGACGGCGTCCGGCGAATAGCAAGGCGAGCAGAGGCCGCGGGTTTCGACTCCGTCTGGGTCTCGGACCACCTATTCCTGGACTGGGGCAAGTACGGGGGCGGTTCCAAGCGCCGGGCCGCGCTCGAGTGCTGGACCACGATGAGCGCCCTCGCGGCCGCAACCGAGAGGATGCGGATCGGCTCGCTCGCGCTCTGCAACGACCTCCGGAACCCGGCCCTGGTCGCCAAGATGATCGCCACCCTGGACCTCCTGAGCGAGGGGCGCGTCGACATCGGCATCGGTGCCGGGTGGTACGAGCCGGAGTACGAAGCAGCCGGTATCCCCTTCGATTCCGCCGGAACGCGGATCGCGCGGCTCGGAGAGGCCGCTCGGATCATCCAGAGGCTCCTCGAGGGGGAGGAGCTCGTGTTCCACGGCAAGCACTACTCGCTGGACGGCGCCATCTGCCGGCCCGGCCCCACGCAGCAGCCCCGGCCCCCTCTGTGGATCTGCGGAAAAGGGGACTACCTCCTGAAGACCGCGGCGAAGGTCGCGGACGGGTGGAACTTCTCATGGGTCGGCTCGATCGAGGCCTACGCCGAACGCCGAGTCGCGGCGGACCAAGCCTGCGACAGGGTGGGGCGCGATCCGGCGACGCTGAGACGGTCGGCGGGGGCCTACGTACTCGCGGGGCGAGACGACCGCGACGTGGCGCGGCGGTATGAACGTCTCGTGGAGCGCACGCCGAACGGCGTTTTGCGGCCCTCTAAAGACCGGCGCGCAGTATCCTGGGAGGAGTTCCGGAGCAGCCGTGTAGCCGGAACGACAGGTGAGGTGGTCGAGCAGCTCGGACGCCTCTCGGACCTAGGAGTCGAGGAAGTGATCGTCGGCCTCGGGGCATTGCCGTTCCAGGTTGCCGACGAGGAAGACGTCGATCTCGTGGGCGCCGCGATCATCCCCGCGCTGCGATAAGGAGGTATCGAGATGTCGCTACCCGGAGGACCCGAGCTCCTGATCGTCCTCGTGGTCGTCATGCTGCTGTTCGGAGCGAAGCGCCTGCCGCAACTGGCGCGCTCCATGGGCCAAGCCGGCAAGGAGTTCAAGTCCGGGCTCAAAGAGGGTTACCAGGCGCACCCCGTCGAGGGGCCGTGTCCTTTCTGCAACGTAGAGGTTCCCGCCGAGTCGAAGTTCTGCCCAGGTTGCGGTAAGAGCGCGGATGACATCGTCGCCGAGAAGGAACGGGTAGGGGCTGCCAGCCCGAACGGGAAGAACCCCTAGGCACCTTCCCCGCCCCCGGCGCCTGCGCCCGGGTAACACTTTCGTAACACCGACCGTGAGCGTGTAACTACGCCGCGGCACCAGCTACCGTGTTAGGAGACCGCCGCGGCCGCCGGTCACAGGAAGCATGGCACCCTGTGGATAACCATTCCTTCACCAGGATCGCGGGACCTGAACGAAGGGCGAATCAGCTGATGAAGGCTTTTCCCCCAGAGCACCTTCGGACCGCCAGCCAGGACGGGAGTTGGGTCGCGCTGTCGACGGGCCGTCCGGGTTGGCCGAGGTTCGCGGAGGCCGAATCGGCAGATATCACCACCGGCTCGCTGCCCAAGGACAGGTTTACTTCGGCGGAGGCCACCTGATGTTGCGGCGTCATCAGAAGCTACCTCGGGACGGCTCTGAGGAGGGGGCGAAGTTCCGCGCTCTGGTCGAACAGCTGCCGGTGACCACCTACATCCACAACTTGGAGCATCCAGGCAGGACCCTCTACGTGAGCGACCAGATACGAGAGCTGTCGGGTTTCCTGCCCGAAGAGGTGATGGAGGACGACGCCCTCTGGGACAGCAGGATCCCCGAGCCGCACCGTTCCGAGGCCCTCGCCGCGGCAGAGCACCACAAGCGATCGGGAGAGCCGCTGGCGCTCGAGTACCCCTTCGTCACGCGCTACGGCGAAACGATCTGGATCGGACACCGCGCCCGGGTTGTGCATGGAGACGATGGGCGGCCCCTCTATACCGAAGGCGTGGTGTTCGACATCACGGCCGCCAAAGAGCGAGAGAAACCTCTGCTCCAGCGGATGAAGGTCCTCGAGACGCTGTTCGAATCCGCGCCCGTCGGCGTGACGATGATCACTTCACGCGGTCGGCCGATCGGTATCAATCCGGCGCTAGAAAGGATGCTCGGATACGCGGCGGATGAACTGGCCACTATGTCCCTGGACGACGTCCTCACTCCCGACGCCGCCGCCGATCTCCAGGCGTGTCTGTTGAAGACATTGCGTGGTGAGCTCCGTCCGCACCAGACGGAGGTTGAGCTCATCGCGCGAAGCGGCGACGTGATCTGCGCGAACGTCACCATGTTGACGGTACCCTCGGGAGAGGACGGCGAGGCATCGTCGGTTGTGTGCGTGATCCTGGAAGACATCACCGAACGCCGCCGTTCTCGCCAAGAGTTGAAGGAAACAGCGGATCGGTTGCAAGAAGTGATCTCGAACCTGCCGGTGATCGTCTTCACGTACGACGACGAGCTTCGTCTGAGCATGGTAGACGGCCGAGGTGCGACGGAGTTCGGAACCGACCGGAGCGAGCTGGTAGGTCTATCCGCTTCGGAGATCCTCGCGAACGTCCCAGAAGCTCTACGGGCTGTGAAGAGCGCTTTCGCGGGCGAGCACCAGCACATCGTCGCGGAGTTCGAGGACTTTGGCGGTTGGTGGGAGGTGTGGTACTCGCCGCTGCGGACTCCCGACGACAGGATCATCGGCGTACTAGGTGTCGGGAGCAATGTTTCGGAGCGCGTCGCTCGTGAGCAAGTCGTCGAGCGGTCGGTGGCGGTGCTGCAGGCAACGTTCGACTCCATTGCGGATGGCATCGTGGTGCTGGACGAAAGGGGTCGCGTTCTCGAATTCAACCGGCGCTCCCTTGAGATGTGGAACATGCCTGCGGAGATCGCCATGTCCGAGAACCCAATGCTCCCCCGAGAGCACGTCTACCGACAGCTCCGGGATCCCGTTGCCGGACGTCAGATTGTGGACGCGGTGTTGGACGACCCGCAGGCGGAAGCGGTCCATGTTTACGAGCTGCAGGACGGGCGCTCGATCGAGCGCCGCATCGGCCGCCAATGGAGCGGGGGCGAGGTCACAGGAAGGGTAGCGAGCTTCCGAGACGTCACACAGCAACATCGCGCGACCGCATTGCTCGAGGATCAGGCGCGGATCTTGAGAGAGATAGCTCGCGACGCCCCCTTGGACAACGTTCTCGAGGAGCTCTGCCATACCGTCGGCAGGTACAACAGCGAGGTCCTGTGTTCCATCTGCCTGATCGACGGCGACGGCAGTGGGCTGGTCGTGAGGGCGGCTCCAGGCTTGGAACGCTTCTATCAAGAGATCGGCAGGGTCGAGGTCGGCCCCTGCAGTGGGTCCTGTGGCACCGCGGCCCATCTCGGCGCACGCGTCGTGGTCGAAGACGTCCTGACCGACCCGCTATGGAGCGGGTTCGCAGACGCCGCCGCGCGGCACGATCTCCGGTCCTGCTGGTCCGAGCCGATCACATCCGCTGCCGGGTCCGTTCTGGGGACGTTCGCCCTCTATCACTCGCAACCCCGCACACCGAGTGACGACGAGATCAAGATGGTCGAGCTGTTGAGCAGCCTCGCCGCGGTCGCGATCGAGCGCGACCTAGCCGCGTGGAACCGGCGAGAGCTGGAAGATCGGGTGCGGCAGGCGGAGAAGATGGAAGTCGCGGGTCAGCTCTCCAGAGGATTCGCCCACGATCTCGGAAACATCCTCACCGCGATCAACCTCAACGGTGAGCTCCTGCGCAACGAGGTCACATCTGAAAGCGGCAAAGAGGCGCTGGATGACCTGGAGAAGGCGGCATCTATGGCGGGACACCTCGTGAACGACCTCCTCAACCTGATGAGACCGCCGTATCCGGAGCTCGTCGACATCAACGCGCTCGTCCACGGCATGTCATCGCTGCTGCGCACGGTCGTGAAGGACAGCGTGACCCTTCAGATCCGGACGGCGGCATCGCGAGCTTGTGCAGAGGTGGATGTCAGCCAGTTCCACCAGGTGTTGCTGAACCTCGTGATGAACGCGAACGAGGCGATGCCGGATGGCGGCGTCATCACCATCCGAACAATGGATGGAGCGGAGGCACGCTCGCTGACCTTGAGTGTCGAGGACAACGGGATCGGGATGGATGTCGACACGTTGGAACAGGCGTTCGACCCCTTCTTCACAACGAAGCGGGGCGGAGGTGCCAAAGGGATCGGCCTCGGCCTCGCCTCCGCTAACTCCGCGGTGACCGCCGTCGGCGGGCACATCACGATCGACAGCGTGCTGAGCCGCGGTACCCAGGTGCGGGTGCATCTGCCGTCGTCTGAAGAAGAGATCGACCGAGATGTGGAATTGATCGTCTCTGGAGGCGCCGACAAGTGAACGCGCCAAACCCGATCGCGAAGATCCTTCTGGTCGAAGACGATCCTCTGGTGCGCAAACCCCTTGCGGCGGCGCTCGAGGCGGAAGGCTATTCCGTCACAGCAGAAGAAGACGGCGCGAAGGCGGTAGATACCTTCACGCACGGGCGCTTCGACCTCGCGGTAGTCGACGTGATGCTCCCCACGATCGACGGCTTCGAGGTCTGCCGCCGGATCCGGAAATTCGCTTCGACGCCAATCATCGTTGTCACGGCTCGTATCGACACCGTGGACGCCGTAGTCGGATTGGAGTCCGGAGCCGACGACTACGTCCGTAAACCCTTCGACATGACCGAGCTCAAGGCCCGGATCCGTGCGCTGCTCCGCCGGAACTCCGAAACAGCAGAACCCTCCGCGGCCGAGACGCTGACGGCGGGCGAGATCGTCATCGACCCGATGGCCTACCGGGTGTGGAAACGAGATGAAGAGATAGAGCTCTCCGCCACCGAGTTCCGGTTGTTGCTCGAGTTGGTCTCTCATAAGGGCCGCGTTCTGACGCGCGACATCCTCATCGAGAACGTTTGGGGTTACGACTACCTCGGAGGCTCGCGGTTGGTGGATATGGCGATCAAGCGGTTGCGAGCCAAGATCGAGGAAGACCCGGCTTCTCCTCATTACATCCACACGGTGCGAGGGATCGGGTATCGCCTCGAACTACCGCCGCGGGACGACCTCAACGCGACGGGCTGAGTAGAGACACACGCGTGTTACACAGGAGTCACCTAAGCGATACGGCGGCGGTCGAATCGTAGCCAGTGACCTCTGCTGCCGCTGACTCAACGCGCGCTTCCGACCGGTTCCTCCTAGGAGGAGCGCTTTCGATCGCGCTCTATTTCCTGATGCCGTCGGACCTCGGCCGAGCGATCCTGTTCAACGCCATCCAGCTCGCATCGCTCGTGGCGCTCGTCGTCGGTCTCCGGCGGTATCGGCCGCGGGCGTTGTGGGCATGGCGGGTCGTGGTCGTGGCGTGGGCGACCTATGCCGCCGGCAGCTTGGTCTGGTACCTCTACCAGGTCGCTGCGGGCGTCACCCTTCCGTACCCGAACCTGTCAGACGCTCTGTTCGTCGCTGGATACATCCTGTTGCTCGCCGGCCTGGCGGGCCTGATCCGGAACCGGACGATCGGGCGGGATCCCGGCAGCGTCGTGGACTCCGCGATCGTCGGGATCGGCGTCGGCGTCCTTGCCTGGGAGTTCCTGATCGCGCCTTACCTTGCCGATCCTCGGTTGGCGCTCGATGCGAAGCTGGCGTCGATCGCCTACCCGACGCTGGACGCGACGATCGTGGCTCTTCTCGCTCTGTTCGTCTTCACCCCGGGCAGCCGACCGCGCTCCTTCTGGTTCCTCGCCGCCGGGCTGGTGGGACAGTTGGTGGCGGACCTCTACCTCTCGCTCAGCGTGCTCGCCGGCACCTTCAGGTTCGGCGAGCCGTACTTCGCCGGCTACCTCGCCTTCTACGTTCTGTTCGGAGCGGCGGTCTTGGACCCCTCGATGCGCGAGCTTTCCGAGCCGCAGGTCGGACGTGAGCGGCAGTTATCGCGCTGGAGGCTCGCGTTCTTGGCCGCTGCCGCCTTGCTGCCCCTGGTCGTGATCGGGCTGCACGATCTGCTGGCGGCGGACCCTCTCGGCTCAGGTGAGCGGCTCGGCTACCTGGGGGCCGCGGGAGTGATGTTCTTGCTCGTCCTCATGCGGATGGCGCAGCTGCTGGTGGACATCGCCGAGTACCGCCGCATGGAACGACTGAAAGACGGTTCGTCTCCGTCGTGAGCCACGAGCTCCGCACGCCGCTCACGTCGATCCGCGGGGCTCTAGGGCTCGTTGCGGGTGGCGCGATGGGCGAGCTCCCCGGCGGCGCGAAGCGCATGGTGGACATCGCGGCTCAGAACGCGGATCGTTTAGTCCGTCTCGTCAACGACATCTTGGACATCGAGAGGATCGAGTCCGGCAAGGTGTCGATGGAGCTTCAGAGATGCTCGATCGCCGAGCTCTTGGAACGCGCCGTGCGCGAGATGAAACCTATGGCGGACGCGGCGGGTCTCTCGCTGTCGAACGAGGGTGGCGATGCCGTCGTCGTAGCCGATCCGGACCGCATCGTGCAGACCGCGACGAACCTTCTTAGCAACGCGATCAAGTTCTCGACCGCGGGGGGTCAGGTCCGGATCCACACCCATTCCGTCAACGGGGAGGTGCGGGTATCGGTCTCGGATGAAGGGCGCGGCATCCCGGCAGAGCACCAAGCCCGCATCTTCGACCGGTTCCAGCAGGTGGACGCCTCGGACTCCCGCGAGAAAGGCGGGACGGGACTGGGCCTCGCCATCTGCAAGAGCATCGTCGAGCGCCACGGCGGCCGCATCTGGCTCGAGAGCGAGACCGGCCGCGGCAGTACCTTCTACTTCACGCTTCCGACGGTGCAAGAGGTGACGTCTGTACGAGATGGAGCCGGGCCGCGCATCCTCGTGTGCGACGACGATCCATCGGTCCTCGAGGTCGTCTGCACGATGCTGGAGAAGAAGGGATACACCGCCATACCCGCGTCAAGCGGCCGCGAGGCGGTCGACAAGGCGATGACGGAGAGGCCCGACGCTGTCCTGTTGGACCTCTTGATGCCCGGCATGAGCGGGTGGGACACCGTGGCGGCTCTGCAGACACGTGAGCAAACGAAGGAAATCCCGATCGTCATATTGAGCGTTCTCACGCAGCAGGAGGGGCGCCTGCCCGCGTCAGACGTCTCCGGCTGGGTGAATAAGCCCCTCGACGGAGACACTCTGTTCGAGAACCTGCGCGCCGCTCTGGCTACTCGCCCTCACGGGACCAGCCTGCTGCTGGTGGAAGATGACCTCGACCTCGCCGAGGTCCTGATCCAAGCGCTGCGAGGTGGGGGGATTACGACCTACCACGCACAAACCGCTGGCGGGGCCGTGGAGCTAGCGGTAAACGTGGCTCCCGATCTGATCGTTCTGGACCTCATGCTCCCCGACGGCGACGGAGGTTTGGTCGTCGACCAGCTTCGCAAGCACGATCGGCTTCGCACGACGCCGCTTGTCGTTTACACCGCGAAGGATCTCGATCAGGCGGATCGGGAACGGCTGCGCCTGGGAGAAACCGAGTTCATGACGAAGGGCCGCGTCGGCGTGGAGGAATTCCACGAGCGCGTGATCACGATCCTCGACCGGGTCGTTGCGCCCTCCACCACCGAGGTTCGCGCATGAAGAAGGTGCTGGTGGTCGACGACGAGGATCACATCCGCGAGATCGCGGCCACGAGCCTCGAGGTCGTCGGTGGGTGGACGGTGGTCACGGCCGGCTCGGGAGCCGAAGCCCTGTCGAAGGCGGAAAGCGAGAACCCCGACGCCATCCTGCTCGACGTGATGATGCCGGAGATGGACGGCCCCTCGGTTTTCAAGGCACTGAGGAACCGCGAGGAGACTCGATCGATCCCCGTGATCCTGCTGACGGCGAAGGTGCAGGCGGCGGAACGCGAGCAGTTCTCCGACCTCGGCGTGGATGCCGTTCTCGCGAAGCCCTTCGACCCGATGACGCTCCATCAGGAGGTTGCGGCCGCGCTGGGATGGGGATGAACCCCGCTATGTCGGACAGGACCGAGCGTGTCCGCGCCGCGATGGCGCAGATATGGGAGGAGCACCGCGACCAGGTGATGGAACGCGTCGTGTTCCTGGAGCGCGCCGCCGCGCTTCTGGAAGCGGGTCCTTTGGAAGCCGGCGTCAGGGAACAGGCTGAACGGCACGCCCACAGTCTCGCGGGAACGAGCGGAACCTTTGGGTTCCCGCGCGCCACCGAGATAGCGCGTTCGGTGGAACGCCGGCTGCCGTCTTTCGACCAGGGAGACTGGATGACGCAGGCGATCGTCGAGCTACGGCAGGAGCTCGAGCTGCCGGCCTCTATCCCCGAAGTCGCGATCGGCGGTCCGCAGGAAGTCGCGACGGAGCGGGTCCTGCTTGTGGTGGACGGCGATCCTTTGATGCTCCAGTCCATCAGCGAAACCGCGGCGCCTAGACGTCTCCGATGCGTGACCTTGTCCACTCCCGACGAGGCCGCCGCTGCGCTCGCCGCCGATCCGTACCCTCACGTGGCGGTTCTCGGCTGGGAGCCCGGTGGGCGCGGAAAGAAGACGTTGCAACTCGCGGCGCGCCTCGCGGGGATGTCGCCGCCGGTGCCGGTGATCGTGTTGAGCGAGGGCGGCGCCTTCACGGACCGGATCGAGGTTGCGCGTCTGGGCGCGCAGCGTTTCCTTCCTCGCTCGATCGGGCCGCAACGGGTCGTCGAGGAGGTCGAGCGTCTACTGGATCCTCTGCGTTTCGACGGGATGAAGGTGCTCGCGGTGGACGACAACCCTCTCGTGCTCGACACGGTGCGGGCTTTGCTCGAAGACCAGCGGATGACGGTCGATACGCTGGCGGACCCTCGCCGGTTCTGGGACGTCCTAGAAGAGAAGCGCCCCGATCTCGTCGTTCTCGACGTGGATATGCCGGACGTCTCGGGGGTCGAGCTCTGTCTCGTGGTGCGCGGCGACCCCAAGTGGGTGCATCTGCCGATCCTGTTCCTCACCGCGCACGATTCTCCCGAGGCGATCCAGCGAGTTTTCGCTGCCGGTGCCGACGATTACGTCGCGAAGCCGATCGTCGGACCGGAGCTCATCGCGAGGATCTCCGGGAGGCTCGAGCGGGTTCGCTTGTATCGAAGGTTGGCGGAGACGGATCCGCTCACGGGTCTCGCGAACAGACGGCGGTTGGTCGAGGCCATGGATCGCTTGACGCGGCTCTCCGAGCGTTACGACAAGCCGTTGTCAGTAGGGGTGATCGACCTCGACCACTTCAAGGCCGTGAACGATGAGCACGGTCATGCCGCAGGTGATGCTGTGTTGGTGGCTTTCGCACGGCTGCTCGCCGGCGCGTTTCGAGGCGAGGACGTGGTAGCGCGCTGGGGCGGCGAAGAGTTCTTCGTTGCGCTGTACGGCGCACCGCGGGACCAAGCCGCAAGGCGGGTGGCAGAGGTCCTGAAGCAGCTGCAAGGTCTGGCGTTCAAGGGTTCCGAAGGCTCGTTCAGCGCGAGCTTCAGCGCGGGTGTCGCCGAGTACCCATTGGACGGCAACGACCTCCACACCCTGTACAGGGCAGCCGATGCGGCTCTGTACGACGCTAAGACAGCGGGGCGGGCGCGGGTTTTCACCGCTGCTCTTGACGAAGGCTCGGCCCCGGCGTCGGCCCTCCCGCCCAGCTCCCCCATTCGGGTGGAATAAATACCCGGTTTCTGCCAATTGTTGCCTTGCTGTTACGCGAGGGTGGCAACCGCGTTGCAGCAGGCTGCGAATAACCCTGCGTAGGGGTTCGAGCAGAGGGTCTACCGCCTAACGACGCGACAGTGGGGAGACCTTTGGAGACAGCAACCATCGAGGAACAGCGGCGTCTCGCCGCGCTTCGTTCGTACCAGGTGCTGGACTCCGAGACCGAGGCTTCGTTCGATCGGATAGCCCAGACCGCGGCCCGGATCTTCAACGTCCCGATCGCGTTCCTGTCGCTGGTGGACGAGAACCGGCAGTGGTTCAAGTCCTGTTTCGGATACTCCACACGCGAAACTTCGCGGGACGTCTCTTTCTGCAGTCACGCGCTCGCCTCGGATGAAGTGCTGGTGATCCCCGACGCGACCGCGGATCCTCGCTTCGCCACGAACCCGCTCGTCACCGGCGACCCCTACATCCGCTTCTACGCGGGAGCGCCCCTGGTGACCCCTGCTGGAGAACGGCTCGGCACGCTATGCATCATCGACAGGGAGCCGCGCGACCCACTCGCACCGGAGGCGGCGCGAACGCTGAAGGAGCTGGCGGCGCTCGTCATGGATCTCCTCGAGTCAAGGAAGGCGGGACTCGACAAACAAGCTGCGCTTGAGCTGGCGAGCGAGGAGAACCAGCTGCTGGCGGGCGTGGTGCGGTCGAGCGTCGACGCGATCCTCACGAAGGACGTCAACGGCATCATCAGGAGCTGGAACCCCGCCGCCGAGGCGCTCTATGGCTACTCCGCGGGCGAGGTGGTGGGTCGGTCGATCGCTCTGTTGATCCCCGACGCGCTCGAGGGCGAAGAGAAGAAGATCTTGGCCCAGATCCTGTCCGGCGGCACGATCGACCACTACGAGACGCAGCGGATGACGAAGGGCGGCCGCCTCCTCGATATCGCGCTATCGGTGTCGCCGATCAGGTCCTCGGACGGGAGCATCGTCGGAGCGGCGTCGATCGCGCGCGACATCGGTCCCGCGAAGAGGATGCGCGAGGCCCTGCAGGCGAGCGACGACCGTTACCGCATGATCATCAACACCGCGAAGGATGCGTACGTCTCGACCGACGCGTGGGGCACGATCTGGGAGTGGAACCAGGCTGCCGCGGACCTCTTCGGTTGGTCTCCTGAAGAGGTCGTCGGGCGGTCCTTCATCGACACGCTCGTCCCGCCTCGCTTGGTCGACTCATCGCGAGAGGGGCTGATCGCGCTCCTAGCGGGGGGTGAAGGCGCCTCGCTCAGACGGACGGTGGAGTTCGCTGTAGTTAACCGCGAGGGCCACGAGTTCCCCGTCGAACTGACTTTGTGGGCGGTCGAGGATCCCGCGGGGATGTCCTTCCACGTGTTCATCAGAGACATCTCGGAACGGGTCGAAGCCGAAGCCGCTCTACGGATGGGTCGGGAGATGGCCGAGCGCGCCAACCTCGCCAAGAGCGAGTTCCTGTCCCGGATGAGCCATGAGCTTCGGACGCCGTTGAACGCGATCTTGGGGTTCGGCCAGCTCTTAGAGCTGGACGATCTGACGGAGGACCAAGCGGAGAACGTCGCCGAGATGATCAGAGGCGGCAAACATCTCCTCGAGCTGATCAACGAGATCCTCGACATCTCTCGGATCGAGACGGGGCGGCTCGCGCTTTCCGTCGAGCCGGTGCCGCTCGTCTACGTCATAGATGAAGCAACCAGGCTCGTGCGGCCGCTGGCATCGCAGCGGAACATCTCGCTCACGGTGGAAGCCACCGATCCGGGACTGCACGTGATGGCGGACCAGCAGCGGCTGAAGCAGATCCTGATCAACCTCCTCTCGAACTCGATCAAGTACAACCGGGACGCGGGGGCCGTCACCGTCTCTTCATCTGTCTCCGGCAGCGGCCGTGTGTCGATCTCGGTCTCCGACACCGGCCGTGGGATCCGCCGGGATCAGGTCGAAGCGATATTCACCCCCTTCGAGCGATTGGGAGCCGAGACCACGAACATCGAGGGCACGGGACTCGGGCTCGCGATCAGCCGCAGGCTGGCGGAGGCGATGGGCGGGTCGCTCCACGTCGATTCGGTCGTGGGCACCGGCAGCACCTTCTCGCTGGAGCTCAACCAGGCATCACACGCAGGTTTCGATGATGCCCCGCTCGAGTCCGAGAAGCTCGAGCTGCAGACGAGTTCGCTGATCCTCTACGTGGAGGACAACGTTTCTAACCTGCTGCTCGTCCAGCGGATTCTCGGCCGGATCCCCGACATTCGCTTGATTTCGTGTGAGCGCGGCGTGGACGCGGTCGAGATGGCGTCTCGAGAGCGCCCCGACCTAGTGCTCCTCGATCTGAACCTGCCCGACATCCCGGGCCAAGAGGTATTGCACCGGCTTCAACTCGAGCCGCTGACGGCCGACATCCCGGTGGTCGTTCTGAGCGCAGACGCAACCCAAGGACAGATAAAGCGCCTCTTGCACGCAGGGGCTCGCGCCTACCTGACGAAGCCCTTCGACATCCCCGCGTTCAAGAAGGTTATCGAGGACACCCTCGCCGAGCGGACGGAAGATCTGCGTCTGGTCGAGGAGACGACGTGAAGATCCAGTTCGACCAGGCCACGATCCTCGTGGTCGACGATCAACGGCAGAACGTCGTCCTTCTGGAGAAGCTGCTGCGGTTGCAGGGCTACATGCACGTCGTGAGTACGACCGATCCTAGAGAAGCCGTGCAGCTCGCCGCCGCGTCGCTTCCGGATCTCGTCTTGTTGGATCTCCACATGCCTCACATGGACGGGTTCGAGGTCATGGAGAAACTCCGACCACTGGTTCCACCCGCCGATTACCTGCCGATCCTCGTCCTGACGGCGGACGCCACCTCACCTACGAAGCAGAGGGCTCTCTCCGCCGGCGCCAGCGACTTCCTCCCGAAGCCGTTCGACCGCGTCGAGGTGCTTCTTCGGATCGAGAACCTGCTCAGGATCCGGTCCCTGCATCGCGAGGTCTTGAACCAGAAGGACCTGTTGGAGGAGAAGGTTCGGCATAGGACCTCCGAGTTGTGGACCGCGGTGCAGAGGCTGGAGGAGACCCAGAACGAGCTGCGTATGTCGCGCGAGGAGACGATCAATCGGCTCTCGATCGCGGCCGAGTACCGAGACGAAGAGACGGCGCTGCACGTGCAGCGGATGAGCCGATACTGCGAGATCCTCGCCCGGCACCTCGGCGAGGACGCCGAGCGAGCGGAGTTGATCAGGGTGGCGAGCCAGATGCACGACGTCGGGAAGATCGGGATCCCGGACCGGATCCTGTTGAAGCCGGGCCGGCTGACTCCGGAGGAGTACCGCGCGATGCAGGAGCACGCGAGCATCGGCCATCGCATCCTGTCCGGCACGCGCTCGGAGCTCGGAGAGGTGGGCGCGACTATCGCGTGGACCCATCACGAGAAGGTGGACGGCACCGGATACCCCCGCTGCCTCGCCGGCGATCAGATCCCGTTCGAGGGGCGGGTCGCGGCGATCGCCGACGTCTTCGACGCGCTGACGACGGACCGCGTCTATCGCAAAGCCTTCAACTTGATCGAAGCGCTCGACGTGTTGCGCCAGGGAAGAGGAACTCACTTCGACGCGGCCATGCTCGATGCGTTCTTCGACGCCCTCGACGAGATCCTGCGGGTGAAAGATGAGTTGGACGACGTTCCGCCGGAGATCCACCCTCGCGATGCTGGAGCGGCAGAGCGTCCCCTCGGGACGCCACCCGCCCTCGATCCTTCGCCCCAGGCGAAATCGGCATAGCGAGGAAGAGCCGTGACCACGCGCACCAAGCTTGTTCTCGCTGTGACGATCGCGGTGGCAGTCATCTCCGGCGTCGTCGCGGTCACCTACGACGCTGAGCCACCCGATCAGGGCCCGGGCTCCGCGAGGACGTTCAGTCCCGCGATCAGCCAGCGGGTCATCGACGATCAACCTAACGATGCTGCAAAGGTTCCGGGAGCCGGATCGCCACCTCTGATCGAAGCGGGACCCGGCAGCAGCGCGATCGCGGACTCCGACCAGCCGTTCGTCCAAGGCCGTGTCATCGTGCGTTTTCGCTCCGATGCCTCAGAAGCGGCGCGCGGCGGCGTACGGCGGGATCTCGGCGCCCGGCTGCTCCGCGAACTGCCGATCCCGGGAGCGGAACTTCTTGCCCTTCCTGCTGGAGTGAGTGTGGAGGAAGCAAGACGCAGAATCGGCGGTGATCCCGCCGTTGCTTACGCGGAGCCCGATCACATCTACACCGCCGGCGTGATCGCGCCGAACGATCCTCGCTTCTCCAGTCTGTGGGGACTTCAGAACCCTGGCAACACCGACGTGGACGCGCCCGAGTCGTGGCAGGTCACTACGGGTGCGGACCAGGTCGAAGTAGCGATCGTCGACACCGGCGTCGCCTACGACCACCCCGACCTGGCGCCGAACATCTGGAGCAATCCGGCGGAGTCGGGTGGAGGGAAGGAGATCAACGGCGTAGACGACGACGGCAACGGCTACGTGGACGACTTCCGTGGCTGGGACTGGGTAGCTCGCGACAACGATCCGCTCGATCTTCATGGACACGGGACCCACGTCGCGGGGACCGTTGGCGCCGTGGGCGACAATGGCCTAGGCGTCACCGGTGTTAGCTGGAATGTTGATCTCGTTCCTCTGCGCGTGCTGGACGCGGACGGGTCGGGAACCACGTCGAGCATCACGTCCGCTTTCTCCTACGCGGGCGCGATGGGCATCGATGTCGTGAACGCCAGCCTCGGCGGTCCTTCTTCCTCCAGATCTCTCGCCGACGCGATCGAGCGTTGGCCCGGGACGTTGTTCGTGGTAGCCGCAGGCAACGAATCGACCAACAACGATCAGGTGCCGTCGTACCCGTGCAACTACGCGTCGTCGAACATCGTGTGCGTGGGGTCGATGACGCAGGGGGATCAGCTCTCCAGCTTCTCGAACTACGGCGCGACGAACGTCGACCTCGGCGCCCCGGGATCGGGGATCTTGAGCACGGTCCCGAGCCAGACGGTGCCGTTCCGCGATTCGTTCGAGACCGGCTTCAGTGACCGGTGGAGCGCGCAGCCCACCTGGGGTCTCGCCACCGATAACTACGGGAGCTATCTCGCCGACAATCCCGACGGCCCGTACACCGCCGGCGTGAACGCGTCGGTCCAGATGCGGAACGGCGCCGACCTTCGCGGCGGCGCAGGATGCCGGCTCCGCTCCGCGCTTCGTCTCGACGTGGAGGCGAATGACGATCGACTCGTAGCAGAAGGATCTGCCGACGGAACAACTTGGACAGGCCTGGGCTCCTGGACGGGATCGTCGGGCGGTCGCTGGAGCGAGGTCTCGGCGGACCTCTCGCGATTCGACGGCAGGAGCGGGGTTCTGATCCGATTCCGGCTCGTCGCGGACGGCGACGGGATCGTCGGACAGGGCGCCGACCTTGACGACGTACAGGTGGCATGCGTCGGTACCAGCTATTCCGGAAGCGAGCTGGCGACCTTTTCCGGGACCTCGATGGCCACGCCACATGTGGCGGGGGCCGCGGCGATCTTGGAGGCGGCGAGTCCCGGCCTCGACGCGGCGCGGGTTAAGTCTGCGCTGCTGAAGGGAGCCGTCGCCATACCCGCTTTGGCGGGCAAGACGGTCACGGGTGGGCGGCTGAACCTCTTCCGGTCACTTCAGCAGGTCGCCGCGGTCCCGATCGAGCCGGAGCCCAGAGTTGTCGCGACCCCTACGCCTGCGCCCTCGTTCACGCAGAGCGAGCAACTACCCCCGTCGCCCGCACCATCGCGTACCCCTGCCACCACCTCGCCGACACCTGTGCCGGAGGAGCCCGCCCCGCAGGCTCCCGCTCCCGCGTCTCCCGCGTCTCCCGCTCCCGCTCCCGCGTCACCCGCCCCCGCGTCACCCGCTCCCGCGTCACCCGCCCCGACGCCGTCTCCCAGCCCCAGCGGCGACGAGCCGGCGCCGGTGAGGTCGCTCGGCCTGACGCTCCGGAGACATGTGGTGGCGACGGGGGTCGTCACCGCCGACTCGGAAGCCTGCCGCTCAGGCATTTCGGTGATCTTGAAGCGCAACGGGGCACGGGTGGCCACCGCCCGGACCGATGTCGCCGGGAACTTCAAGATCCGCCTGAAGGACCGGCCGGGGCGATACGTGGTGGTGGCTGCCGCGACCTCGGCCTGCCCCCGCGCTAAAGCCACAGCCCGGCATAGCCATGTCACCTCGTCCGCGCAGGCGGAACCCGATGTCGACTCGGTCGGTGCAGCTGCGTCGAGCTCGTGCTGGACGTTCAGGCCATCCGAATCTCAGTTCGCGCAGTTGACCAATGCCGCTCGCGCCGAGGCAGCGTCGCCTTCGCTGAAGCTCGACCCCGAGCTCTCGAAGGTCGCCCGTCGCCACACGCGGGACATGGTGGCGACGCAGTCGCTGTCTCACAGCCCCTCCGATCAGCTCGGCTCCCGCGTGGTTGGCTGGTCGAGACTGGGCGAGAACATCGCGGTGGGGCAGGGCGTGGATGCCCTCCAGCAAGCTTTCATGAACTCGACCGCACACCGAGACAACATCCTGTCGCGCGGCTTCACCCACGTCGGCGTCGGCGCCATCGAGCGCGATGGCCGGCTATGGGTGACGGTCATCTTCTCCGGCTCGACCGATCCCGCTACCACCTTGCGGATGCCGCGTTGTTGAACCAGCCAACTAAGGCGTGAGGACTACCTTCATCGCCTCGCGGGCTCTGAAGAGCGCGTAGCCCTCTTCAGCTTGGTCTAAGGAAAGGCGGTGCGTGATCGCCTTCGTCGGGTCCAGGTCGCCCTTCGCGACGGCCAGCAGCGCGTCGTCCCAGTGGGCGTGCACGTTCGCCATCCCGGAGAACCGGAGGTCGATGCCGCGCACCCAGGCGACGCCCATCGGGAGCTCGTAGCGTTCCGCGCCGTACACGCCCACGACGGTGACGCGGCCCCCATCGCGCACGCACTTCATCGCGTCCTTGACGGCGATGACCGAGCCAACCGCATCCATGGCAACGTCGGCCATCGTTCCTTCCGTCGCCGCGGCCACCTCGGCTTGAGCGTCGCTCGACGACACGTCGATCGCGTCGAGGCCCATCTGCTCTCGCGCGAACGCGACCCGCGCCGGGTCTTGATCCAACAGCAGCACCTTCGACGGCGAGAAACGACCGGCCGCGGCCGCGCAGAAGAGCCCGACCGGACCTGCTCCGATCACCACCACCACGTCATCGCGCTTGATCTCGCTCAACGAGGCTGCATAGAACCCGGTCGCCAAGATGTCGCCGCCGAACAAGGCCTCTTCGTCGCTGAGTCCCGACAGCGCGCCGCCTAGGAGCCGCAGGTTGACGTCCGCGTTCGGAACCCGCACGTACTCCGCCTGCGCGCCGTCGAGGTCGCCGGTGAGCGTCCCGAGCCCCAGAGCCCTGCGGTTCGTGCAGAAATTGAAGCGCCGCGCGATGCAGTGTCTGCAGGCGCCACAGGAGATCAAGAACGAGCCCAGCACCCGCGTGTCTTGGTGATGCTTGAACACGTTCGCCCCCAGCTCTGCGACCTTGCCGATGAACTCGTGCCCGATCACCCCGCCGGGGCGCATGCCCGGTGTCTTTCCGTCCAGCAGATGCAGATCCGACCCACAGATGGCCGTCTTGCGCACCTCGACTATTACGTCGCCGACCTCTGTGATCTCCGGCTCGGGAATGTCGTCGACCCTGACGGTCCCATCGCCCGCGTAGACGACGGCTCTCATGGCGTCTGTCGCCCGGTGGCGAGCCGCGCTCGCCGGGGGCAACCGGGATAGAACCCGATGCGAGAAAGGTTCCTCGGAGCAGCGACGTGGTCGCGGAAGCAACCGGGGCTGGAGTCGGCGGCCATCAGGGCGCTTATCTTGAACGCGAAACGGGCAAAAAGGAAATGGATGAGCTCTACGCCGATCGTGACGATGTACTCCACCACCTGGTGTGGCTACTGCCGGCGCCTCAAGCGGCAGCTGGAAGAGGCGGGCATCTCTTACGAGGAGATCGACCTGGACCGGGACGGCTCCTACGATGACCGGATCATCGAGAAGACGGGGGGGTACCGCACGGTGCCGACGGTCGAGGTGGGGGGCGAGCTCCTCGTGAACCCGTCGCTCCGCGAGATCGAGGCGGCGCTCGTCTCCGCCTAGGTACTTAGGCACTATAATCACGTGCATATATGAGTAACTTCCGAGACCTCCTTCGCCAGGCGAAAGCCGACGTCGGCGAGGTGACGCCGCAGCAGATCAAAGAGAGGCTCGATCGTCGCGAGCGCTTCCACCTGCTCGACGTGCGCGAGCAGGACGAGGTCGCCAACGGCGCGATCCCGGGGGCCGCGCACCTGTCCAGAGCGCACTTCGAGAGCCGGATCGAAGACGTGCTCCCCGACAAGGGCGCCGAGGTCGTCGTCTATTGCGCCGGCGGGGTCCGGAGCGCCTTCTCCGCGAAGATGATGAAGGAGCTGGGCTACACCAACGTCACCAGCATGGCCGGCGGCTTCTCGCGCTGGAAGGACCTCGGCTTCGACTTCACCGTGCCGAAGGTTCTGAATCAAGAGCAGCGTGACCGCTACTCGCGCCACCTCATCCTTCCGGAGGTGGGAGAGAAGGGTCAGCTCGACCTACTCAACTCCAAGGTGCTCGCGATCGGCGCGGGCGGCCTGGGATCTCCTGCGCTCCTCTACCTGGCGGCGGCCGGGGTGGGCACGATCGGCATCGTCGACTCCGACGTCGTGGAGGCGAGCAACCTTCAACGCCAGGTGATCCACAACACCGAACGCATCGGGATGCTGAAGGCAGAGTCGGCCAAGGAGGAGATCGACAAGCTCAACCCGGACATCGACGTGGTCCTCCACCCCTTCAGGATCGATGCCTCCAACGCGGAGGAGCTTCTGGCGCAGTACGACGTCGTGGTCGACGGCTGCGACAACTTCGAAACGCGCTACGCGGTGAACGATGCGGCGGTCGCGCTGCGAAAGCCGGTCATCCACGGCTCGATCTTCCGCTTCGAGGGCATGGCCTCCACCTTCGTCCCGTACGAGGGCCCCTGTTACCGCTGCCTCTATCCAGAGGCTCCGCCGCCAGAGCTGGCCCCCACCTGAAGCGAGGCAGGCGTCCTGGGCGTGCTCCCGGGCATCGTTGGGTGTCTCCAAGCTAACGAGGCACTGAAGCTCATCGTCGGGTACGGCGACCCCCTGGTGGGGCGGCTGTTGACGTTCGACGCTCAGACGACGAAGTTCGCCGAGGTGAAGGTGCGGCGCGACCCGAGCTGTCCGACCTGCGGCGTCGGTACCGGGCCAGCGCGGGAGTTGGAACAGGCAGGAACCGCCACCTCCTGAGCGAACCTTAGCCACGACCCGGTTGGCTCGTGGGAAGGATGGTCGTGCGGCGCACTCTCGTCGGTTTGGTGGCCTTGTTCGCGCTTACGGCGCAACTGGCCCCAGCGACCGCGCAGACCACGGAGAAGGCTGGGTTCGAGGTGGTCGTACAGGCGGGGGAACCCTCCTCTGCCCCTTCCGCCGGCCCGGGCGACGCCACGGTCGTCGCGGTCATCGACTTCACCTTCGCCCCCTACCACTGGGACTACCTCGCCTCGAAGATGCCCCAGGCGAAGGACGGCGATCCCGCGAACGACCTGCCGCTGGATAAGGCGCCGGACCGCTGGCTCCCGGGCTTCCCGAAGCCGTCCGAGTTCACCTCCTACAAGGACCTCGATCTAAGCCTGGAAGAGAAGAACGAGACCGCCGTCATCGAGACGCTCGACAAGAAGGACGAGAAGCTGTGGGAGGGCGTCAAGAAGAGCGAGGGCAAGAAGCTCCACTACTACTGGATGCCGGACACGAAGGTGATCGGCGCGATCGACTTCGGCGGCAGCAAGATCCACGGTCCGTCCAGGTCGCACGGCACCGGGACCTCGAGCGTGTCGGTCGGCAACATCCACGGGACCTGTCCCAGCTGTTTGTTGGTCTTCCTCGACATCGCGGACCAGAAGAGCGGCGAGGCCGCCCTGTCGTGGGCGATGAAGCAGCCCTGGATAGACGCGATCACGAACTCGTACGGCTTCAGCGCCACGCCCGTGACGCGCGACCGCTTCTACAACGGCTCGAACGTGAAGCTCCAGAAGCAGGCAAGCGAGCGCGGGCAGACGGTCTTCTTCTCGGCCGGCAACGGCCAAGAGAACGCTTTCCTGATCCCCAACACGACCTTGTTCTCGTCGCAGGAGGGTCCGGACTGGATCGTGACCGTCGGAGCGGTCAGCCCCGGCTCTCACGCTTCTTACACGGGCCACGGGAAACCCGCAGACATCGCGAGCCTCGGGAGCCGTTATCCCGCTGCGTACGGCTCGCCCTTCGTCGGCGGTACCGGATCGGGAGGCTTCGGCGGGACGTCGAACGCGACCCCCGTCATCGCCGGCACTTACGCGAACGCTCTGTATCAGGCCCGCCAGGACATGGCGGGACCGAGCCGCCTGCAGGCGGGAGGAGTCATCTCCCGCGGCCGCTTCGACTGCGGCGGAGCGCGGCGGCGCTGCGAGGTGGGCGACGGGAAGTTGACGGCGGAGGAGCTTCGGCGGCGCTTGTTCGAGGGTGCGCAGCACACCCCGGCTGGGATGACGCCCGCCGGCGTCGGCGCCCTGCCGCCGCTCGGCGACGACGAATACCTGAACGAGGGCCACGGGAGCTACTTCGCTCGTGAGACCGGAAAGGACGCGGACCGGATCGCGGAGTTCCAGAGCCGCCTCTACGGCCCCCTCACCGGCTTCTTCTCGGCGCCAAAGCGTCCAGAGGACGAGCGCGAGTGGATGATCGTCGACTCGTTTTGCCGCCAGCACCTGTGGGGGTCGTGGAGCGGTGGCTACTACATCGAGGGCAAGACGAAGCTCCCAGGCCCCGACCTCGATCACCCCATCCGAACGGCGATCGAGACCACCTGCCCCACCCTGCGCCCCCCGCCGTAACCCCCGGCCCCCACGGTTCATGATTGGGGGGTGAAGGTGGCGGTGCTCGCGGACACTCATACGAGGGGCATGAGCCGGACGGTCCCCACGGGAGCCTGGCCCTATCTCGAGAGCGCCGATCACATTCTGCACGCGGGCGACGTCATCGATCCGGCCCTGTTGCACGAGCTTCAAGCCCTTGCTCCGCTGACCGTCGTCATGGGGAACTGCGACGGGATGGACGTTCGGGAGTGGGGCGCAACCGAGACCGCCGAGGTCACCCTGGGCGGGGTGACTATCGGCATGATCCACGACTCGGGTCAGAAGGCCGGGCGCCACGGGCGCATGAGGCAGCTCTTCCCGCACGCTCGCGTCGTGGTCTTCGGACACTCGCACATCCCCTGGAACGAAGACCGAGACGGGCTGTTGGTCTTCAACCCCGGCAGCCCCACGTGGAAGAGACAGGCGCCATTCACATCGATGGGCCTGCTCTGGATCGACGACGGCAACGTCGAGGGCGAGATCTTCCCCGTGTGAACGGGGCTACGAAGCCGAGCCCTCCTCCGCGAGCACCCTTTCCATCCAGAGGAACGGGTCCTTGATCTCGGCGAGCGTCGGCAGGTTGTCGGGCGCGGCCCACACCGCGTTCAATGCTCGGATCCCTTTCAGCTGAACGACCGCGGCGCAGAAGGTCTTCCCTGCGGTCTCCAACGCGCGGTCTCGCTCGATGCCGAGGACGCTGGCGAGCATGGCCTTGCCGTCGCTCGGTGAGGCCAGATGTCGCGCCATGCCCTCGTCGATGCGGGTGGTGTCGGCCAGCAGCTGAGGTGAGACCGCAGCGGCAGCGTGTTCGGCGTAGCCGTCCCAGATCGCGAGGAAGCTCTTCAGGGTTCCCAGCGCCCGCTGGTACCGCTCCGTTTGTGCGACGGGGATCATCTGGTCGAGCCCCGCTCCTGAGGTGAGCGCGTCCGGCCCCCCCGATTGCAGATCGATCAGCCGTCGCTCCAGGTTGCTCGTGTCGATCTCGATGGCGTCGACCAGCGCCACCAACAAGCTTCGGAAGTAACGACTCACCCAAGGCGTCGCCGTGAGCACGATGTGGCGAGCCGCTTCGTGCAGCGCGAGCCAACGCGGAAACTCCGTCGGCTCGAAGTCGTACTCGTCGACGAGTCGGTCGACGTTCGGGGTGACGAAGAAGAGCGCGCCGTCGTCTTCGAATGGGATCGGAGGATCGTGTCGAGTCAACGCGTCGTTCGCCAGATGACCGACGACCGTGCCGACCTGGATCCCGAGCAACAGCGGAGCGATCTGCCCCATCATCTGCTCCATCGGATTCGGCTGCGGCGCTCCGGCCTCGGCCCCCAGCGTAGAGAGCTCCGACGTGAAGCGGCCCGCGAGGCTCTCGAGCAACCACCGCCACCCATCGAGAGCCGCTAAGACCCAGGTGGCGCGGCCGATCGTCTTGGTCACTATCGGCTCGTCCAGCGCGAGCCGCGTGTACCCGCTAAGCAGGACCTCGGCATCGCGGACCGCGGCCGAGAACGTTCGCGCCGCCTCCGGCGACGGCGACGGATCCGGCGTTTGCGTCGCGATCGTCCCTGCGATCTGACGGGCGATCTCGAAGTTCACCGGCCCCTGCCCGGAAGCCAGGATCCTCTGCAGTTCGCGGAATAGCGGGATGTCGCCGAACGGTTGGCTCATCTCTCTATCGTCCCACCAACGGTGCCTACAGATACTCTCCCGGCATGTCCCCCCAGAAGGACGGCCTGACGGTCGCGGTCACCGGAGCCTCCGGATTCATCGCCACGCGCCTCCTAGCAGATCTGTGCGCGGACGAGCGAGTGCAGCGTGTTCTGGGCTTCGACGTGAGACATCCCGGCTTCACCCACGAGAATTTCGTCTTCGACGAGCTAGATGTGCGAGACCCCGCAATCGAGCGCCGGCTCCAGGGGGTCGACGTCCTGATCCATCTCGCCTTCATCATGGACCCGATCAAAGACGAGACCGCGATGCGCGACGTCAACGTGAACGGCAGCCAGAACGTCTTCAAAGCCGCCGGACGAGCAGGCGTCTGGAAGGTCGTCTACACCTCGTCCGCCATCGTGTACGGCGCCCATCCCGACAACAAGATCCCCCTGGTGGAGGACGCGCCGTTGCGCGCGAACCTGGACTTCTCCTACGCCGCTCACAAGCTTGAGGTGGAATACGTCGTTCGCGAGGTCGAGGAGCAGTTCCGCGAGCTGAAGATCACGGTGTTCCGGCCCGCGATCGTGTTCGGGCCGCACGTGGACAACGCCTGGTCTCATGCGCTCGAGCTCCCGATCCTGTTCGCCGTGCAGGACCATGCACCACCGCTGCAGTTCGTTCACGAAGAAGACGTGGCCGCCGCTCTAGCGCTTGCGGTCTTCGAGGATCTTCCCGGCGTCTACAACCTGGCTGCCGAAGGGTGGCTCGAGGCCGACGACATGCTTTCGATCATCCGCCGTCCGAAGATCGACCTCCCGGAGCCGGTGGCTTTCTCACTGGCGGAGCGGATGTGGTCCCTGGGTCTCGCCGAGGCTCCCGCAGGCATGCTGCATTACGTCATGCACCCCTGGATCGTCTCCACGGAGAAGCTCAGTTCCGCCGGGTTCACGTGCCGCCACTCCAACCTCGACACCTTCATCCACGGCGGTGAGCGGGCCCGGGAGAACATCAGGTTGGGCCGGACCAGCGTAAAGAGGAGCGGGCTCGCGCGTGGCGCGGCCGCCGGATTCGGAGTAGCCGGCGCTCTGGCCGCGCTGCGGATGCTGCGAAGGCGGACCGCCGCATGAGGCACGACGTCGTCCGGTAAGGCTCCGACCGACCTACCCTTGTCTCATGCAGGAACCGGAGTGGAGTGCTAACGGCGGTCCGGCTCAGCCCGTGAAGGGGGCAGGGCCGCGGCTGATCATCCTCGGCGCGCTCGCGATCACGGTCATCTTGGCTGCCTTCTACGCGCCGATCCCGGTGTTCTACGCGTACCTTCCCGGCCCGGTGAGAGACGTCGAGCAACTGGTCGATGTCGGCTCCACCCAGTCGTACTCGTCCGAGGGCAGCCTGTTGCTGACGACGGTCAGCGTCGATCCGCAGGTGACGGTCTCGCAGATGATCGCCAGCGCGTTCGACGACTCCACCGCGATCGTCATGAAGGACCAGGTCACGGGCGGCCAGTCGCTGGGCGAGCTGATCGAAGCCCAGAAGGTGGAGATGCGCCGCAGCAAGCAAGCGGCTCAAGAGGTCGCGCTCGCGGCCCTCGGTCTCGCACGTCCCACCGGCGACGGCGCTCGGGTGGTCGAGACCGCTCGAGAGGCGCCCGCCGACGGGCTGCTTCAGGAGGGGGACATCATCGTTTCGGTGGAAGGCCAACCGGTGGCGACGACCTGTGAGGTGGGCCGCGTCATCGGGAGCCATGAGCCCGGCGAAGAGCTCACCATCGGGCTGGAGCGGGACGGCAACAGGCGAACGCTGGAGGTCGGCACGATCACCGATCCGAACGATCCCGATTCCGCGATCATCGGAGTGTTCATGGACGACGTGAACCGCAAGTTCGACCCCGGCTTCGACATCAGCTTCGACACCGGCAAGATCGGCGGTCCGTCGGGCGGCCTGATGATGACGCTCGCTCTCTACGACCAACTGACCCCGGATGACCTGACCGGCGGGCGGAAGGTCGCCGGCACCGGGACGATCGGATGCGATGGAGGTGTCGGCCCCATCGGCGGCATCGAACAGAAGATCGCAGGTGCCGAGGAGGCGGGGGCCGAGATCTTCCTCGCCCCTGCCGGGAACGCCGCCGCGGCCGAGAGAGTCGCGGAGGACATAGAGGTCGTGTCGGTCGCCACGTTCGACGACGCCCTCCGCTATCTGGAGGGGCTCCCCGCCCGATAGAACTCCACCCCACCGACTGCAGAGCGTCGGCAAGCCGTGGGACACTTGTTCACGATGTTTGAGAGCTTCATGGCAGTCCCGCTGCACTTCTCGATCGAGTTCCTCGGCTTCTTGGTGGCCGCGGGCGGAGCGATCCTGGCCCTCACGCGCCGCTCGTTGGTTCCAGGGGAGCCGTCGAACCGTCTCACGGTCGCGGTCGGCTTCATCGTCCTCGCGCTAGCCCAGGTCCTCCACGGGGGGTCGTTCACCATCGGCGAGTACGCCTTCGAGGCCGACGGGGAACAGCTGCTGGCGGCCGCCCGGGCCGTCGGCCTCGCCTTCGTGTTCGTGGGCGTTTCGGGAGGCCTCCGGGTCCGCACCGGCGCCGGAGCGGTCGTGGCGATCAAGCAGCCGCTCTTGTTCGCGCCGGCCGGCGCTGCCCTCCTTCTCGCCGCAACCGCGCTGTCGGGTTCGTTCAAGAACGGTCCGCGGGCTTATCGGCGCTTGGCGGCGGGGGCTTTCGCCATCGCGGTGTCGGAGGTGCTGACCGCGTTCGATCCGGATGCGAGTTTCGGGACCGGCGCCGTCACGACGTTCGCTTACGTCGCGCATGGTTTCAAGTTGGCCGGTTACCTGGCCATGTCGGCATGGCTGTGGTCGGCGGTCCGTTCCAGCGTCCGCACCCGTTTCGTCGCGTCGTTCGCGGCGCTCCTCGTGATGGTCGTGCTCGCGCTGGCCTCCGCGCTGACGGGTGTGTTGACGAACAACGTGGAGCAGGGAGAGCTCACCCAGTTGCACCGGCAGCTCGGGAACGTCGTGACAGAGCTGGAAGACGATGCCACGCGAGAGCTGGCGGGAGACGTCGAGGTCGTGACGACCCTGCGCGACACGGTTCAGGTGCCGGTTGCTGCGGGGGGGAACCTCAACGGCTTGGCCAGCGACATCATCGAAGAGCTGAAGTTCCTCGAGTTCGACTTCGTCATGATCCTGGACGCTCGGGGCGCGATCCTTGGGTTCGATCTCGCGACCGACACCGAGGGTGTGCCGCCGCGGTTGAGCCGCATCGAGCTCCTGAAGATCGCGGGGACGAAGGTCGTCTCGCAGGTAGCGAACGGCGCGACGGACTTCGCCGCAAGCGCCACCGAGATCGGCGACAACCTCGTCGCGAACGTGGCAGCGAGAAGAGTGGCAGACCCGGCGCAGCCGAATCGCACCGCCGGGATCGTTGCCGCGGGGCGCTTCATCAACCAGCTCGACGTGCAAGAGATCTCCGCCCGGCTGGCGGCCAAAACCTCGCTCGTTCTGAACGGTCGCACCATCGCCTCCACACTGCCGCCCGACGTCCGCGGCTCGCGGTTGGTTCCCAAGTCGATCGAGACACAGATGACCGCCGTCGACGAGCCCGTCGTGTCGCGGCAGGTGCTCAAGGGACGCGCGTTCTTCAGCGCGTTCGCCACGCTCGACAGCCAAGGGGGCGGACCCGTAGCGACCTTGGTGCTGTCGTCTGCGGCCGAGAGCATCGTCGACACCCGGGAGGAGCTGACGAGGACGCTGTTCGTCGTGGCGCTAGGTGTGGGAGCTATCGCTCTGTTGCTGGCCTACTTCTCGGGGCGGCGCATCACGAGTCCGATCCAGGCGCTCACCCGCACTGCGATGGCGGTGCGCGAGGGAGACCTCCGCGCGCAGGCGGACGTCGCGGGAGATGACGAGGTTGGCCGGCTGGGCGAGACCTTCAACGACATGACCTCGTCGCTCTTCAAGATGACCAACGACCTCCGAGGCGCCGCCCGTGAGGAGCATCGCTTGAGGGCGCGTATCGAGACGATCATCCAGTCGATGGCGGACGGCCTAGTCGCCACGGATGCCGAACACAAGGTGCTCGCTTTCAACCGCGAGGCCGAGTTGCTCACCGGGCTCAAGGCGCGGCACGCGATCGGCAAACCGGTCGAGAAGGTGTTGGCCGCTTGTGACGCTCACGGCGAGCGCGTCCCGCTTCCGATCTTCGAGCACGCGGCCGGATCCGTCGACAACATCTTCTTGACCAAGAAGAACGGTCAACGCGTGCCGGTCGCGGTCGTCAGTGCGGTCCTGACTGCTGAAGAGGGAGACGTGGCAGGTGGCGTAGCGGTGTTGCGAGACATGTCGCGCGAACGCGAGGTCGAGCGGATGAAATCCGAGTTCCTGGCGAACATCTCGCACGAGTTGCGGACTCCGCTCACGCCGATCAAGGGATACGCCGAGATCCTCGGACGCAAAGAGGTCCCGCCCGACAAGGTGAAGAAGTTCGTCGGAGGGATCCTGGAGGGCACCTCGCGTCTCGAGCGGATCATCCAGCTCTTGGTCGACTTCTCGGCGATGGAGGCCGGTCGTCTCGCTCCTCGCAGCAAGCCCATCGACATCGGCGACATCGTCGAGGCGCTGGCTCGGCAGTGGGACGCGAAGACAGCTGCCCATAACGTCGTTGCCGACATAGAACCGAACCTCCCGCGCATCTCGGGGGACCAGAGGTTGATCCAGCGGGCTCTCGAAGAGGTGCTCGACAACGCGGTGAAGTTCTCCCCGCGCGGCGGCACGATCCGGCTCGAAGCACGCGGTGCGGGCGCCACGAAGAAGGACCGCCGCCACCAGCGGGTCGACGTCACCATCTTGGACGAGGGGATCGGGATCCCTCCGGAGGACATCCCGAAGGTCTTCTCCGACTTCCACCAGCTGGATGGCTCCGAGACCCGCTCCTACGGAGGGCTCGGTCTCGGCCTCGCCTTCGTCCAGCGGATCGTGGAGGCGCACGACGGCACGGTCACGGTCGAGAGCGAGCTCGATGAGGGCACCACCGTTGCGATCAGCATCCCGGCGGCGATCCGGACCAGGGGCGTGGCCACCGACGAGGACTCACCCGCTGCTGCGGCGGTCGATGGGGCAGCGCAGGCCGCCGCTGCCCAGAACGG
>JADDQX010000009.1:0-412 GCA_016781115.1 Actinomycetota bacterium | reverse complement strand
CGACCCGCCCGTGGGCCGCACGGACTCGGCCTGCCAGCGCAGCGCCTCCGCGCGCAGCACGTCGAGCCGAGCCAGTGCCCGATCCAGGACGGCCTGCTCGCGCGCGACCTCCGAGGTCAGCGCATCGTCGGCGCCGTCCGTCCGCAACGAGGTGGTGGTCTCTGGGTGCACCGAGACATTCTGCCGGTCGCGCCTGCGGCCGGTCAGCCGGTCAGCCGCGTCACGGCGAGACGCGCCTCACCCGTCGCCAGCACCGCGACGCAGCGCGGGCACAGGTGCACGTCCCGCGACACGAAGAAGCTCCCCTCGCCGTCGCAGAGGCTGCACGCCGGGCGGGTCCGCGGCACGGGCAGGGGCTGTCGGCTCGCGGCCAGGCCCAGCTCGTCGCGGATCCGCCGCACGGACCGTCGGC
>JADDQX010000070.1 GCA_016781115.1 Actinomycetota bacterium | reverse complement strand
GGTCCCCGGTCTTCCGGTGGTCAGAGTGAAGTCGTCGCCCAGAAGCTGATCGAGACGTGCGGTGTTCCTGTCGCGCACACACTCGAGGATCTCGACCTCGAGGGTCTCGATTTCCTTTCGAGCTGCGCTGTCATCCTGGGAGGTCACCAGTCGATCCCCTCGACAAACTCGACTATGTCATCGGCGAGCAGCTCCGGTTCCTCGATGGCGTTGACGTACCTTCACGTTCGTTCGCTAAGTATGAGCTCGAGCCAATGCTCAGCCTCGCGAAAGAGGATCGGATTGTTCTCCGGCGTGTAGTACGCAAGTATCGCGACAGCTTGTGACAGCGCCCAGCCGCGGGCGCGTTGCCAGGTAGCGTGGTCCACCTGAAGCGTTTCCCTGAAGACGTCGCGCGCGTCGGCTGAGTGCAGCTTCCACGCGACCATGAGGTCGCACGCTGGGTCGCCGACCCCCATCGATGCCCAGTCGATCACTCCAGCGATGCGACCCTGGCGCACGACCCAATTACGGACGTCGAGATCGCCGTGGTGCCACGTCGGCGGACCGTCCCATGCTGGGGCGGCAACGGCACGCTGCCATTCCTCGAGCACGGACTGGTCGCCTTCGAACCTCGCGAACCAATAGCGCATCGCCTCGTCGCGTTCGGCCAGAGCGATCCCGCGTCCTGGTGGTGCGCCCATGGGATTTAGTGACTGAAGGGACGAGAGGAGCTCGCACAGGTCGCGTGCTGCCTGGATCGTGTCGATGGCCTTCATGGAGGTGGTCGTTCCGTGCACCCACGTATATATGTCCCAGTACCACGGGTAGGACTCGGTGGGGCTGCCCTGCGCTACCGGTACAGGGATGTCGACTGGGAGCAGTGGCGCCAGCCTCGGCAACCATTCAATCTCCTTGCCACCCGGTTTTGTCGGTCCCTCGTGTCGAGGTAGGCGGACGCACAAGTCGTCCCCGAGTCGAAAGATCGCGTTGTCGGTCCCTGCAGGCTCGATCCGCCGCAGCGACAGCTCCGCCCACTTCGGGAATTGTTCCTCGAGGAGGCACCGCACGAGGGCTTGGCTGATGTCGATTTCATCTCGGTGCATGCGGCCCATCACATTCTGATCGTAGGGGGCGCGGGGATCACTCTCCTCAGCGCCGCCGCGGGATCCCTACCGCCGGACAGCTCGGAGCGCCCGGTTCGTCCGGGCCTCGCCACTCTATGAGAAATGCTTCTCCATCCAGGCGACCGCGAAATGGACCAAGTCCTCTGCGGGAAAGACGTGGCTCGTGCTGGCCCCAACGTTGCCTACAACGCCGATGCCTGAGGCCAACGCTTCTTCGGCGATTACTTCAAACGCATCCCGATCGCAGACCACCTTTTCGTAGGGGAATGCGCCCTTCGATGTATCTATGTCGTGGACATCCCGCCATTCCACCGTTCCGGCTGCTCTGACTGGGACGGAATAGGTCACTTCGATCTTGTTGGGAACCTCGGCGAGTTCCTCCGCATGATGGAGAACCGTGAGCGTGTTTAGCGGCGCACCGAGCATGAGGACCGACCCATCGGCTTCCACGAGCTTCGCGAGCGGTGAACCTGGGCCTCCCGGATGGTCCCAAGGTTGGTTGTCCGTGATCCATGGGGCGCGCCGACCGATGGCGGAGAACCGCGCTTCAGGATGCGAGCTGTGGTGTGCGCCGCGCCACGTGCGAATACGTTCGGCAAGACGGCCGTACTCTCTCACCGCCTCAGACAGGTCCGGGTCGAACAGCGGGGGATCGCGCCGGTATGCCTCCCGTCTCTGCTCGGGCCATTCGTTCAGGTGATAAGGGTCGTGGTCCCATCCCGTCATTGCGACAAGGGTTCCCGACGGCGCAATGGTCTCCAGTAGCGCGGTCACGACCGTGTCCGCGCCGCCGATTACATGCCCGAGCGAGCTCAGGCTGCAGTGGACCATCAGAACCGAGCCCGCTTTCACTCCCACGTCCGCAAGTTGCCGGACCAGTTCGCTTCTCGTAACCGGAGCTGGACTCACCAGTTCTTCAGACATGACACAAACAGTAGCCACCGCGGTCAACGACAAGCGCCAGCCGCTGGACGGCCGTTGTTGGACCGGGAGCTGCGCTGCCAACCGGGAGTTCATCGATGTCTCCATCGCACCCGACGCGGCGGTGTGGGCGCCGTTCGTCGACGGCTGCTACGAAGGTAGCTGCACGCGCACCGCGCGGTTCGTTGGGATCCCGATCGCCCGCGGGCTCGCTGCCCGGCAGGTCGGCGGTCCCCGCCTCCGCTAAGAGCTAGAAGAGGATCAGCAGTACGCGTCGTACGGCACGCGCTTCGGCGGGCCCCCGTAGCGGGTCACCGACCGCGGGCGGCGGTCCTGTGGGTCCTACTCCCGTGCCTGGACTTGCTGACAGTCAATGACGCACCACGTGTCGTGAGTCTTGCTGCGGCGTGTACTGATGGTTCGACTCGGCCCTCCGACACCATGTGATGTCGCGGGCCATCGTGGACGGGTGTCGCGGAGCATAGTGGACACCTCACCCGAGGCTCCGCGGCTGATAGTCCCTATGCGGATCGAGTTCAAAATCGCGCAGCAGGGTTCCGTGTGCTACGGACCATTGCCGATCTGGGCTTCCACTGCAGTTGTGACGAAGCAGGTCCTCGGCAGGCCGAAGGCGAACGTTGTCGCCATGGCTTTCGCACGCTTGATCATCGTCGCGGTGGCGTCCGTCTTGTTGATCCCGCAGGTCGCCCATGCTCGACAGCCCGGTCCGACTTGGCGATCTGAGACACGGGGTCTTCCCGCCTCGACGCTTCAAGGGCACTGGACCGAAAGCGGGGACGGCCGCTCGGTCGATCTGGCGTTCGTCGGGGGGCATCTCGTTGAGGCAGGAACGACATTTACGGCTTCGTGGCTGACCCCGTTCACCACCGCTGGCAAGCGAGCTCGCTTCGAGCACGAGTACGAGCTCGAGAACCACAACGAGCTGGGCAAGGACATCGTTCTGACGGAATCGTTCCGTTTCCGGGAGAAGGGCGGCCGGTGGTGGCCCTGGATCACCATGCGCGACACCTTGAAGCCCGGCGTCACCTATATGGGTGGTGGGTCGATGTTCGGAGGAGGCTCCAAGAGGCAGGTTCAGTTCGAGTGGCGGCTGACGGGTTCCATCGAGGCGCCGACCTACCTACGAGGTTCTGCCTCTTTCTCGATCAACTGACGGGGCGAGGCTACTTAGTGCGAAGCTGCGCGAGTAAGTAGCGCGGAACAAAGGGATGGCGGAGAAGTGCGTGCAGTTCCGGCCCCCGCCTTAGAGTTGGCGGCTCGTCGTGCGTCTTCTTCACGGCAGTGTGATCCGCGTGAGCGACTGTTCCTCGCTATTCGCCACCCACGCTCCGGTCGCGTCGGCCACGATCGAGGAGGGACCTTCACCCGCTTCGGCCGACGCGAGCACCTGTCGTGTCTTCTGATCGATGATCGTCACGACGTGATCGCGTCGGAAGCTCGAAACATAGACGTAGCGCCCACCGGCCGCGACGTCCGCCGGCTTGGCTCCCACGTCCGAGATCCTCTCGACCACGTCGCCGCTGCCGTTGAGGACCCACAGGCTGGCCGAGCAGGGATCCGCTATCCACACAAGGTCGCGGTAAGCAGCTGATCCCTGCGGACAACTCTGCCCGTCGAGCTGTTCCCTGAGATCGATGGGCCTGGTCTCGTAATCGCCGCCTTTAACCACGACTCGCCAGACGACTCCTTCGGTGGGCTGTGACACCCAAACCGTCCCGTCCGCCGCGACGACATTGGTGAGCCCTCTCCCCAGAGAGATGCGCATGTACTCGTCGCCGCCGGGATGAACGCGCGCTAGATCGCCTCCATTCAGCGCAACGAAGACGCCCTCAGGAGCTACATCTACCCCATATGGACTCTCGCCTACGAAGGTGACTCGTTGGACCACCTCGCCGGTGCGCGTGTTTGTCGCTGTCAGCTCACCATCGGGCTCTCCTCCGTCGCCCCCTCGTGTTTGCCATACGCGACCGTCTTCCACGTCTAGGGCCACACCACCACCAGCGAAGGAGCGTTCGACCCGGCCATCTGTGATGCGTAGAAGAGCGCGGTCACGGCCTGTGGTTACCCAGAGCGAGCTGTCGTCGAGAGCCAGCGCGATCGGTTGATCCCCGACCGCCAGGGTCTGTGTCTCGACCTGCAGCTGGTGCGGGTGTCGGTCATCCTGCCGCGGGACCTCGTCTCTCGCCGGCGGCTGCCAGACGACCAGTGCAGCAAGACCCCCCACAAACACCAGTGCGAGGGCGCTGCCCAAGACCGCGCTGTTCTTCCTGCGTCTTCTGATCCTCCTCAGCGTGTGAGCTTCATGCTCAGGATGCAGACGCGCCTCGTCTGCAACCCGCTCCAGCTGGTTTCGGATCTCGCGTTCAAGATCAGGCATATCGTTCGTCCTTCAGATGGGTCCGCAGTGTTTCCATTCCCCGCTGGACCAATGACTTGATCGCCGGCACGCTGGTTCCCATTGCATCGGCGGTCTCCTGCTCGGTCAGATCCTCGAAGTACCTCAGCACGATCGCGACTCGTTGTCGTTCCGGCAGCGTCTGAAGCGCGCGTCGTAGAAGATCGCGTTGCTCGTATCCGTCTGCCTCCGGTGGAGGCTCCTGGGGCAAGCCTCTAGCCCATCGCTGCTCCAACCGCATGCGGCGCCAGCGGCTGCGAGAAAGGTTGACGATCGTCACTCGAAGGTAGGCCCCGAACGCTTCATCTCGCAGGAGCACATGTGGTCGGGCCAGCATCTTGACGAAGGCGTCTTGCATCAGGTCATGCGCCGACTCGATCTCACCCGTGAGCAGATAAGCCAGCCGCAAAGCGCCCGGCGCGTGCGCCCGGTAGAGATCACTCGCTGTTGGCGACTCCATCGGCCTCCATGGTGCGGCGTCGATCGACCTCGTTAACATCATGTTTAGTAGACGCCTGGCGTGATGCAAAAGTAGCGGTCGACCTACGGCTGAGGCCTATTCGGAGTGGAGCAACGGGTTCGAAGCGACCTGGCCGCGGCATAGAGATGCCGTCCCGTTCTCAGCTCCCTGGCTAGGCACCTCTGCTCGGCGGCTAGGTCTTCCCTTTCTAGCGCGGTTCGCTCGTCCCTGAACCGTACGGAGCGCTCGTGAGTGCTCGCTCGCCTTCGGAGACGGTTGACCTCGTCGACTAGGGGATCAGGCTTGGACGTCTGGCTTCTGCCTAGTGTTTGTAGTCGCGTTTCTGTAGAACCTTGCCCCCCTCGTCATATGCCGTGATCGAATAAGACTCGCTCGGTTCGACGAACGCGACGAAGTAACGCGCCTGGATCCCGAGGTCCGCGTCGGGCACGATCGGGTGCACCTCGTAAGTAGCTCCGCTGCTGAGTTGGATCTCGATGCGGGCAACGTGTTCGTCGAGTTCGCCGTAGAGGATCGAGGCCGCGGAGTCGTGCATCCCGCTGGGGATTCCTCCGGAACTGCCGATCACCTCTTGGTCATCCCCCGCGTCTTCGAGCGGCCCGCACGACCGGCCTCCGCTATCAGCTTCGCCGATGGCGAAAGACCAACAGCGCCAGCCATCGACCTGCCACGCGTAAAGCCACCAGCGCTGCCCGGCGAGCTCACCCCAGTCGGGTCCTTCGAAGGTGCCTTCCGCCACGACGTGGCGCGGTCCTTCGGGCGGATGCTGGGGTCGCGATGGAGGCTCGCGCCCTTGATCAGGCTCCGGGGGGGCCGGCCTTTCATCATCAGGCTCACGCGTCGGTGGGCTCGGAACGACGCAGTCGAAGCGCACGTCGCTCGGGGCGCTCCCTTGGGGCACGTCGACGATCACGTCGAGGCCGTCTCGGAAAGGTGGCTCTTCTCCGACCCCCAGCGGCCACGGCCCCGACCTCGGTTGTGTCACCTCTCCTAGTACCTGGCCATTGGCGTCGAGGACTGAGGTCGTGCACTGCAGCTGGATGCCGATGATGGCTCGGTCTTGCCACACCAGGTCACCGATCACGCGGACGGACCCTGCATCGGGGGGGAATCGGACCTCTGGCTCCGACGCGAGGGTCCACCCCGGCCCAGTGAACCGATCGCAGACCATGTCGACCCGTTGCGCGCCCGTGTCGGCGGGGAATCCAGAGTGGAGGACGCCGCCATTACGGCGGGAGTCTCCCTCCGGCGACTCGAAGGTGAAGGCATGCGACTCGTATACGACCTGATCCCGCTGATCGAATGCGCGGGCGAAGCAACCGAACGTCACCCGCTCGTCGGGGATCGGTCCGGCCCAGTAGCTCGCGACGCGGTAGAGCAATGAATCGCCATCGGCGTCGGGATCGCCCTTGGTTACGGGGATCGGCGCGAACTCGGGATGGGGCTCCACAGGAGCGGGCCACTCCGAATAGGCGAGCAGGCGTTCGCGGTTGCCTTCAGGCACCGGTCCGCTGGAACGCTCGACCGAGACCACGCGCATCTCGCCGTCGTCAGTGACACCGACGCTGAGACGTGTATCGGGGCGGGGGTTACCGAGCTCGTCTTCGCCCGCGGCGGCGCGGCACGTCTCCATCGTTTCGGTGCGCACGCATTCCGACGATGCGAACCACACGACCCACTCGTCCTGTTGGCGTTCGGTCCCTTCGAACACATAGAAGGACCCGAGCGGATCCATCAAGCCTGCTTGAGCGATCGCTCTGAGCGCGAACGTGGCTGCGCGATGGTCGGGTATGTCGTCCGGCGCGCTGACCACTGCAGGTCGAGCATCCGACAGCCGATCGACGAGCGACGGTCCGTTGACCAGCCCGGCCGCAAGTAGAAGGGCTCCGGCCGTGCCGCGTAACACCCAGGTCCTGCGCCGGTAGGAACGCCGCCGCGCGAGTACGTCGGCGAGATCGGTATCGACGTGGTGGCGGCCAGCATTGAGTCCCGCGCGCAAAGCAGGTCCGAGAGATTCGCGCTCCTTCTCGAACGAGTTCAGTTCATCAGTCATCGGCACCCTCCAGGTATCTGCGAAGGTCCTGACGCGCGAGCGTGAGATGTGCGCGCACCGCACCTTCCGACAAGCCCATCACCTGCGCGGTGTCCGCGATCGAGTGATCGCCTATGTAGAACAGCACGACCGCCATCCGGCGGCGTGCAGGAAGTCTTCGCAGTGCGGCGACGAGATCCAATCGCTCACCGAGGCCTGAGTCGATGACTGAAGCCGGTTGCTCAACCGACGGACGTCTCTTTGCCTGGCGCCGGCAGTGATTGATCGCTGTCTTGATCACCCACCCGACTGCCCAGGGCTGGTCGCTGATCCGTCTCCAGTGATGCAGGGCGCGGGCGAACGCCTCCTGCGCCGAGTCGCGGGCGAGATCGGGATCGGTGGTGAAGGCCCTGGTCGCCGCCAGGATGGTCTCGAAGTTCGAGCCGTAGAAGGATGCGAAGCCGCGGTCCGCCTCGGTCGCCTTCACCCCCCAGGTGTCGCTAACCAACCCACCCTCGCCCATAGCCACTGTTAACACGTTCTTAAGAGCCTGCAGGCCTGCGGAAGGCTTAAGTCCAGTTCCGGCTCGAACTGCCTTCTACTGGAGCGGGTGGGTCATCTGATCTGGGGAATCATTCGTAGTCGTGGCCAGCTGCGGGAGAACATCTGACAGGGTCTCCACCCGGTTCACTAAGGGATGAATTACCGCTTGCGCTGACCCGGGAAGAGCGAAGGCTTTCATGCCGAAATGGATAGCAAGCTCCATGTCCGAGTCTGAATCGCCGATCAGGATCGAACGCTCAAGCTCGGTGGCTGGGTACTTCTCCAGGGCTCGCTGGATGAGGCCCGGCCTGGGTTTGATGCAGTCGCAGCCGTCGCCGCGCGCATGCGGGCAGTAGAAGACATCAAGCACGTCGATACCGTTGTCGGTGAAAACGTCTAATAGACCTTGCGCTAGCTCGTCGTAGCGACTCTGGGTCAGGACTCCTTCACCGATCGGATACTGGTTGGTGATCAGGATCAGTTCGTAGCCAAGCAGCTGCAAGCTTTTGAGCGCCTCGGTGGTTCCGGGGATGAGGTCGAGTCGATCGAGCGTCGACCACACGTCGTCTGGCTGCTCCGGAACCAGGGTCCCGTCTCGATCGAGGAAAGCTATGCGCATCCGCAGAGAGTAATCAGCACATGCAGGGTTCTCGCGAACGTCGGCGGCTCATCTCATCTGCTATCGGCACCGCATTCGGAGGTCGGGCGTCGCCGATCTCAGAATGTGGATAGGCCTGCCGTTAGTGAGAACACGTCTGCATGCGGATCGTCCTGATAGCTCTATTCGGAGCCATGGCGACAGTCGCTCTGTGGGGGTGGATAGCGGCGCCATCGCCACGGCGTTTGCCCGCGCGAGCCGGAAACCCACCTGGATTCGACGGGACGCTCACCAAAGGTGTGGGGCTCCTGGTGTGGGTGGCGTTTGGAGCAGTTGTCCTAGTCGGCTCACTCGCGGCGGAGCGGGACGATCAATGGATCGCGGTTGCGGGGGCTCCCTTGTTGGCCTTCCTGTTGCTGATGCAGATCGTTTCCGTGCGGCGCCTAACGCGCTAAAAACCGTCCTTCGGCGCCTCCCTCACTTCTACTCCACCAGGTACCGCTACGCCCAACCTGTCAGCCATGATCAAGAACGCAGTAGTTTCAGGACGTGAGAAGGGGTTTGCTTAGAGCCGTGCTCGACGGCGTCGTTCGCTCGGTTATGGGGCTGGTTGGGCTCGCAACGAACACTCCCGCAGAGTCGCGGGATCTCAGGTCTGAGATCGCCCAAGAGGTCAAAGAAAAAGGTGCTCCGCCTCAGAGATGAACCGTCAGCGATCTGGCCCCCGACGGACTCGGCGCAAAGCGACTCCCTCTGTGCCATCGCTCGAAGGTGTCTCGAGTGGACGCAGGTGCCTCGGGCGGTTACCGCGGCGAAGAGTCGATGCGGGGGTTAAGGCCCCCCGGTCGAACATTCGATCCTTGTCCCGGTTTCAGGATGGATGGCGGTGACGTCCCGGCAAACGTGGCAGGAACCAACGACTCTGCGGCCAACTGTTAAGACATAATGCGCCGCCGCCTTTTGCTTGCGCTCTCGCTCATTCTGCCTTCGGCCATCCCGCATCCCGCGGTGGCCCATGACCACCGCCCACCTCGGGCGACGCTACTTCTCGAAGATGGAAGGCAAGTCGGGCACGCCTACCACGACCAGTGGCTAGCTCAAGATCCCAATGAACCCGAGTTCTGCGGGGCCAGCTTCGGTAGCGGCTTTCCGACCTTTCCGTCCGCGCTAGAACATCGCCCGGGCGAACCCGTGGTCGTTCGCTTGCACAAGGACGCTGTGCCTATGGAGATCGAGGCCTATCGCTGGCGGGGTGTAAAGAAGAACGGCCACGCGAAAGGAGAGCCATCGCCCCTTCCGTGGGTGTTGCGGCCGCACCGCGTCAACGGACAGGTCCGAGCTTGGGAGGTTGTCGTGGGCTGGCCCGCCACATCCAACCATCTGTACCTGGGGGTCGCGGCTTATTGGGCGGACGAGGAAGGATGCTCTGGGTTCCTCGACCTCGGCAGCCAATATGTCGCCTGGACGTTCCACGCGAAGGCGCCGTAGAGAATCGATCTCAGCTCGAGAGGCGACGCTCCTTCATTCCCCGACCGTGCATCAGGCGAGCGAACACCTAGGTGCGGTCCACACGTCCTGTCAAAGCGCCTACCCCGTCCGGAGCTGGACATATGTCGGCGTGACGCTGTTGCGCTAGAGGTCAAGCGCCCGACCGGGCGCGGTATGCGCTGCGGCACAGGGCGTCGAACGCACCGGTCGGCGCAAGAGGCCTGACCCTTGCGGAAGCATCGGAATAGCTGCTGGGGGTTTGTCATGTTTAGAGTCCCGACGGGATGAGTGGAGGTTGGTTGTTAGCGGTTGGAGTCATCGTTGCCAGCGCGCTGATGCTTCTGGGATTCGCCATCCATGACTCCAGCCGCGAAGGTCGAGTTGGTTCGGAGCGCTGGGGATCAACCCCGCTGCGGATCGTTGTCGGCTTGGCCGTAGCGATGACGGCGGCTGCTCTCGCTCTTGCTCCGTGTTCCGGCTTTGGCTCGTGAAGCGCTACGAAGAAACGGCGCGCGTGAATGGCTGGGGCCAGGCGGCACCCTTAAGGAGGACCATCCGATTACGACCTTCCCATCCAACCAGAACTCGCGCTGGTTCGCACACTGAGGGACGTCTTCGACGGATGCCCCGCCAAGGATCTAGAAGGTCTTCATGTACCGCACCGCGGGCGTGTCGAACTCCCTGAAGGATGGATCCCGTTTCTGGGCGCTCCACCCGCGTCGCTCATAGAACGCCCTGGCTGCCTCGTTGCCTTCGAGTACCCACAGGATCGATTCACGAACGCCGGCTGCCTTAAAGGCCTCCTCCGCTGTTGTCAGCAACCCGGATCCGATCCCTCGGCGCCACATCGATGGGATGAGGTAAAGAGCGCTCAGCTCGTGGAGACCGGGAGGAAGATCTTCGTCGCGCGAGGCGCCCGTGGTAACGAATCCGATCGTCTCTCGGCCCCTGGTGGCAACCCAGGCGCGGAGGTGAATCTTGTCCGCTTGATGTAGCCGCTCTCGCCACACGTGTTCGCGCTCGTCG
>JADDQX010000069.1 GCA_016781115.1 Actinomycetota bacterium | reverse complement strand
TATGTGTTCAGACCTGGGTACCAGCGCATGACCACTGGTGGGTTTCCCCATTCGGACACCCCCGGATCAATGGATGTTTGGCTCCTTCCCGGGGATTTTCGCAGCCTACCGCGTCCTTCGTCGGCTCCTAGCGCCTAGGCATCCACCGTACGCCCTTATTAACTTGGCATAGATGCTCGCGCTCGCTATGGAGTTTCCAAGGTTCTGAGAAGTGCGGTGTGATCCCGCAGCAAGGACTCACAACAGCGTTCCCGGGGCAAAAAATTCCCGCCGGTCCGAACTTTCTGGACGGCGGGGAAAGGAGCTCGAGCGACAGCAAGAAGCTGGGTTAGGCACCTACCCCTGGGAGAGTCTTGCGCAAGAACAGACCTTTCTTCTCGGTTGCAGCCTGCGCATTCTACACAGGTCGCGGAGGGTGGAGTCAACCCTCTCAGGACCCGTCTATATATAGGAGAAGGCCCTCGGGGAACCGGGGGCCTTCTCCTCCTGACCTAGGTAGCTCCGTGCCCTACTGGGGGCCCGTGTATTTCATGACGAACAGGCCGAAGTCCCGGTCGGAGAAGAGGAGGAGCGGGCGCCGCTTGCCCCGCTTGACCGTGTCGACCCCCCAGAAGTTGTTGCCTTCGGGGGCGATGAAGCTGCCGACCTCTCGCATGCCCTTCGGCCCGAACCTCGCGACCCGAGCACCCGCCGCATACCAGGAGAAGTACGCCAGGTTCACGCCGCGGCGCCGGTCCGTCTCGACCTCATGCACGGTCAGATCGCCGAAGTTCTGGAGAGCGAACCGAGGGTCGTGGACCTCGGGCGGCGCGTAGACGTCGATCTCCTCCAGCGTCCTCGCGTTGAGCAGGTGCGCATAGCCCCACCCGTCGAAGTCACCGGTCGTGGAGATCCGCTCGCCGACGTCACCGATGTCCGGCTCTCTCGCGGGGTCGTACGGCAGGTCGTAGGCAGGCGGCGAGTTGAAGATGTGGTGGAAGGCGGTGTGCGTCGTGCAGGCCGTCACGATCGGCGGAGCGTCCTCCGGATAGCCGCCGGATCCACAGAAAGCGGAGTCGAGCTCGGGGTCGCCGAGGTGGCGCTGGACGATCAGAACCGCGTCCCACCCGGCCTCGATCGCCTCGGCGGCCTTCTCACCCGGGAAGCAGGGGTCGGTGGGCTCGCTCGGGTCCTGCACCGGTCCACGCTGCAGCACGAGGATCGCCTCTTCACCGCGCTGAAGGTCGAGGTCGAAGTCAGAGCGCTGCGGCACCGGGGTAGCGCCCTCGTACGTGTCGGGCGGACACCCGTAGCCACCGTAGACCGTCGGCCCGTTCATGACCTGGTCCGGGAGCGTGTTCGGAGCGGCGCCGCCCCCGACGGCCGCTGCGTCGAAGTCACCGGCGTTGGGGCCCGTGGTGATCGACAGCTTCTGGATGCGGAACGGAGCGAAGTCCTCGTCCGTTCCTACGAAGAACCTGTTGTTGCTGCTCCACGTGCCCTGGTGGGCGTTGCCCTCGGGGAGCTGGAAGGCCGGTGCCAGCGGATCCGGCGTCTGATAGTCGGAGTCCTTGACGAAAACCGGGTTCGCGGGGTTGTTCAGGTTGAGCAACACCCAGCCGGCGTCCCAGTACGACACCATCGCCACCCAGTCGCCCTCGATCTTCTTCACCCACATGTCGTGATGGAAGATCTGCTCTTGGTGAGCGAGCTGCGGGCTGATCCCCGCCCACTCGTCGTAGCCGGTCTCCGCGATCAGTCTCGGGGCCCGCGGGTTGCTGATGTCCATGATGTCGACGTCGAGCGCTTCGAAGTTGTCGGTCAGGATCGCGTAGGCCTTCTTGCCGGCGTCCCAGCCCATGACGCTGTGCACGTCATTGGGCTCCTCGAGAGGCGTCGGGTCCTCGGGGTCGTTCGCGTCGGTGTCGCCAACCTGGTCGGCCAGCATCACTGGGTTGCGCGGGTTGGTGACGTCGACGATCGAGATTCCGCCACCCGGCCGCTCGTCGGAGCAGGACTCGTTGGAGAAGAGCAGCAGGTCGCCGGTGAAGCGGCGGGTGTCCACGTGGAGCACGTGGATGCCCTCTCCCACACGGGCTCCCGACGGGATGAAGGCGACCTTCTTCGGGTTCCCGGGCCTGCGGATGTCGACGACATGGACACCGGTGCCGGGCCCGCCGTCCTCGGGGCACCTCGGGTAGTCGGTGCCGAGATAGGCGAACCCCCGATGAGCGTCGACATCGGTGACGCTTCCCTGCAGCCCGTCGGCGAGATCGAGCTTGCCGAGGAGCCTCATGTTGTCGCGGGCGGGCGGAAGGTGTCCCACCTGGCCCCCGTGCTGATCATCCGGCGCCTGCGCCGCGTTCACAACCTCCATCGCACGCGCCTTGGCACCGTCGGACCGGCTGCCGCCGGCCGACCCTGCTGTGGCCGTGGCCATCGATGACGAGACCAGACCTACTACGGCAAAAGCCGCAAGCAAGCGCTTGCTCAAGTACACCCCCTGAAGACACGGGCGCTAGGGGCCCGACGTGGTCATTTACAACCACCGAATGTAGTCATCTGTGAGCACGCGGTCAACGAAAAACCAGGAGCAACTTTTGGCGCCCGCCCACGTTGGGAACGGCGTCACCCCGTCCCTTCGGCTCTACGGATAAGCCCGCCGGCTGGCCTCTGAAGACCGCCCTTCGGTTAAAGGGAGCGTGGGGCCCTGCCGATACCCAAAGAGGTCGGAGACACCACCCGGATGAGGGAGGACGCGCAGTGACAAACCGCACGAACAAGAGCCGAGCACTCCCGGGTCTCGTCGTGCTGGCGTTCGCCGCCTTGACCGCTCTCGCGCCCGTCGCCTCCGCGCAGGTCTCCACCGAGGTCCCCGACCTGACAGATCCCGTCGGAACCGTCACCGACACCGTCGACACCACCACAGGCAGCACCAGTCAGCCGGTCCAGGACACTGTTGACACCACCACCGGGACGGTCGACGACAGCACCGGCGGCGCGACCAAGCCTGTGCAGGACACCGTCACCGACACCGGCGGCAGCACGATCGACCAGACCCAGAAGACCGTCGATGACACCACGCAGGGCGCGGGTCAGACCGCGACCGACACCACCGACACGGTCACCGGAACGGCTTCGGGGGGCAGCATCACCAACCCGGACCTCACCGTCAAGAACCCGCTGGAGCCGAAGGACCTCGACGGCGACGGGACGATCAGCCAGAAAGAGCGCAACCTGCAGAACAACGCGACGCAGAAGAGCGGGCGTCGCGCGGCCTACAGAGGCGAGCGCCCGGGAGAGCGTGCGGACCGGAACGCGCTGGCTCGGGCGAAGCGGTCGGCCTTGTTCAACCTGGAGAAGAAGTCGCGCCTTGCCGCTGCGAACAGGAGCCCGGTCGCCATCGCGCCTCCGCAGCGTGAGACCTTCCTCACCCAGCTGACACAAGCCGCCGTCGAGGCCACGAAGAAGTTGGCCTTCCCACTTGGACTTGCCCTTATGGTGGGCGCCTTCCTGATGGTTCAGGGACGCATCGACCGAAAGGACGCCAAGCTGGCTCTTGCCCCGATCGACTCGGAACAAGACCTCCTCAGCTTCCAGTGAGCCAAAGCTCCGCTGCATCGGGAGCCCGCGCGCAGTCAAATGAGCTGGTCTCCCTCGCGGAGAGGATGGGCTTCCTCCAGGCCCTCCGCGTTGCCTTTGCCGTAGTCGTTCTCGCTGCAGGCATCTTCGCCTCCGACGCCATCGGCGCCTCGCTTGCCGATCTCGTGCTGTTCACGGCGGGCTACCTGCTGTTGTCGGCCACGGCCGAAGGCTTGAGGCGGACCGGACGTGGGCGCGGCCTCGCGGTGGTCGGCGGGATGCTCTTGATCGACGGGATCTACCTAGCCTGGGTGACGTACCTCACCGGAGGCAGCGAGAGCCCGCTCCAGTTCCTCCTCTACCTTCATCTGATCGCGGTGACCCTTCTCGCCGCGTATACGACCGGACTCAAGATCGCGCTGTGGCACTCGCTTCTGTTCTTCGTGGTGTTCTACGCGCAAGCCACCGAGATCATCGAACCGATCGATCCCGCGGCGAAGGAAGGTTCGCTTCAGACGGGGTCCGTGCTGACGGTTATGGGCTTCTTCGTCTTCGCCCTAGGCACAGCGGCCTTCTCCTCGATCAACGAACGAGAGCTGCGGCGGCGGAAGGTAGACCTGGAAGCCCTGACCGACATGGCGCAGGGCCTGGAGAACGAGGCCGATCCGCGCGGAGTGGCCCAGGCCTTCCTGACGAACGTCTGCGACGCGTTCGGGTTCAACAGGGGAGCCGTAGTGGCGGCCCCCAACGGCGGCAATCCCTCCCTGATGGCGTTCCGCGGGCCGGGCGATGTGCCGGAGGCGAAGCCGGGTGTGGATTCCGTGATGCAGAAGGCGTGGGACGCGCACGACTCGATCCTCGTGAAGCAGCTCGACCCGGAGACCGACCCGCAGCTCGCGGCGCTCCTGCCCTTCGCCCGGAACCTGGTCGTGACGCCACTGTTCGCCGAGGGACAGCCTCTCGGCGTCCTCGCCGTGGAGTACGCCGCCGACAGCGGCGCGCGCATCGAGCGTCGCGTCGTCGCGATGGTGTCGCAGTTCTCGGCTCATGCGTCGCTCGCGTTGCGCAACGCGTGGCTGCTCCAGCAGGTCCAGAAGATGGCCGATACCGATGCCCTCACCGGTGTCTCCAACCGCAGGACCTTCGAGATGGTCCTGGAACGCGAGGTGAGCCGGGCGGCGAGGAACGGCGAACAGGTCACGCTGGTGATGGTGGACATCGATCACTTCAAGGCGATCAACGACACCCATGGGCACCAGATGGGAGACGAGGTCCTGAAGAAGGTCGCGACCACGATCGCCGACGGGTGCCGCGACTTCGACGTCGCAGCCCGCTACGGCGGCGAGGAGTTCGCCATCGTGTTGCCCTCGTGCTCGTCCAAGGAGTCGCTCGTGGTGGCGGAGCGGCTGCGGCGGTCGATAGGAGAAGCCGATAACCCGGTGCCGATAACCGCCAGCGCCGGCGTCGCCACGTTCCCCACGCACGCGCCGGACCCAGAGAGATTGATCGCCGCCGCGGACGAGGCCCTGTACGAGTCGAAGCGAGCAGGCCGCGACCGCGTCACACGGTCTCGTCGCCGCGCTCAGGCCGGAAAGACCGTCAAGGTCGACTAGAGCGACGAAGGCCTAGCGATAGGTCTTCCTCTTGAACACGTCGTGTTCCAGACAGGCCACACGATCCAGGATCAGCATCCCGTCTAGGTGATCGATCTCGTGCTGAAACGCGCGGGCTTCGAACCCCTCGGCGCCGACGACGCGGAGATCGCCGTCCGGCGTCATCCCCTGCACGACGATGTGGGCGGCCCGGGCTACGTTCGCGGTGAGGTCTGGGACGCTCATACAGCCCTCGCGGGCTACCTCTCGTCCGCTCGCATCCAGGATCACGGGATCGAACATCACGACGAGCCCATGGTTCACCACCGCCTTCGGGTGTGACGAGACGTCCAGCGCGAAGGCGCGTCGTCCCACCCCGATCTGAGGCGCCGCTAGACCAACGCACGCGGGCGAGGCCCTCATCGTGTCGACGAGGTCACGAGCCAGCTCGTCATCGAGTGACGGCCCGACCTCCACGGCCCTTGCCTTGAGGACGCGCTCCGGAAGACGGAACACCGGGCGGACCGCCACGTCCTAGAGGACGTCGGAGTCGATGGGGTGCACGCTCACGTCCAGGCCAAGCTCGTCTCGCAATGACTGGAGGCCCGCTCCCACGTCGTCACGTGCGGCGACCTCCAACATGAGCGCATAGACGGGCTGCTCGGAGGAACCGATCACGCGTGAGCTGAGCGCGGTGATGTTCACTCCGTTATCCGCGAGGTGCTGCGTCACCCTGTAGACGATCCCGGGCTGATCTGCTCCGTAGACGGAGACCATGTGCGTCGCGGGATCCACATCATCGCCCGCCTGCTCCACCGAACGCACCGTGACCTGCAGCCCGAGCTCGTCGGCGACGGCAGCCAGGCTCGCTTCCAGGTCTTCCGCCCCCGCCTCGGACGGCGCGGACACGATAAGCATCATCGAGAAGTGCCCGCGCAGGATGGTCGAGGTCGCGTCGAGGAGGTTGCAGCCGGATGCGAACAACACCTTCGTCACGCCCGCGACGATCCCCCGCCGGTCGTTGCCCACTACGGTGACGGCGACCAGGCTCCCCTGTTCCATCGCCCGAGGCTATAGCGAGACCGCTACGTCATCGAGAGGTACAGCGGTCTCCAACTAGCGGCTAACGGAGGTTGAGCGGCGGGTGGCCGCGTCCAGCTCCTGCTGGTGCGGCGAAGCGTCGGCGGCGCGGCGGCAGAGATAGATCTCGTGTCCCGGAGAGGCCTCGATCTCGAGCCCGGCGGAACGCAGCATCGCCTCGACACACGAGCTGTCGGGGACCCACCAGTTGGTGGGGTCGCCTGCGAAGGACCTCTCGACGAATGCCATCTTGGGCCACTCCGGTCGAAGCAGCAGCTCTCGCTCCTCGAACGGCACGTCGTCGGGAGGTGCGATCGCCTCGTGGGACGGCATCGTCAGCGTCTGGAACACCAGCATGCCGCCCACCTTCTCCCTCACGATGTCGAGCGCGAGCAAGGGGTGGCGCAGGTGATACAGCACCCCCATGAAGAGCACGAGGTCGAAGCTGCGGTCGAGATGGGCTAGGTCGTAGATCCCCAGACGGGCGAACTCCACGCGATCTTCGAGGCCGAATACCGATGCGGCCCATCGAGCTTGGTTCAGGTAGTGCTCGTCGTGGTCGATCGCGAGGACGCTCCCACCTCGCCGTGCCAGTTCGAACGAGTAGAACCCCGCGTTGCACCCGATATCCAGAACCGACCACCCACTGATGTCGTCGGGGAGCGACGGGGCGATCTGCTTCCATTTGAAAGAGGGGAAGTCGCCGAGAGGGTGATCCGGAGCGGTCTGGCTCCCATCCGGAAGATGCAGGTTGTGGAACCACGGCGCGAGCTCGACGATCCTGCGTGCGACCTCGCCCGAGGCCGCGTCACCCACCCCCATCGATTGCAGGGTCACGTCGTCACACCTTCGCGGGAACCCAGCTCGCGCCTCCGAACCTCTTCCACGTAGGACTCGAGCTGACGCGCCCTGTGGGTCGCGGTGTGCTCCGCAAGCACGCGTTCACGCGCTCGCCTGCCGATGTCGGCCCGCTGCTCGTCTGAGATCGTGCGCAGATGATCCAGCGTCTCCTCAGCGTTCCTCGCGATGAGGATCTCGGCGCCGGGGACGAAGAACTCCTCGAGACCGGGCCAGGGGTCCGAGATGACCGGGACACCGCAAGCAGCGGCCTCGAACAACCGCACGCTCGGCGAGTAGCCCGCCCTCACCATGTCGCGACGAGTCACGTTGAGCGTGAACCGCTGCGAGTTGTAGAAGGAACGATGCCGGGCCGGGGGCAGGTGATCGATGCGCTCCACGTTCGACGGCCACTCAAGGTGCTCGGGATACTGCGGCCCCGCCACCACCGTTCGCAGGTCCGGATCGCGGCGAGCGGGAGTCATGAGAAGCTCGTCGAGCGCCGGTTGCCGGTCGTCGCTGTAGGTCCCGAGGTACCCGAGGTCCCACTGCAACTCCGATGGTTCGGGAGCCAACGCGTCGGGATCCGCTATGCAGTAGAAGGCGCGGGCGCGCGGCGAGCGATATCGCCTCTCGAGTCTCTCGAGCGTCGGTCCGCCGGTGAACGAGAGATACAGGTCGTACAGCGCGATCAGCTCGGGGGCCAGGTACTCGTGGTCACCCCGGGCGAGCTTCGCCAGGGTCACCGGTGTGTCTATGTCATAGAAGGCCGTGACCCCGGTCGCGAGCGAGGTCACCCACTTCCCCACCTGGACGCCCTCGGGCACGTACGATCCCACGATCACCAGATCGGCCTCTCGCACATCTGCTTGGTATGTGTCGAACAGCTCCGGCAACGACGTGTAGAGGGCCGTCCTGCCGAAGGGAGGCTCGGGTAGATCGCGGTGCGACGCGTACCAAGGCACGTCCCGTTCCAGGAACGAGACCTCGTGACCTCGCTGGGACAGCGCTTTCACGAGACCCCGGTAGTTCGTCGCGTGGCCGTTGCCCCACGACGACGTGATCGAGAGCCCGAGGATGACGATCCGCAGCGACGACGTCACCGCTGTCCCCGTCCCGACGAAGCGAGACGCGAGTCCAGCACGTCCACCACCTCGATGGCTCGCCGCGCGTAGGTGTGGTCCTGGAGCACGCGGCGTCTCCCGGCCTCGCCCACACGACGCGCTCGCTCGGGATCGACGGAAGCCACCAGCTCGGCTACCTCGGCCCCGTCGCGAGCGACGAAGACCTCGCGCTCCGGCTCCAGGAAATGGTCGATCCCGTCCCAGTGGTCGGTGATCAAACACGCGCCTGCGCCACAGGCCTCGAAGACCCGCGTGGCAGGTGAGAACCCGTTCGCGGCCATGGAGTCGCGGCTCACATTCAGAACCGTGGGCGAGCTGCAGTTGAACGCGTTGTGATCGACGGTCGAGACGTGACCTATGTAGGCGACGTTGTCGGTGAAGGCCTTCGTGTCCCACCCGCTCCCTCCGAGGAGGAACCTCTTTCCCGGAAGCGATCCCGCTGCGCGGAAGAAGAACTCGTCGACCCGCGCCTCCCGGTCTGGCAGACGGTTGCCGAGGAAAGACAGGTCGGCCGCGAAGCGCTGCTGCGGCTCCACCGGATGGTGCGTCGTCGGATCGAGGCCGTTGTAGATGGGGACGCACTGCCTCGCGCCGCGGGCCGCGTAGCGAGCCACGACCGGATCGCCGCCGCCGTACGTGAAGACCAAGTCGTAGTCGGGGATCAACGAGCGCAACGGGTCCGCCGGGTCCGCCTCCATCCGTCCGAGGGTTGCGGGGGCGTCGACGTCCCAGAAGATCGCAGTGGTCGACGGCCCCTTGAGGGCGAGCACCGACGCCTCGAGCAGCTCGTCGAAGACACCCACCCCGCTCGTCTTGACGACCACGTCCGAGCCGCGAGCTTTCTCCACGGTCGCCAGCACGTCGGACTCGGTCTCGGCCGGATAGATCACCACCGTCGCCCAGTCGGGATCGTCGATGTCCCGGTGCTCCTGGCGTTCGTACGCGATCGGCTCGTAGAACGTCACATCGTGACCGAGCTCGTTCAGAGACCGGATGATCCCGCGGTAGTAGGTGCACGCGCCGTTCCAGTACGAAGAGACGAGACTCGAGCCGAAGAACGAGATCTTCACGCGGCCACCCCGATCTCTCTGCAGATGTGCAAGAGCTCGTCGACGCGGTGCGCACATGTGTGCCTCTCCGCGATGCGTTCGAGCCCGCTGCGGGCGAGGTAGGCAGCCAGCTCGGGTTCGGTCAGGATCTCTTTGATGTGCCGCGTCATCTGCTGGCGGTTGTGGGCGATGAGGTAGTCCTCACCGGGCTTGAACAGATGCTCCGCGTCGTCCCAAGGTGAACAGATCAATGGGATCCCACAGGCCAGCGCCTCGAACACCCTGATGGTCGGGATCCCGGGGAGAGCGCGTACGTACGGCCGGCGCGGGATGTGGACGGTGAGCGAGCTGGCGGCGAAAGCGCGAGGGACCTCGTAGTTCGGCAGCCAGCCACGGTATTCGGCGCCGGCGGCTGCGACCTCTGCACGGGCGTCTCGTGGGTAGCGGACGCCGTAGATGGTCGCCGACAGCCCGAGATCCCCAACGGGCCCGAGGAGGAACTCGTACAGCTCCTCCGTTCGCTCGTCGTCGCCCCAGTTGCCGATCCACACCAGATCTTGTTCGAGCTCGACCTCGGGCAACGGCTTGAACACGCGGGTATCGGCGGCCTCGTGCCACGTCCACGCCCGCCGCGCCCACCCCCGCTCGAGGTAGATCCCTCGGATGACCTCGCCGAACGCGAGGACGCCGTCGTAGTGGGTGAGGTCGAAGCGATCCATCTGTTCCGGCGCGGTTATCGCCCGGTGGTGCGTGTCGTGGAAGAGGAGCCTGAGGTCGCTTCGCCCGGCTCGGTAGGCGCCGACGCGGCTCACCAGCTCCGGTTCGTTCCACTCGTGCACGAGCACGACGTCCACGTCGTCCAGCGCCGCGTCGAGATCCAGCTCGTCGAGGTCGTACAGCTCGCTGCGCAGGTTCGGGAACATGTCCTGGAACCGCTCGACGGCTTCGTCGCCGCGATCGCGCACGAGGTTCCTAAGGCTCCAGTTGTCCCGCGGCTCGAACACCCGAACTCCATGTTCCCGATCCTGCAGCTCGGCGACGATGCCGCGGAGGAAGTGGGCGTTGCCGTGGTTCCAGCCCGAGATCAGCGAATGGCAGAAGATCGCTACGTTCACGACGCCTCCCTCGCCAGGGCTCGCTGCCGCTCCAACAGCTCTTGATAGACGGAGTCGTAGCCGGCCGCCATGGCCGCTGCCGTATAGCGCGCCGCGCGAGAGCGCGCCCGCTCGCTCCATAGAGCCCGGTGCTCGTCCGAGGCGAGCAAGGCGTTGCACGTGTCGCGCAGCGCATCGAGATCGTCGGGATCGACGAACTGGGCCGCTCCCTCCCACAGCTCGCGCATGCTCGGCGTGTCGCCCAGCACTAGCGCGCACCCGGCCGCCGCGGCCTCCAGCGGCCCCAGACCGAAAGGTTCATAGCGCACGGGCAAGACGAAGACGTCGGCTTGCGCGAGTCGTTCCAACAGCTCGGTGCGCGGCAGGGGGCCGAGGAAACGAACGTTCTCCACCGAGGCAGTTTGGTCGCCGCCGGCGACGGCGACGGGCCGCAGGAGGTCCGGCGCAACGCGCAGCACGGCGGCCACGTTCTTCGCCTCGTCCCACAGACGGCCCGCGGTGATCACCGATGGCTCCCGGTTCGGCGCGGCCGCGT
>JADDQX010000068.1 GCA_016781115.1 Actinomycetota bacterium | reverse complement strand
GAGCCGTGGAACATGACGCGAGACGATGTCGACAGCCTCCGTTCAGTTGGAGTAGACGACCGCGGCGTCGTCGATGCGAACCAGGTCGCCTCCTACTTCAACTATGTCAACCGGATTGCGGATGGGTTGGGGGTTGAACTCGAATCATCGTGGCCGGCCGATCTTCGGAGGCCGCGGGAATACCCCATCCGTGCGCACTACGGACCCGGATGAGTTTCACGATCCCGATGTCTCGCCAGAGGGCAATAACGACGGCGGCAAAAGACCGAAACCGCGTGGATTGATCGGTGCGACCCCTCCAGCCACCAACGCCACCACGAAACTGGCTCGATCCCCTACAGGATGGATCGAGCTCCGCTTGGTTGCATGCTGCAATCAGATCCAACCCTCGGCGGTCCTATGAGTCGGGACGTTACGAAAGCGAGAGATGAGTCGATGTTGGACAAGCGATGGGGTTTGGCAGGTGTATCGCCGTCACGGCGCGTAGCCGTTTCAGCGATCGCGCTTGTGGTGGCAGCAGGCCTCGCCGGGGTGGCGGTTGTCCGCGGTGCTCCAGAGGGCAGGACTCCGAGCTCGGCAGCGGTCGCTGTGGACCTGGTCGGCTTCGATGGGCAGACGTTCACTCTCGCCGAATACCGCGGCACACCGCTGGTGGTGAATTTCTGGGCCTCTTGGTGTCCCAGCTGCGCCGCCGAGATGCCTGCCTTCGAGAGCGTGTACCAGGAGTTCAAGGGAGACGTCGAATTCGTGGGGATAAACAACAACGACAACCGGGAAGCTGCGCTGGAGCTGGCTCGTTCGACGGGAGTGACCTATCGTCTCGCGGAGGACCCGCGGGGTGAGGCCTTTGCCGCCTTGGAAGGTGTGGGCATGCCCACCACGATCTTCATCGACGGAAGTGGTGGCGTTGTCGAGACGGTCGCCGGCGGCCTCTCCGGCGATCAGCTGACGGCGCTGATCGAAGAGCACCTGGAGATCACACGCTGATGCTCGACGCTTGGCGCCGGCCGGGTGCACGTCGTAGCGTGTCGTGGCCGCTTGTCGTTGGGGGTTTCCTCCTGATCCTCGCTATCGCCGGAGGCGCCTATGCCCTGACGCGGACCGAAGAGCCGCCGGGAACGATTGCTACGGGATCCGAGGAGCGGGATACCGCTGGACGTGGCGGTCCGGCGCTGCTCGACCCCGACGACATCGTGGAAGTCATCCCGCCCGATGGGATCCCTGCGATAGACGAGCCCAAGTTCATCGAGTCTCAGCAAGCGTCTTGGCTCGATGAGCGCGAACCGGTGATCGCGGTGGAGGTGAACGGCGAACCCCGAGCGTATCCCTTGCAGATAATGACCTGGCACGAGATAGTTAACGACACCATCGGAGACACCCCGGTTGCGGTGACGTTCTGTCCGCTTTGCAACACAGCCCTCGTCTTCGAGCGGCCTCGGATCGGTGGCGAAGTCACCACGTTCGGGACGTCCGGAAAGCTGATCAACTCGAACCTCTTGATGTACGACCGCGCGACGGAGTCGCTGTGGCCACAGGTAACCGGGGTCGCGCTCACCGGCCCGCAGAAAGGCAGAGAGCTGGAACGTATCCCGGCGCAGATCGTCGCATGGGCCGACTTCCAGGAAGCGCATCCCGACGGCATCGTTCTCAGTCGAGACACCGGCCACGATCGGAGATACGGAGACAACCCATACCCCGGCTATGACGATGTGGACAAGGCCCCGTTCCTGTATTCGGGTGAGGTCGACGGGCGCCTCGCAGCCGTCGAGCGAGTCCTGGGAGTGGCGGCCGGCCGCGACGTCGTCGCCTTTCCGTATTTCAGGCTTGAAGAGGTTGCGCAGGGCGACGCGTCCGTAGCCGAGGCGCAGGTCGGTGGGAAACCGATCGTCGTGTTCTGGAAGAAAGGGACGGTTTCGGCGCTCGACGCGGGTGAGATCGCGGCATCGAGAGACGTCGGCGCGGCGGCTGCCTTCTCGCGCGTCGTGGGTGGCACGGAGCTCGACTTCATCGTTCGAGGTGGCGCGATCCTGGATCGCCAGACCCGCAGCCGCTGGGACATCTTCGGCAGAGCTGTAGAGGGACGTCTCGCCGGAAAGCGCCTACCCTCGGTTGCCGCGACCGATTCGTTCTGGTTCGACTGGGCCGCTTTCCACCCCGACACCCAGGTGTGGCGACCATGAGCATGCGCAAAAGAACCCACGACGACTTCCTGGAGGCGACGCTGCCTTCGCTCGACCTCGCATACAACCTGGCGCGCCGGCTGGTGGATGCTCGAGACGTCGAAGATGTCGTGCAGGAGAGCTTCACTCGTGCTTTCGAGGCTTGGATATCCGGACGACCTCCCCGCAAGGTGGAGCCGTGGCTGGCGACGATCTGCCTCAACACCGGACGGAGCTGGTTGCGCCGGGCGTCCAACCGGCGGGAAGTTCCGACCGAGCCAGATCCCACCTTGGCTGGGCAGGAGGACGTGGCGAGGGACGCGATCGGGAGCGTTCGTAAGGATGCCGTGCATGCCGCGTTGTGGGAGTTGCCGGAGGAGCAGCGGATCGCGATCGCCCTGATGGATCTCGATGGATTCACGGCTTCGGAGGTGGGGAAGATCACGGACTCGCCTCGCGGAACGGTGCTGGCGCGGGTCCATCGCGGACGCAAGAAGCTGGCGCGCCTACTGGAGAAGGAGGTGGACCAGGTTGAAACATGATCCCGAACGCCATGCAGCGGCTTACCTGGCGGGCCTCGTGAGGGGTGCTCGTCGAAGGATGTTCGAGCGCCATATCGTCAACTGCGAAGACTGCTGGCGTGAGGTCGACCTGGGTCGGAAGGGCCGCTCGGTTGCCGAATCTGCACGTGAGCTCGCGCCCCAAGCCTTGCGCGACCGAGTGAGGATGGCGGTAGAAACCGTCAGCCCACGACGCCGACGTGCTCGCTGGATCTTTGGCGCCGGCGCACTGTTGATCGCCGGGCTCGTCCTGGCGACTTCCGTCTTGGTCCCCGAGCGCGAGCCGCGAGAGATCGAAGCGGTCCTGGCGGCTTTCCGCGATCGACCGGCCGGATCAGCTGTGCAGCCGCAGCTTCCGCCGCGGCTGGGCTCGCTGGAGCTGGTGGATAGCGATCGCGCCACGCTCGAGGGGATCGAAACGGTGGTTCACACATATGTCGATCCCTCTGGCGACGAGGTCGTCGTCTTCGTGGCGGACAAGCAGTGGCCTGTCGCGTCCGGAGCCCGTCACGACAATGCCGGCGATACCTGGTCGGTTGAAAAAGATGAGTTGGTCTTGATCTGTATCGATGAGCCAGCGCCCTCGCTGGTCGTTGGTGATGACCCTCACGATGTCGAGCTTGCGGCTTACGCACTTCGTCCTTGACCCCGCCATGACTAACTGGATCAGACGCAATCACAACCTCTTGTGCTGCGTCCCATTTGATAACGGCACACGGATCAGTGGAGGTGATGGTTGTGGCAGTTGCAACTGCGGACCGTAGATACGTTAGTGATCGGGGAGACATGGGGGCCGCGATCCGAACGGGTGCTCTCTGGGGGGCTATCGCCGCGGCCGTGATGGCGATGTACGCGATGGTCGCCGGGCTCACCTACCTGGGTGCGGGGTTCTTTACGCCGCTGTACCACATCGCCTCGTCGGTCATCGCGCCAAACGCGATGATGACTTCGATGCAGGGCGCGATGGAGAGTGAGAGCAGCTTCTACTTCGCTCCCGGTCCTGCAGTCGTAGGCATGATGATTCACCTCGCGACTGGGATCGCGTACGGGATCCTCTTCGCTCTGATCGCTCGGACTCTGCGGCTGTCGGGTGCCGCCGCGCTGGGTGCCGGCATCCTGTATGGGGCTGGAGTCCTGTTGTTCAGCAGTTTCGTCGGACTCCCCATCGCGGCAGCCTTGTTCGGCGGAGGAGATCCGATCGCCAACATGCCTCAGATGGTCGGGTGGCCCACGTTCACGATCGAGCACCTGATGTTCGGCGCGATCCTCGGGCTCGGATGGATCGTCGCCCGGCGGAAGGGGAATCGATCACCCGGTGAGGCCCGCATCTAGATTGCGAACTATCGCTCTCAAGCGTCAGACCGTAAACGTCGACGCTCCGGCCGGACTCGTGTTTGAAGTGGTTGCGAGCGCCGGCAAGAAGATCCGCGACATCGAAGGCGGAACCGTTGTCGAGTTCGAATCGGTGTGGCGGGGCCGGGTTGTCAGGACCGTCGAGGAGGTCCTTCTCGATCCGCCGAGCGAGATCCGCTATAGGTGGCTCGAGGGGCCACTGGAGCATGTCGAGGAACGCATAGGGTTCACGGAGCGCAGCGACGGCACGACATCGATGACGTACTCCGGTGAGATCGGGACCAGCGATGGCATCGGGACGCGGTTGCGGCTCTTGATGTTGGTGCGTCCAGCTTTCAACCGACTCGTTCTCGAGCACCTCGAGCAAGGGAAGCAGGTGGCCGAGAAACGCGCACACCGGTCGCATGTCTATCGCTCGCGTACAGGAGAGTTGTAATGAAGAGCATCACGCTGCGGTACTTCGACGGGTGTCCCAACTGGAAGGTCGCGCTGGAGCGGCTCCATGAGGCAGTTGAACGCGCGGAGCTGCGAGACGTCCTGATCGACCTGGAACGGGTGGAGACGGCTGTGGAGGCCGAAGCGGTTGGTTTCCGGGGGTCACCAAGCGTGTTGATCGAAGGTCGGGATCCCTTCGCCCGCGAAGCCGATCCCGTCGGACTCTCGTGCCGCATGTTCGTGACGGAAGACGGACCTCAAGGTGCTCCTTCGGTGTCTCAACTCTTGGATGCCCTGCAGGAGTCGTAACTGTTCTGTCCCGAACTCTGTTTGTGGACGCCGAGACGCAACGGGTACCGGGTTCAAGCGAAAGAGTCACCAACTGAGGAGGTATCTGATGGCTGAGGCCACATGGAACGGCCAGGTCCTCGCGGAGAGCGACGACATTGTCTACGTCGAAGGCAACGCGTACTTCCCCCGCGAGGCGCTGAAGAAGGAGTACTTCGCCGAATCAGGTCACCACTCGATCTGCCCGTGGAAGGGCAGGGCGAGCTATCTCGACGTCGTCGTCAATGGCGACCGGAACGAGAATGCTGCCTGGTATTACCCGAACCCCTCACCCGTCGCCCGGAAGATCAAGGACCGGGTCGCATTTTGGAAGGGCGTCGAGGTAAAGGACTCGACGGTCGCATGACATAAGCCGTTAGAGGCCGGCCCTAGGATCAGCGATCTGGCCTCTATGAGCCCACTTGCTGGGCAACGAAGCGAACCGCATGCGCGACGCGATCCGGGTGATCTTCCGGGACGAAATGCTTGGCTCGTTCGAGGGCATCGAGCCGCGCATCGAGATCACGCGCGAGACGCCGACCGAAGTGGATCTTCTGGAAGCGGTCAGCAGCGCCCCAGACGACTGTGGTCGGTAGACTGAGGTCGGACAACCTGGAGGAGATAGAGAGCGTGTCCTTCGTCCGAAGTGAGTCGATCTGTCTGGCGAAAGCTGCGGGTCCCTGGTCGTGATCGTAGAAGCGCCAGTGCGTAGTGATCGCGTCACTCGCGACCTGTTGATCGTCGTGCCCGCGTCGGAGGAAGGAGCTGAAGATCCCGCGAAACAGCTTCGATGGGGTCCGCTCAACCATGCCGCTGATGCGACGCATCATCCTCACGCTCGGTATGGGCCATGAGTCGTAGCAGACCGCGTTCGTCAGAACCATCCCGTTGAAGAGGCCGGGCCGTCTCACGGCCGCGATCTGCGCGACGCCGCCACCGAGGTCATGCCCCACGATGAGAACGTTGCCGACATCGAGAGCCTCGATCCATGCGATCAGGTAGTCGGCTTGCGCCGAAAGCGATATGTCCCGTCCTTCTCCCGCTGCCCATGAACCTCCGTACCCCACCATCTCCCATGCGAGGGTTCGGTGGTTCGGCAATAGCCCGATGACGTGGCGCCACAGCAATGGCGACGTTGGGATCCCGTGTACGAACACCACGCTCAGACCGCTCTGGCTGTGTCCTTCGAGCCATCGCATCGGCGTGCCGGCGACGACCACCTCTTGCTCGGCCACGACCGCTCAGAAGGTGATGACCCGATAGCCGTTGGACAGGAGCTTTCGGATGCTCGGATGCCCGTCGAACTCGTCCATCAGGGAGACCTGGTCGAGCTTTTCGATCTCTTCCTTGACCCCGTAGGCACCGGCGCAATATGCGCACGCGCCGGCCACGACCGACCGGGTTAGCAGAAAGAGTTTGTGATACTTGTGCTCTTCGTTCGATAGTGCGGGGACCCATTGAGTTCCCGCTCCATCGAAGATGACGGTCACCTGGTCGCCCGATTCGTTCAGTTCCCTGGCGATCTGCAGCGCGTTCACGACGCGTCCGAAATCCGCCTTGGTCTCAATACCTGCTAGTACGAGTATCGCTGTTGGATCCACGTGCCACCTCCCCGAGGCTGGTGCCGCATCATCTTCCGCTCGACGTTTCTGCCCTACCCATGTTGGGGGTATCCATCCTTCAGAGGGATCAACTGCAAAGGCATGCGCGAACCTGCGTTAGAGCCTCATGGCGCGGAGCCGGTGTTTCTTGCGCTTGAATCAGGTTGGTTCCCCTGCGGCAACCGCCAGTGCCCGCCCGTCATCGATCTCCACCCGTCCGTAGCAGAGCGTGACAACCCCTTCCCGCTCCAGTTCCTTGAGCGTCTGGTTGACCGGAGAACGACTCGCTCCAAGCATGGCAGCACACACTTCCTGCGCGAAGGGGAAGACGCCGTCGCGGCTTTCATGGAGTAAAAGCCGCGCGACCTGTTCCTTCAGCGTTGCTCCCAGGAGTTCAACAACACGTCCCTGAACGCGGGCGACACGTCCTGCGAGCTTGACCGTCCAGCGCAGCGTGAACGTGGGATTCTTGCGGAGATAGCGGGTGAAGCTGCTGGCTGGCATGAAAAGGCAATGCAGATCAGTCACCGCGACCGCAGAGAAGACAGCAGGCTCCCGGAGAATGAGCGACAACTCGCCCACACATTCAAGTGCGCCCAACACTGCCACGACGCCTTCGGCCCGCGTCTGTCGAGCGCGCAGTTCGAGCCATCCTTCTCTGATGATCCACACGCCGGCAGGAACCTCACCGCGCCGGAAAAGCAGCTCTCCTGCCGACAACTCGACAGCTTGCAGCATTGGTGCCAACTCTTCGATCTCCGTCGGCGTAAACAGCGCAGCGTCGGAACGACCGAGATGTTTTGCCAGCCAACGCGCGTCACGTCGGGTCATCTCATCTCTCCTTGATTGTTGTCACCCAAACAATCCCCGTTACTCGGCGCTACCAAACGAGCACGGTTCTAGTGACGACGCGTCGACCGAGAACCCGCGGCTGCTTGGTGGAAGGAGGGAGGTGCGAATGAACTCTATGGGACGTCTTGCGTCTTCTGTAGGAAAGGGTCTTTTCGCTGGAGCGTTCGGCACGGCTGTGATGACCGTGTCGAGCACGTTAGAGATGAAGTTAAGGGGTCGTGAAGGGAGCACGGCACCCGCCGATGCAGCTGCCAAGGTGCTAGGAGTGGAGCCGAGGGACGAGGAGGCGAAGGAACGTTTCTCGAACCTCGTCCACTTCGGGTACGGGACCGGCTGGGGCGCGGCGCGAGCCGTCATCGGGTTCATTGGCCTCGCGGGACCTACTGCAGCGGCGGCTCATATGGCAGTGGTGTGGGGAACCGAACTCGTGATGCTGCCGGCGCTGGAGGTTGCACCTCCCGCCACGAAGTGGGGGGGCAAGGAAGTAGGTATCGACTGGCTGCACCACGCGGTCTACGCGGTCGCTACCTCTGTTGCATATGAATGGCTTGATCGATGATGTTCCGAGACGGGATGAGGACGCGCATCATCTTCGGCAGGAGAGCTCGACGGTGACCGCCGGCGGGTCAACCGAGCGGCAAGTGGTCGTTGTCACCGGGGGAGGGGCCGGTCTCGGCCGCTCGATCGCGCAGGCGTTCGCTGCCGACGGCGCCGATGTTGCTGTGCTTGGTCGCGAGCCGGACCGTCTACGCGAGGCGCGCAAGGAGGTCGAGGCTCATGGGTGCAGCTCGATCGAAGTCGCAGTGGATGTCTCCGATCACGAGGCTCTTGAGCGCGCCGCGGATCAGGTCGAAAGTGAGCTCGGCCCTATCGACGTGTGGGTGAACAACGCGATGGTGTCCGTGTTCGCTCCGCTCACGGCGATCTCGCCGAACGATTTTGCGCGCGTGACGGAGGTGACCTATCTCGGATACGTCTACGGCACGATGGCGGCGCTTCGGCGGATGCGGCCACGGAACCACGGCACCATCGTCCAGATAGGCTCTGCCCTGGCATACAGAGCGATTCCCCTGCAATCCGCCTACTGCGGCGCGAAGCACGCGATCGAAGGCTTCACCGAGTCTTTGCGATGTGAGCTGCTTCATGAAAAGAGCGGCGTTTCAGTGACCATGGTTCAGATGCCGGCGCTGAACACCCCGCAGTTCCACTGGGTCAAGACCGATCTCGACAAGCACCCACAACCGGTTCCCCCGATCTTCGATCCCCACGCGGCCGCGAGAGCGGTGGTGCATGCCGCATCGAGTCCCCGCCGGGAGTATTGGTACGGGTGGCCGACGGCGCGGGCGATCCTCGCGAACCGCGTCATCCCAGGACTGCTCGACAGGTACCTCGGCCGTTACGGAGTCGAGTCGCAGAAGGCGGACTTCCCGATAGAGCCGAAGCGCCCCGACAACCTCTATGACCCGGTGCCGGGTGAGTTCGGCGCGCGCGGCGAGTTCACGTCGAAGCAACGAACGACGAGCATTCAGTGGTGGCTCGCCGTCCATAGGCGTGCTCTCCTGACTGCAGGCGCCGTGGCGGCGGCTGCGTCCTGGGGCGGCGTCAAGAGACGCAGCGGGTAGCCGCGGTGGCTCAGCCGCGGATCGAGGACTACGCGATCGTGGGAGATACGCGCACCGCGGCGTTGTGCTCGCGGGATGGGGCGATCGACTGGATGGCGGTACCACGCTTCGACTCCGAGCCGATCTTCTCGCGTCTCGTGGATGACCGCGGCGGGTGCTTCTCTATCTCGCCGGGGGAGCCGCATGAAACCAGACGCTCCTACGTGGGGAGTTCGGCGGTCCTCGAAACGCAGTGGCAGACGGACGGAGGCCGCGCCATCCTCCGCGACGCGATGGTCATAGAGGCGATGGGGGAACTCCGGCCGCGCACGTTGCTGGTCCGGCGCGTGCTTTGCGAGGGGGGTTCGTTGCCGCTGCGAATCCTTTACTCGCCGGTGCATGGCTTCGATCGCCGCCGTCCGGAGGTGCGCCATCCCGGCTCCATGATCGTCTGCTCATGGGATGCACTCGCGGTATCGCTCTCGAGCGATAGCGCGCTTGATCTGGAGCCTGGCACCCCTCTCGAGCACGTCTTGGGTGAGGGGGACGAGCTGACCTTCGTTTTCACGGTGGCGGAACGTGAGCCTTTGGTGTTCGTTGCGCCAGAAAGAGCGAACGAGCTCGTCGAAGAGACGCGCTCATGGTGGGAGCAGTGGTGTGCTTCGCTTGATCTTCCAGACGCTACAAACGACCCCATGTTGCGCAGCTTCATCACCTTGCGACTGCTGACCTACGCACCGACGGCTGCCCCCGTGGCGGCGCCCACGACCTCTCTCCCGGAACGGATCGGTGGCAGCGACAACTGGGATTACCGCTTCGCGTGGCCTCGGGATGCAAGCATCGGGCTGGCAGCGTTCCTCGCAGTAGGACGGATCGAGGAGTCGCATGCGTTCATGCACTGGTTGCTCCACGCGACGCGGATGTCGCGTCCGCGCATCGACGTGCTCTACGACATCTACGGCAGGACCACGGGACAGGAGAGCGTGGCAGAAGTGAGCGGCTATCGCGGCAGCCGCCCCGTGCGCATCGGGAACGCCGCCGCGGCTCAGCATCAACTCGATGTCTACGGGTGGGTACTTGATACGGGCTACCTGCTGGCGAAGGAGCAGGGAGAGCTGCATGAAGAGACCTGGCGAAACCTATCGGCAGCGGCAGATTACGTAGCGGATCACTGGCGTGAGCCGGACTCCGGGATCTGGGAGCGACGAGGCGAACCGAAGCATTACGTCCATTCGAAGCTGATGGGATGGCTTGCCCTCGATCGCGCGATGAGGATCGCCGAAGTTCTCCGTAAGCAAGACGATCGGGTGCAGACCTGGGAGTGCGAGAGGGACCAGCTTGCCGACCAAGTGCGAGAACGCGGCTTCAACGCGCGCCTTGGGTCCTACGTCGACACCTACGACAGCGATGAGCTGGATGCGGCGCTTCTCCTGTTGCCTGTCCTTGAGTTCGAGCGTGTGAGATCGGACCGGGTTCTCGGGACGATCGCGGCAATCCGGGACCGGCTGAGTGCTGGAGGTCCACTTATCTATCGCTTCTCGGAGCGGGTGGGGAAAGAGGGTGCCTTCCTACCCTGCTCGTTCTGGCTGGTGCAGGCGCTGGCGCGCGTCGGAGAACGCGATGAGGCCCGCGCGATCTTCGATCAGCTGATCCGTCGTGCCAATGACGTGGGACTGTTCGCGGAAGAGCTAGACCCTGAGACGGGTGAGCACCTAGGGAACTTCCCGCAGGCTTTCACCCATGCGGCTCTGCTGCAGGCCGGACTGGCACTGGAGCGGGGTCATGACGCCTGAAGGAACAAGCCCAACAAAACGCCGTACGTGATGTGTGCGACCAGGGTGATCATCGGGACGCGGCGGCCATAGTTCAATCCGAGAAATCCTGGTGGTTCGAGTGTCTGCGTGAGAGTCGTGCCCGAACGCTCCGACGACATACGCGGGTGCATCCCAGGCATCATGGG
>JADDQX010000067.1 GCA_016781115.1 Actinomycetota bacterium | reverse complement strand
CGTCTTCTACAACGCCGGCGGTCAAGCCTTCAACCCGTCGGGCCAGTCCTACGACGAGGCGTTGTGGAACGTGGCCGCCTCGTACGATCCCAAAGCGAAGAAGTGGTCGGATCTCGGCCTCGCCGGGCTCGGCACCGCAACCCCCGGGTTCCGCGGCTCCACCTTCTCCATCATGTTGCCGCTCACTCCCAACCGCAACGGTGCTTACACACGGGCCGAGTTCCTGACGGCGGGAGGTGTCCTCGGCACCACGCCCGGAAGCTATCTCCCCGTCCCCTTCAGCTCGATCTCGAGCGTCGACACGGCGAGGGACAACGCGTTGACGGCGCGCGCGACGGGGTCCCTGAACCATCCGCGCTGGTACTCCACCGCGATCCTGCTTCCCACCGGCGAGGTCGTAGCGTTCTCCGGCGCGGACCGCGACGAAGTAGTCGCTCCGGGAACAGGCTTCCCCCTTAGGCAAGCGGAGCTCTTCGATCCGAAGACCGAGACGTGGCGACCGATAGCCAGCGCGAACCAAGCCCGTACGTACCACAACAGCGCCACCTTGCTTCCGGACGGGCGAGTGCTGGTGGGAGGCCACGCCCCCATCCCCACCCTCTACGGCGCCCCTTCGACGATGCCCGGCGGCTTCTCCCCCAACGAGGGCCGCGATCCGACCTTCGAGATCTTCAGCCCGCCCTACCTGTTCCGGGGCGACCGGCCCGAGATCCGCAGCGTCGACGAGCGCGTGTCGTACGGCGACAGGATGAACATCGCCCTGGATGTCGATGCCGACGAGATCGAGAGCGTGGTGCTGGTTAGGAACCCATCGCTCACCCATCTGGTAGACGCGGATCAGCGCAACGTCGAGCTGCCGATCGTGGCGCGTCGCGGAAGATCGGTCGTGGTGGCGGCTCCCCCGAGCGGCAACGTTGCGCCCCCCGGCCCGTACATGCTGTTCGTGAACCGCAAGTCGGCTGATGGGGCGGTTCCATCGGTCTCGGAACAGGTCTTCCTGCGCTAGTCGGTACCTCCGCCGGCTTCGGGCTCTGGTACGCCCGCGGCGACCGCGTCCACCAGCGGCACGAGTTCCGTCAGCACCTGATCCTTGCGCAGGAACGAGTCCGACCACGTTGTGTCGATGTCGGAGATGGCAGAGACACCGATGATGTGGACGCCCGGCGAGAAGCTGCGGAGCATGCGGCCCGTGACTCCGCCGTTGAAGCCCGGCATCTTGTAGTCGAGGATCACCACGCGCGGTTGACCCTGGCCGGCCGCGACCAGCGCCTCGGACCCGTCCCAGGCGACCTCCACCTCGTGGCCAGCGCGGCTCAGTAGCTCCTTCACCGCGAGCACGAACGCGGGGTCGTCGTCGACCAACAAGATCCTCATCAGGTGCCCACCGTAGCCGCTGGTGACGGATCCCCCCGAAGGGCCGCCTTGACGCGGTCGATGAGCTGCTGCGGCGGGATCGGCTTCGCCAGGTACTCGCGGCACCCAAGAGCCAGGGCCGTCTCGTCCAGCGAAGGCCGCGCATCCGCCGTAAGCATCAAGACGGGCAGCTCGGGGACCACGCCGTCTTGCGACCACCGCTCTAGCACGTCTAGGCCGCTCATCCCGCGCAGGTTCAGGTCGAGCAGCACTACATCCACCCCGTCCGTCATCGTCAGAGCCTCTTCCCCCGTCGATGCCTCGACCACCTCGTACCCGGCGCCACCGAGGGTGAGGCGCAGGAGCAGCCGCATATCGGGCTCGTCGTCCACGACGAGCATCCGGTGCGTCATCGGGCCGCCTGCAAACGGACGATGAAGGAGGCTCCGCCGTTCGCTGCGGCCTTATAGGCGATCTCCCCGTCGCTCGCCTCGACCAGGCTCTTGACCAGTGCGAGGCCGAGTCCCGACCCACCGACGGAAGACGATGCCTTTCCGCGCGTGAAGGGCTCGAACATCTTCGGGACGAGGTCGTCGGGAACACCGGGACCGTTGTCGCTGACGGTGAGCTCGACCCTCCCGTTCTCCCGCCGCGCTTCCACCTCGACCAGAGGGCCGCCGTAGCGATACGCGTTGAGCAGCAGGTTCGACAGGATGTGGGTGACCACCCTCGCCGTCGGCTAGAACGACCGCGTCGTCCGCGATCGTGATGTGGACGTTCTTGCCGTCGGGCGGTGGGACGTCGTCGACGACCTGCTGCGCCAGGCCCGCCAGCTCGATGGGCTCGAGCGTGCGTTTCGCTCGGCCCTCCTTCAGACGAGCCAGGTCGAGCAGGTTGCGCACCATCGACGTCAGCCTCTCGGACTGACGGTGTAGAGCGACGACGCACTGCTCTACCTCCGCCGGCTTCATCCCGTTGCGGTTGTCGTGGAGCAGCGCTGCCGTTCCTGCTATCACCGTTGCCGGCGTTCGAAGCTCGTGCGCCGCGAGCGATACGAACCGTTCCCGGAATGCGTCTAGCTCGTGGCGTTCGGTGATGTCGGTCATCTGCAGGATGTAGTGCGGCCCCAGTGACACCGCGGCCGGTATGAACGACGCGCTCACCAGAGCGTGCCTCTGAACGCCCTCGCGGGAGACGAGCCGGCGCTCCGCGGGGGAGGTCCCTCCCGCCCCTTTCGTGCTGAGCTCGGTCAGATCCAACGGCTCCTCATCCGGATCGAAGAAGTCGGAGATGAACAAGGATCCGGAAGCCGTCACGGTCGTTCCGGTCATCGCCTCCAGCGCCCGGTTGGCGCCCATCACGGCGCCGTCCAGCCCCACGAGCGCCAGTCCGATGGGAGCGTCGTGGAAGGCCCTCCGGAAACGCTCTTCGCTGATCTGCAGCTCCTTCTTCTTCTGGTGGAGCTCGATGAACACCCCCACCTTCGAGCGCAACACCGTGGGATCGAAGGGCTTGAAGAGATAGTCGACCGCGCCGGCGGAATACCCGCGGAACACGTGTTCGGCTTCCTTGTTGATCGCGGTCAGGAAGATGATCGGGATGTATCGCGTCCGATCGAGCTGCTTGATGTAGGCCGCGGTCTCGAAACCATCCAATCCGGGCATCTGCACGTCCAGGATGATGACCGCGACCTCGTTCTTCAGAAGGCACCGCAGGGCCTCGTCTCCCGATCCGGCTCTGATGATGTTCTGTCCGAGAGGAGCGAGCGCGGCCTCCAGCGCAAGCAGGTTCTCGGGCCGGTCGTCGACGATCAGGATCGCGGCGGGGCCACCGATGCTCCTCTTGAGCCCCTCTCCCCCGGCCACCTGCGTGCTCATGGCCGTCACGATGACTCTCCGGCGAGTTTCGTCAGATAGGTAGGGATCTCGTCGAGATCCAGCACGGCTCCGGGACGCTTGACCGCCTCCAGGGCGGCGAGGGGCATGTCCGGTTTCTCTGCCGTGGCCGGGTTCTGAACGATCGTGAAGCCACCGTTCTTGTGGATGCAGCTGAGTCCGGCGGCTCCATCGGCGTTGGCACCCGTGAGGACGACTCCGATGACGCGCTCGCCGTACGCGTCGACGGCAGATTCGAACAACACGTCGATCGAGGGCCGCGCGAACTGCACCCGTAGGTCGACGCTCAGCTCGAAGAACCCACGGTCGACCAGCAGGTGGTAGTCGGGAGGCGCGAAGTAAACGTGACCTTCCTCGATGGGTTGCTTGTCCTCGATCGTCCGCACCGGGAGGTCGCATCTGGCGTCGTAGTACGCAGCGAGTCCCTTGTCGCGGGAATCGGAGCTGCGATGCTGCGCGATCACGACCGCGGGTCTGAAGTCCGCAGGAAGTCCCGCTAGTACCGAACGGATGGCGGCGAGGCCGCCCCACGAGCTTCCGATAGTGACGATGTCGTACCTCATTCCGACCGCCTGTAGATCTTCTCTTCGGGGTCGAGCTCCTCGTAGCAAGAAGCGACGCTGCTGAAGCGGATCGACTCCTTGTTCCCGAGCGCAAGGATGCCGAGGTTCACGAGACTCTCATAGAACAGCTCGTGGACCTGATCCTGTAGCTCTTTGTCGAAATAGATCATCACGTTCCTGCAGATGATGAGGTGGAACTCGTTGAACGACTTGTCGGAGACGAGGTTGTGGTGCGCGAACACCACGTTCTCAAGCAAGCTGCGATCGATGCGAGCTTGGTCTCGGTCTGCCTTGTAGTACTCCGAGAAGGCGGACCTCCCACCGGCGCGTTGGTAGTTCTGCGTGAAGGCGCGCATCCGCTCCAGCGGGATGACCCCATGGTCCGCCCGCTCCAGCACGCGCTCGTTGATGTCGGTCGCGTAGACCCGCGCCCTTTCCAGCAGGCCCTCCTCTTGCAGGAGGATCGCGATCGAGTAGACCTCCTCCCCCGTCGAGCATCCGGCATTCCAGATCCGGATGAACGGATACGTCCTGAGGATCGGGACGACCTTCTCGCGCAGCGCGACGTAAAAGGTCGGGTCCCGGAACATGGCCGTCACGTTGACGGACAGGTCCATCAACAGCGCGTCCATCGCGAGCGGGTTGTGCAACACGCGCTCCTGTAAGCCCGAGATCGTCTTCACGCCCTCGGCGTCGGCGCGTCTCCATAGCCTTCGGCGCAGGGAGCCGCGCGCGTACTTCCGGAAGTCGTAGCCGTAGTGCTGGTACACGGCTTCGAGGAGCATCCTCATCTCGATGCTCTCGACGTCGCTCCGGGGAGCGTCCGAACCTTGGTGAGGACTCATAGCGGCCTCCTGGACCTACTGGTAGAGCCACACCCTCATCAGCGAGAGCAACTGATCGGGATCCACCGGCTTGGTGATGTAGTCCGATGCTCCCGCCGCGATGCTCTTCTCGCGATCCCCCTTCATCGCTTTCGCCGTCAACGCGATGATCGGGAGACCCGCGAAGGAAGTGTCCTCTCGGATGTGACGCGTGGTCTCGTAGCCATCCATCTCCGGCATCATGATGTCCATCAACACGAGATCCACGTCAGGGTTCTCGCGGAGTGTCTCGATGCCGTCGCGGCCGTTCTCCGCGTACACCACCTCCATGCCTCTCGTTTCGAGGATGCTGGTCAGGGCGAAGACGTTGCGGACGTCGTCGTCGACGACGAGGATCTTCTTGCCCTGGAAGACGGAGTCGGCGCTGTGCAGGTCCTCGATCATCCGCCGCTTCTCGGCGGGGAGACCCGACGCTAGCCGGTGGAGGAAGAGCGAGGTCTCGTCGAGCAACCGTTCCGGCGAGTTCACGTCCTTGATGATGATGGCGTCGCTGTACTTCCGGAGCTTCGTCTCGTCTTTGCGCGTCAGGTCCTTGCCCGTGTAGATGATGATCGGCAGATCCCTGAAGCGGGTGTCGTTACGAAGCCTCTCGAGTAGGTCGAACCCGGTCATGTCCGGAAGCTTGAGGTCGAGCACCATGCAGTCGAAGTGCTTGGTCTCCATCTCGGCGAGCGCTTCCTCGCTGGAGCCGACCGCGGTGATCTCCACGTCGTCTCCGGTCCCGATCAGTTCCACGATCGCGTTCCGTTCGCGCTCGTTGTCCTCGACCACGATGAGGTTCTTGATCCCGCGCTCGATGAAGTAAGTCGCGGCCCGCAGGAGACTGGCAAGGGCGTCCTGGGTGACGGGCTTGTCTACGCACGCGGCCGCTCCCGACTTCATCGCCTCTTGCCGCTGGTCCGGATCGGCTGCGAGATAAGCCGGGATGTGCCGGGTCGTGGGGTCGAGCTTCAGCCTGTGTAGCAGGACGAGCCCGCCTATCCCGGGAAGGTCCGAGTCGAGCAGGATGGCATCGGGCTGGTACTCCCGGGCCAGGGCAAGTGCTGCGTCGGCGCTGGTGGCCCCGAGCGTCTTGAACTTCTTCCCGCGGGCCGCGTCCATCCATCCGCGCGCGGTATCGGCCTCCGCCACCACGAGCACCGTCCGGTCCGCGCCCGAGAGCGAGGTGCGGTCGTCGTCCAGCTCGTTCGGAAGATCGAGGACCTCTTCCTCCTGATCGGGCACCGCCGTCAAGCGGATCGCCGCCGGCGCCTCGGCCGGGAGCTGTGTCACCACTGTCGGTGTCCCGAGCTCGATCCTCGGGGGCTCGGTGATCGAGGGCGCCGGCGTGTAGCTCTCCGGCAGGTAGAGCGTGAACGAGCTACCGACGCCGGACTCGCTCTGGACGCGGATCTCGCCGCCCAGCAGGCGGGCGATCTCGCGGCTGATCGAGAGACCGAGCCCGGTCCCGCCGAACCGGCGGCTCGTCGTTCCGTCGGCCTGTTGGAAGGCCTCGAAGATCAAGCGGAGCTTGTCTTCTGGGACGCCGATGCCCGTGTCCTTGACCTCGATCGCCACGACCTTCTCGGTCCGGTTCAGCTGGTCGTCGAGGAACCGCGTCCCGGCGGGGGCCGCGTCGACGTTCACCGTCACCCCGCCCTCACTCGTGAACTTGAAGGCGTTCGAGAGCAGGTTGTTGAGGATCTGCTGGAGACGCTGCTCGTCGGTCGTGATGCTGTGGGGCGCGCTGTCGGCAATGTTGACCTCGAACGTCAGGCCCTTCTGATCGGCAACGGGCCGGAACGATTGCTCGACGTTGTCCGCGATCGTGGCGAGCGCGACCTCCGTCGGGTTCACATCCATCTTGCCGGCCTCGACCTTGGACAGGTCCAAGATGTCGTTGATAAGCGAGAGCAGGTCCGCGCCGGCATTGTGGATCGTCTTGGCGAACTCGATCTGCTTCGCGGTGAGGTTCTTCTCGTCGTTGTCGCCCAGCAGCTTGGCTAGGATCAACAAGCTGTTCAACGGCGTTCTGAGCTCGTGTGACATGTTCGCGAGGAACTCCGACTTGTACTTCGAGCTGAGCGCCAGTTGCTGCGCCTTTTCCTCGAGGCTTGAGCGCGCCATCTCGATCTCTTGGTTCTTGATCTCGATGTTGCGATTCTGCTCGGCAAGGAGTGCCGCCTTCTCTTGCAGCTCTTCGTTCGTCTGCTGCAGCTCCTCTTGCTGCGTCTGGAGCTCCTCCGACTGGCTCTGCAGCTCCCGCGTCAGACGCTGCGACTCCTCGAGCAGCTCCTCGGTCCGCATGTTGGCGATGATGGTGTTCAAGACGACGCCGAGCGTCTCGATCAGCTGGTCGAGGAACGTCTGGTTGACGTCGCTGAACGGGCGCAGCGAGGCCAGCTCGATCACGCCCAGGACCTGATCCTCGAAGATGACGGGGACCACGATGATGTTGACCGGCGCCGCTTCTCCGAGTCCGGAGCTCACCTTGATGTAGTCCTCGGGAGCCTGCGTGATCAGGATCGGCTTCTTCTCCAGAGCCGCTTGGCCGACCAGCCCCTCCCCCAGCTTGAACTTGTTCGACACGTTCTTGCGCGCCTTGTAGCCGTAGCTCGCCTTCAGCTTCAAGACCACGTCACCTTCGGCCGGCGGCGCGCCGTTGCCGTTGCTCTGCTCCGCCAGGAAGAAGGCGCCGTGTTGCGACGCGACCGTGGGAGTCAGCTCGGACATGATCAAGCGTGTCACGGTCTGCAGGTCGCGCTGGCCCTGCATCATCCCGGAGATCTTCGCCAGGTTCGTCTTCAGCCAGTCCTGCTCCTCGTTGCGCTGAGTCGTCTCGGCGAGGTTCGTGATCATCTGGTTGATCTTGTCCTTCAGCTGAGCGACCTCACCCTGAGCCGCGACGGTGATCTCCCGCGTCAGGTCGCCCTGCGTCACCGCCGTGGCGACATCGGCGATCGCGCGCACCTGAGTCGTCAGGTTCCCCGCGAGCTGGTTCACGTTCTCGGTCAGTCCTTTCCAGGTCCCCGAGACGCCCTCCACCCGCGCCTGGCCGCCCAGCTTCCCTTCGCTTCCGACCTCCTTCGCCACGCGGGTGACCTCGGCGGCGAACGACGACAGCTGGTCCACCATCGTGTTGATGGTCTCTTTCAGCTCGAGGATCTCGCCGCGGGCGTCGACAGTGATCTTCTTCGACAGGTCACCTTTCGCGACCGCGGTCGTCACGGTGGCGATGTTGCGGACCTGGCTGGTGAGGTTCCCGGCCATGAAGTTCACGTTGTCAGTGAGGTCTCGCCACGTGCCGGATACGCCCTTCACCTGAGCCTGCCCGCCGAGCTTTCCTTCGGTGCCCACCTCGCGCGCGACGCGTGTCACCTCGTCGGCGAACGACGACAGCTGATCCACCATGACGTTGATCGTGTTCTTGAGCTCGAGGATCTCGCCTTGGACGTCGACGGTGATCTTCTGAGACAGGTCGCCTCGTGCGACGGCCGTAGCAACCTGCGCGATGTTTCGCACCTGCCCCGTTAGGTTGCTGGCCATCGAGTTGACGTTGTCGGTGAGCCCCTTCCAGGTTCCCGACACGCCCTTCACCTGAGCCTGACCGCCGAGCTTCCCTTCGGTGCCCACCTCGCGCGCGACGCGCGTCACCTCGTCGGCGAAGGAGGAGAGCTGGTCGACCATCGTGTTGATCGTGTTCTTGAGCTCGAGGATCTCGCCCTTGACGTCCACCGTGATCTTCTGGGACAGGTCGCCCTTGGCGACCGCGGTGGTGACCTGCGCGATGTCCCGCACCTGCGCCGTCAGGTTCCCGGCCATGAAGTTCACGTTCTCGGTCAGTCCCTTCCAGGTCCCCGACACTCCCTCGACCCGGGCTTGCCCGCCCAGCTTGCCCTCTGTGCCGACCTCGCGGGCCACACGAGTGACCTCATCGGCGAACGACGACAGCTGATCGACCATCGTGTTGATCGTGTCTTTCAGCTGGAGGATCTCTCCCTTGGCGTCGACCGTGATCTTTTGGGTGAGGTCGCCGCCGGCTACCGCGGTTGCGACCTGCGCGATGTTTCGCACCTGGTCGGTCAGGTTCCCCGCCATGAAGTTGACGTTCTCCGTAAGACCTTTCCAGGTCCCGGACACGCCTTCGACCCGCGCCTGTCCTCCAAGCTTGCCCTCGGTTCCCACTTCGCGGGCCACGCGTGTTACCTCGTCGGCGAACGACGAGAGTTGATCGACCATCGTGTTGATCGTCTCGGCGAGGGCCGCCACCTCTCCCTTGGCCTCGACGGTGATCTTCTTGGAGAGGTCTCCTTGCGCGACCGCGGTCGTCACCGTGGCGATGTTTCGCACCTGAGTCGTCAGGTTGCTGGCCATGAAGTTCACGTTCTCGGTCAGGCCCTTCCAGGTTCCCGAGACGCCCTCGACCTTGGCCTGCCCGCCCAGCTTTCCCTCGGTTCCCACCTCACGAGCGACGCGAGTGACCTCGTCAGCGAAGGACGAGAGCTGGTCGACCATCGTGTTGATCGTCTGCTTCAACTCGAGGATCTCGCCCTTCACATCGACGGTGATCTTCTGAGAGAGGTCTCCGTTCGCGACCGCGGTGGTCACCTGAGCGATGTTCCGGACCTGGCTGGTCAGGTTGCCGGCCATGAAGTTCACGTTGTCGGTGAGGTCCCTCCAGGTTCCAGAGACACCCTCGACCCGGGCTTGGCCTCCCAGCTTTCCTTCGGTTCCCACCTCGCGGGCGACTCGGGTTACCTCCGCCGCGAACGAGGACAGCTGATCCACCATCGTGTTGATCGTGTCCTTCAGCTCCAAGATCTCGCCCTGGGCGCCGACGGTGATCCTCTTCGACAGGTCTCCGGTCGCGACGGCCGTCGCGACCTGAGCGATGTTTCGCACCTGGTCGGTCAGGTTGCTGGCCATGAAGTTGACGTTCTCCGTCAGGCCCTTCCAGGTGCCGGAGACCCCTTCCACCCGCGCCTGGCCGCCGAGCTTGCCCTCGGTGCCGACCTCGCGCGCCACGCGTGTCACCTCGGCCGCGAACGACGAGAGTTGGTCCACCATGACGTTGATGGTGTTCTTGAGCTCGAGGATCTCGCCCTTCACGTCCACGGTGATCTTCTGCGAGAGGTCTCCGTTCGCGACCGCGGTCGTGACCGCAGCGATGTCACGCACCTGAGCCGTCAGGTTCCCAGCCATGAAGTTCACGCTGTCCGTAAGGTCTTTCCACGTGCCGGCAACACCCTCGACGCGCGCCTGCCCGCCGAGGTTCCCCTCGGTGCCGACCTCGCGGGCCACCCTCGTGACCTCGTCGGCGAACGCCTGGAGTGTGTCGGTCATGCTGTTGATCGTCTCGGCGAGCGCCGCCACCTCGCCTTTCGCCTCGACGGTGATCTTGCGGGAGAGGTCTCCGTTCGCGACCGCGGTCGCCACCTGAGCGATGTTTCGCACCTGGCTCGTGAGGTTGCCTGCCATGAAGTTCACGTTGTCGGTCAGGTCCTTCCACGTTCCTGCAACGCCCTCTACACGCGCTTGGCCACCGAGCTTTCCCTCGGTGCCCACTTCTCGGGCAACACGCGTTACCTCGTCCGCGAACGCGCGCAGCGTGTCGGTCATGCTGTTGATGACTTCTGCGAGAGCGGCGACCTCACCCTTGGCCTCGACCGTGATCCTGCGGGTCAGGTCACCGGTCGCGACGGCCGTAGCAACCTGCGCGATGTTTCGCACCTGGCTCGTCAGGTTCCCAGCCATGAAGTTCACGTTGTCGGTGAGGTCTTTCCACGTGCCGGATACGCCCTTCACCTGAGCCTGCCCACCCAGCTTCCCTTCGGTGCCGACCTCGCGCGCGACCCGCGTCACCTCGTCGGCGAAG
>JADDQX010000008.1:16189-31085 GCA_016781115.1 Actinomycetota bacterium | reverse complement strand
CCGGCTGCTCGGGAACCGCCCGATCGTCGGCATGCTCGCATGGAAGTCGTGGCAGATGGGGATGCTCGGTCAGGGCTCTGCACTGCCGGGCGCCGACAAGGACCAGCTAGCTCTCATCGGCAAGCACAACCAGCTCACGGGCAAACGCGCCTTCTACGTCCGGCCCGACTACCTGAAGGAGTTCCCCGGACTGGACGAGCATGCGGCAGAGCTGGATCGCGCCGACGGCGTGGCCGACGGCCGGTGGCGAGGCCACGACGTCCTAGAGCAACACGACAACCCCGCCTGGGTCGAGTGGCAGACCGACGCGATCATCGCGATGCTCGATCGCGAGGGGTATGGGGAGGACGAGACGCCGGATCTCTTCTTCACGAACTACAAGCCGACCGACATCGTCGCCCACCAGCACAACATGGACTCGCCGGAGATGGGAGACACACTGGAAGCCCAAGACGCTGCGCTCGGTCGCCTCGTGAGCTTCCTCGACCAGAAGGTGAAGGACTACGTGATCGTGCTCACCTCCGACCACGGCAACACACCTCCGCCCACGCGGTCGGGCGCATGGCCCGTGCTGCAGGGTCAGCTCGAAGAAGACGCGAACGCGCACTTCGGCGTCCCCGACGGAGAGTCGCTGGTGCGCAAGACCAGCGCGGCGGGCCCCTTCCTGAACAACCAGGTCGCCGACGCGATGGGCGTGACGGCGGCGGAGGTCGCGGACTTCCTGAACTCGTACCGGATGAGCGAGAACTACGCCGAGCCCGAGCTCCCGGAGGGCTACCGGGAGAGAGGCGATGAGAACGTCTTCGCGGCTGCCTTCCCGAGCGACGAGATCGGCGCCGTGATGCAGTGCGCCTTCGGCACCATGCGGCCCCCACAGGAGATAGAGGCGTAAGCGACGGTGACCTTGGATAAGGTTCGGCGCATGAAGCTGGGGCTCGTCCTCGGAGGCGGTGGTCTGGTCGGCATGGGGTACCACGCCGGCGCGCTGCAGGCGCTGGACGACTTCGGTTTCGACGTGGGGGCGGCCGACCTCATGGTCGGCACCAGCGCCGGCTCCGTCATGGCCGCGTACATGGCAGCGGGATGGAAGCCCACCGACTTCTTCGAGTACGCCCACGGCAGACATCCCGACGTCCAGAAGGATCCCGAGGACCCCAAGGAGCAGATGCGCCGCGTGTTCACGCCGCTGTCTCGCTCGCCGGCCGAACGCGTTCGTAGAAGCGTCGGCTCGATGTTTGCCGTCGCCTCCTCTCGGGGCTACGTGAAGCGGCTGGGGGGAGGCGAGCCGGGTCGGAACCTACGGAGGGCTTTTCCCGCCGGGTTGTACTCGACCGAGGAGACGCGGCGGCGGCTCCACGAAGACCTTCCTCAAGAGTGGCCGGAGCGCAGCCTCTACCTGTCCGCCGTCGACCTGTACAGCGGTGAGCGCATCGCCTTCGGTCATCCCGCCGCCCCCGAGGCGTCCCTGCCGGACGCGGTGCTGGCCTCCACATCGATCCCCGGCGTCTTTCCTCCCGTCAGGATCGGCGACCGCCGCTACGTCGACGGCGGCGTCGCCAGCGCCACCTCACTCGACCTCGCTACCGACCACGGCTGCGACCTGATCCTGTGCATCGCGCCTCTCGGCTACCGCACCGACGGGGTAACGACGGCCCGTGACCCGAAGATGTGGGCGCCGATGCTCGTTCGTTCGATGTTCGCCCGTTCCCTTCGACGCGAGGTGTTGTCGGCCAGGGAACGGGGGTGCGAGGTCCTCGTCGTGAGGCCGTGGATGAGCAACCTCAAGATGCACGGGACGAACTCGATGCGACAGTTCGACCGCCGCGCGCTGGCCGACAGCGCGCGGGAGGGAACGGTCAAGCTGTTGGAGGAGAACGCAGACCACCCCGTCGCGCAAGGCTGGAAGCGCAAGTCCTCGCGCAAGAAGGCCGGCTGATGAGCGCTCTTACCGAGGGCTTGAACCAGCTACGGGATATGGCCAACCCGCGCGTTATGCGCACGCTGCGCGAGGCGGGCGCCGTCAGCCCCAAAGCTCCGCTGGCGATCGCCAAAGCCTTCCCATGGCTCATCGGCCGCGGCCCCTCCATGGGGATCGTCGCCCAGATGAACGCCGTCACGTTGGGGCACAAGATCGCGATCTTCGACAAGAACGGGTCGGTGAGTTGGAAGGAGCTCGACCTTCGCTCGAACCGCGCTGCCAACGCTCTACGCGCGCTTGGGCTCCGCGGCAACGACCGTGTGGCTCTGCTGCTGCGCAACGGGCGCGAGCTCGTCGAGATGACGCTGGGGGCGCAGAAGCTGGGGATAGTCGCGTGCCCCTTGAACACCTGGGCCAAGCCGAAGGAGTTGCGAACGACACTCGAGCAGTCACGCGCTTCGGTCTTGGTGTACGACACCGCTCACTCCGAGCAGGTCGAGAAGTGCGACCTCGGCAACCTCACGCACCTGTTCGTCGGAGACGCGAGCAAAGCCCTGGATGCGTCGCGCCCGCTTGAACAAGCGCTTGCCGAGAGTCCCGATACGCCGCCGCCGCCGTTCACTAGGGACCGAGGATCGGCGAAGATCGTGATCCACACGTCGGGCACCACGGGGACGCCCAAGGGCGCGCAGCGGAACGCCTCGGCCGCGGGGATGGGCGCTCTCGCGAACCTGATCGCGGTCGTCCCCTACCGCCGTGACGACATCGTCTTCTGCCCCGCGCCGATGTTCCACTCGTTCGGGCTGGCGACCTTCGCCGTTTCTTCGGCACTCGGCACGACGATGGTGCTGCCGGAGAAGTTCGACCCCGAGGATTCGTTGCGCTTGATCGCCCAGCACCGCGCCACCGCGGCGTCGTTCGTCCCCGTGATGATCAAGCGGATCGTGTCCCTCCCGGAAGAGGTGCGGTCGCGCTATGACCTGTCGAGCCTGCGCGTGGTGCTCGCGAGCGGATCGGCGATCTCTCCCGGCCTCCGCGCCGCGGCGAAAGATGTCTTCGGCGACGTTCTCTACGACCTGTACGGCTCCACCGAGATCGGCTGGGTAACCATCGCGACGCCGGAGGACATGAAGACGAAGCCGACGACGGTGGGAAGGCCGGTGCCGGGTATCGAGATCGCCGTTTTCTCCGCGCAGGGAGAGAAGCTGCCCGCGGGAGAGACGGGGGAGCTCTTCATCAAGAGCGACATCCTGTTCGAGGGCTACACCTCGGGAGAGACCAAGGACGAGCGCGACGGCTACATGTCGATCGGCGACGTGGGGCATCTCGACGAGGACGGTCACCTGTTCATCGAAGGCCGCGCCGACGACATGGTGATCGTCGGAGGAGAGAACATCTACCCGATCGAGATCGAAGCCCTGATCGAGTCGATCGACGGCGTGAACGAGGCCGCGGTGCTCGGCGTCGCCGACGAGGAATATGGCGAGGTTCTGGCTGCATTCGTCGCGGGCTCGGCGTCTCGCGAGCAGATCACCAAGGTGTGCAAACAGGAGCTCGCGTCGTTCAAGGTGCCGCGACGGATCGAGAAGGTTCCGGAGCTCCCGCGCACCAGCACGGGAAAGGTCATCAAGCGGGAGCTGATCGCGTCCCTCGAGGGCGCCGACGTCCTCGCCGACTGACGGACCCACCAAGGCGAGCCGAAAGCGGTGCGCTGCCGCCTGACAACGCCCGGGTGGCAGACCTACATATTTCCCCTTAATCTGGCCGCGCCTGGCGGAGCAGGGAGAGCCCTTCCCTGAGGGAGCACAAACGAGGTCGCGCGATTCGCCGCGAGCCTCATCCGAGGAGGTCTATCTGATGAAGCGTCGTCTCGCGTTCGTGGTCGCCGTGTTTGTCCTCGCCGGGGCGGCTCTTCCCGCTGGAGCGGCCGCTCCCACGAGCGCGTCTTACGCGCTGGAGGGCGAGGCGCGCGGGCTCGAGCTGGGTCTTGGCGATCAAGGCCTCACACTCGGTGTGGCGTTGTCCCGCGCTGATTCGAAGCCGAGCGCGCAAGGCGTGGGGGCGGGGCAATGCTCGATCTTGGGAGACAACCCGGATCCGGAGCAGCTCCCGTGCAACGAAGCGACGGCAGAGAAGTCTTCGGCCCCCGGCGAGAAGTCGACGGAGGGGCAGACATGCGGCGGGCCTCAGGTCCCCGACCCTCTCGGATCGGTCTTGACGCTCGACCTCGCCTGCGGCTCGTCGGTGTCATCCATCGCTAACGGCGTCCCTCAGACGAGCAACGTCGGCAAGGTGTCAGAGGTCGCACTCGAGCTCGATCTGCGCGGCCTGATCCCGCAGGCGGAGGACGCCAAAGAGCAGTTGGTCGACCAGCTCCAGCAGATCATCGGCGGTGCACCAGAGCCGATAAAGAACGCGCTCAACCAACTGCTCGACGCGATCGACGAGGGTCAGGGCGCGCAGATCCTGCTAGGGCCCGCCACCTCTAACATCGTGGCGACAGGAAACTCTCTCACGGTGACGTCCAGGGCTGCAGGGGCTCTCATCGGAGTGGCAGGGATCCCCGACCTCGACGACGACGGGGTTCCGATCCCCGGCTCGTCGGTCGCGACGGAGGATGGCCTCATCATCATCGAAGTCGGACGCGCGACGGCTTCAGCATCGCTGGACCGCCTGTCTGCTGCGTCATCTTCGGAGGCCACCGCCGCACTGGTTACCGTGAAGGTGCGCGACATCACGAAGGTGAAGCCGACGTACCAGACGATCTCGCTGGCGCCCGGCCAAACCACCACGATCCTGCAAGGAACCCCTGCCGAGTCGACGATCACGGCCGCTGCTGCATCCAGCAAAGACACCCAAGGCTCGGCCGTCGCGGCAGCCGACGCGGTTCGTCTGCACCTTCTGAAGGGGGTGTCGGGCGGGCTCAAGCTCGGCCTCGCACGCACCACCGCGGCCGCAAGCGCGGAGGCCAAGCCTCTCGCCGAACGTGTCCAGAACCCACCGAAGGTCCTGCCCCAAACCGGGGCGCGCGACGTCACGCTGGTCGGGGTAGGTCTGTTGATCCTGGCGGGCGTTGCGCTCGCCGTTCGACGCCGCCTGTCTTAGCCGACTGGCATCGAAACGGAGATGAAGATGTCTGTCGGGCGGGCACGGACGTTGCGGCGCGGGTTGACCGCAGCCGCCATCGCGTTGGCGATCGCCGGCACCGGCCTGCTCTCTTATCCGTTCGCAACCGATCTGTGGGCCGCTCGTCTCCAGCGCGGGTTGGTCGCCGGGTTGTCTGCGAGCGAGGACTACCGGCTCGGCAAGGTCAAGCCCGGCGAGGCGCTGACGCGCCTGGAGATCCCCGAACTCGATGTGGACGTGGTGGTTGTAGAGGGAACCTCTCTAGCCGCGCTGAGAGCCGGCGCGGGCCATTACCCGTCGTCGCCGCTCCCCGGTAAGAACGGGAACGTAGCGATCGCGGGACACCGCACCACCTACGGAAGGCCGTTCAACCGTCTGGACGAGCTGGTGCGCGGCGACAAAGTGATCCTGACGACGCCGATGGGGCGTCACGTGTACGAGGTCACAGGCGAAGCGTTCGTTGTCGAGCCGACAGATTGGTCGCCGATCAACGAGTTCCCCGGTAAAGGCTCGTTCCTCACGCTGACCACCTGTCATCCCGAAGGGAGCGCGCGCTACCGCATCGTCGTGCGCGCCCGCCTCGTCCGAACCTCGGACGCCGTCGCGGTCCAGGAGGAGCCCGCGGCGTGAGACGGATCTTGATCGCCATCCTGCTGGTTCTCATGTCGCTCCCCGCAACGGCCGCCGCCGGCCGCGGCGAAGCCGTTCGTATCAAGTTGGAAGGGGTGCGGCATGGCGCCGTGCTGGAGGGCACCGTGAGCTTGACGGCCACCGCATCCAGCGCCGCGGGCATAAAGAGGATAGAGATCGAGATCGCCGGCCAGGTCGTAGAGGCTGCGGAGCCGCCGGAGCTCGAACACACCGCAGAGATCTCGTACGTCTGGGTCACGCCGTTCCAGATCGGCTCGAGTGACCTCGCTCTGAACGGCGAGTACCCGGTTGTAGCCCGAGCCATCGCCAACGGGGGTGCAGGCGCGGTCACGAACCCGCACGTCACCGTCGACAACCCTGCCGCGCCACCGACCGGCCTTACCGCGACGGCCACCTCCCGCGGGGTCGAGCTGCGGTGGGATACGAACCCGGAACCCGACCTTTTGGGTTATCAGGTGGAGCGCAAACGCGTTGGTGACTTCAAGGTCGCGGCTCGGACCGCTGAGACGGTCGTAGTCGATCCCGTGGGTTCCGGCACCTACTCCTACCGCGTGCTTGCGATCCGCTCCAGCACCGTGCACGCCGACGGCCGTGCTTCGGCCCCCTCACAACCGATACAGATCACGCTCACGGATCCGAGGTCGGGCGGTGACACCGACGCGGCGGCGGGACCGACCGGGACCGGCGGGTTCGGTCTCGGCGGCCGCGCGCTGGGTCCGGCCGGTCTCCCCCTGGCGGCGCGCCTTCCAGGTCAGACCGGGCTTCCCAGGCCTCCCGGCCGCGAGAGGTGGGGCACGTTCGACAAGGAGCTGCCGTATGAGATCCCGAAGGGCGGCATCCCGCTGAGTGCGATGGGGGCGGGCAGGGAAGCCGGATCGTCTACGTTGATCCCTCCCGATGGCCTGCGCTGGATGGGTGCAGGCGCGCTCCTGATCGCGTTGGCGGTTCTGTTGCGGTCAGTGGCGCGGCGCATCGAGGTCGCGAAAGGGCCAGCTCCGCTGGATCTTTGAAAGGTTGCGGAACCCAGCGATAACCGCCGCCCGCGTAAGGTAGCGGCCATGCCCACGTTCAACCTCGACGGCTTCAAGATCTCCTACGAGCAACGGGGGCGCAGACAAGGAGCCGCCGAGCGCCCGATCGTTCTCATCCACGGGCTGCTCCTGCCGAGGAACCACCACTACCTCCTCGCGGATGCGCTCGCGGATCGCGGCAACCGCGTCATCCTGATCGACCTGTTGGGGCACGGCGCGAGCGATCGTCCTCCCCACTCGCGCTACTACTCGATGGAGATCTTCGCCCGGCAGGTGGTGGCGCTCCTCGACCACCTCGACGTGCCTGAGGCGGTCATCGGGGGAACATCGCTCGGCGCGAACGTGACGCTCGAGGTCGCCGCGTACGCCCCGAGCCGGACGAAGGCGATGTTCATCGAGATGCCGGTTCTCGAGCGGGCCGCGCCGGCTGCAGCCACGATCTTCCTGCCTCTCGTGATCGCGTTCGCAGAGGCGACCGGGCCGATCCGCTTCGGCGCCGGGCTCGTTCGCCGGATCCCGCGCAACTTCAGCCTCTACGTGAACGTGCTCCTAGACGTCCTGTCGGCCGATCCCCTGGCGTCTGCAGCGGTGCTGCACGGCTTGCTCACCGGGAGGTTGGCGCCGCATCCGGACGAGCGTTCGAAGCTCGATCAGCCGACGCTGATCATCGGACACGATCGCGACATCCTCCATCCGTTCTCCGACGCGAGGGCTCTGGCGCGAGAGCTACCGAACGCCGAGCTCGTGCACGCGAACTCGTTCTTCGAGCTGCGCTTCCCGCCCAACCGACTCTCGGACGCGATCGCGGACTTCCTCGACGAGGTGTGGCTATGACGCGCCGAACCAAACCGGACCCTTGTGTAGTCGTCATCTTCGGCGCCTCCGGAGACCTCGCCAGCAAGAAGCTGCTCCCCGCACTGCACAACCTTCAGGTGGAAGGGCTGATCCCGGACGAGACCGCGCTGCTCGGCACCGCCCGCACCGAGTTCACCCACGAACAGTTCGCCTCCGACACCCGCCGTGACCTCGAGGAGAACTCGAGGATCAAGCCGACCGACGAGTCCTGGAAGACGTTCGCGTCGGACATCTTCTACGTGCCCGGCGACGTGGAGGATCCCGCGCTGTATGCGGACCTCAAGGCGAAGCTGGAGGAGATCGATGAGAGTTGCGGGACGGGTGGGAACCGAGTTTGGTACCTGTCGACCTACCCCGGGATCTTCTCCACCATCGCCGACGGCCTCGGCAAGCACGGGCTGCTCGATACGCGCGGTTGGCACCGCCTGGTGGTCGAGAAGCCGTTCGGTCACGACCTGGACTCTGCGCGAGAGCTGAACGCCGATCTGCGTCGAACGTTCTCTGAAGACCAGATCTTCCGCATCGATCACTACCTTGGCAAAGAGACGGTTCAGAACCTCCTCGTGTTCCGCTTCGCGAACGCGATCTTCGAGCCGATCTGGAACCGTCGCTACGTCGACAGCGTCCAGATCACCTTCGCCGAAGACTTCGGCGTCGGCACGAGGGGAAAGTTCTACGAGCAAACGGGAGCGTTGCGCGACGTCGGTCAGAACCACCTCATGCAACTGTTCTCGCTGGTGGGGATGGAGCCGCCGGTCGCATGGGACGCCGACGCGATCCGCGACGAGAAGGTCCAGGTGCTGAAGGCCGTCCGACGTTGGAGCCGCGCGGACTGCGGCGAGGTCGCGGTCCGGGGACAATACGCGGGATATCGCGACGCCGACGGAGTCGACCCGCATTCTGCTACCGAGACCTACATCGCGATGAAGCTGCTGATCGACAACTGGCGGTGGGAGGGGGTGCCGTTCTATCTCCGCACCGGCAAGTGCTTGACGGAGACGCTGACCGAGATAGCGATCCAGTTCCAGCGCGTCCCTCACCTGTTGTTCGCGAAGACCGCGGTGGAGGAGCTGGAGCCGAACGTGCTCGTGATCCGGATCAAGCCGGACGAGGGCATCTCTTTGACCTTCGGGACCAAGGTGCCGGGACCGGAGGTGGAGGTACGCACCGTCGACATGGACTTCGATTACGAGAGCGACTTCGGATCCGGCAGCGCCGAGGCCTACGAGCGGCTCTTGCTCGACTGCATGGTGGGCGAGGCGACGTTGTTCACCCGCTCGGATGAGATCGAGCAGGCCTGGGAGATCGTCGATCCGATCCGGGAACACTGGGCGCAGGGAGGGCGACCCGCGTCGTACGAGCCGGGGAGCTGGGGGCCGCGCAGCGCGGACGAGCTCTTGACCCGCGACGGCCGCTCCTGGAGAAGGAGCCGGTGAGCTTCTCCGTAGAGGTCTTCCCCGACGCCTCGTACGCGACCGACGTCGCCGGGGTGATCTCGGGTCGCCTTCCGGAACGTGGGCCCTTGGTCCTTACGGGAGGCACCACGGCGGCGAAGATCTACAGCCATCTTGCAGAGGCCGCTCCGCCGCACATCTCTGACCTGGACGTCCTCTTCTCCGACGAGCGTTCGGTACCGCCGGACCACCAGGAGAGCAACTTCAAGATGGCGTCGGAGCTGCTGCTGGGACCGCGCTCGATCACCAAGGTCCACCGGATGCGCGGGGAAGACCCACCTCCAGAGGCGGCGGCCGCCTATGAACGCGCGATCTCTCCACTCGTGGAACACGGACTAGGGCTCGTCTTGCTCGGGATGGGAGCCGACGCGCACGTCGGTGCGATGTTCCCCGGCTCCCCCGCCCTCGGCCATACCGAACAGCTGTGTGCCGCCGTGGACCGTCCGGACGGGATGCAGGGCCTCACGCTGACTCCGCCCGCGATGCTCAGCGGGCGGACGATCTTGTTGCTGGTAACCGGCGCGGCCAAGGCCGCCACGGTGAACAGGGTCATCAACGGTGACGAGCCGATCGAGAGGTGTCCCGCGCGGCTCCTGGCGGATCACCCCGACGTCACGTTCCTCTTAGACGAAGCCGCCGCCTCTGCGCTCTAGCTCCCTCGGGCGAACGAGCGGATAGTTCGCGTAGCGCCGACCGGTCTCCTGCACATCCCCCGTCCGGGCCCAGTGGCTGCAGCTTTTACGTGTGCGGGACCGGAGAGATCGGAGACAGAACGTTCCGGAGACATTCGAGACACTGTTCCGGACACATCTGAGACAGTGCCGGGCCACCCCGGGGCCCCTGAAACTAGCTTTTACGGTCGGGAAACGGCTCCGAAACAACCTGGAAACACCTGCGTCGGATGGTCGCCCCAGACAGTCGACTTCCCTAACAAGATCCAGGAAGGGGTGATCGGTGGACACGGGCGATACCGCTTGGGTTCTTGCGTCCACGGCGTTGGTGCTCTTCATGACGCCGGGGCTCGCGTTGTTCTACGGAGGCATGGTGCGGGCGAAGAACGTGCTCGGGACCTTAATGCACAGCGTCTTCGCGATGGGCCTCATGGCGATCCTCTGGGTGATCGTCGGCTACACCCTCGCGTTCGGAACCGACGTCGGCGGCTTGATCGGCGGCCTGGACTTCATCGGGTTCCGCGACGTCGGCAGCGAGCCGCACCCCGCCGGGCTCGGCGCGACGATCCCGCATTCGTTGTTCGCGACGTTCCAGATGATGTTCGCGGTCATCACCCCGGCCCTCATCACGGGTGCGTTCGCAGAACGGATCAAGTTCTCGGGTTACGTGGCCTTCATGAGCGCGTGGCTCCTGCTCGTCTACGCCCCCGTCGCGCACTGGGTCTTCCACCCCGACGGCTGGCTGTTCAAGCTCGGGGCGCTGGACTTCGCCGGGGGAACGGTTGTGCACATCAACGCGGGTATCGCAGCTCTGGCTGTCGTCCTGGTGGTCGGGAAGCGACGCGGCTTCGGGAAGGAAGCTTTCGTGCCACACAACCTGACGATGACCGTCCTCGGCACCGGGATCCTGTGGTTCGGCTGGTTCGGTTTCAACGCCGGCAGCGCGCTCGGGGCCAACGGTCTCGCCGCGTCGGCCTTCTTGGCCACGAACCTCGCCGCCGCGGCGGGGGCTCTGGGCTGGGCTCTGATGGAGTCGCGCAAGGACCGTAAGGCCACCACGCTTGGGGTCGCGTCGGGCGCGGTTGCAGGACTGGTGGCGATCACGCCGGCCGCCGGGTTTGTCGAGCCGCTGGGCGCCATCGCGATCGGCTTGGCGGGCGGCGTCGTCTGCTCCTGGGCGGTCGGATTGAAGTTCCGGCTCGGCTATGACGACTCGCTGGACGTCGTGGGCGTCCACCTGGTCGGCGGCATCGTGGGATCGCTGCTGCTCGGCGTCTTCGGGACGGTCGCGGTCAACGAGCTCGGCGCCGACGGCGTGCTCGCCGGCGGCGGCTTCGCGTTCATGGGCAAGCAGGTGATCGCCGTCTTGGCGACCCTCGCGTTCTCGTTCCTCGTGACGATGGGCATCGCGAAGCTGGTCGAGGCAACGATCGGCCTGCGCGTGTCGGAGGAAGACGAGATCACCGGTCTCGACCTGAGCCAGCACACCGAGGTGGGCTATTCGCTGAACGACCCCGGCGGCTCCCTCGCCCCTAGGAGCGAGGCCGCTCCGGCTCACGCTCCTGCCGGTTCTCATGTGATCGTGACGCAGGGAGGTGGCGCATGAAGCTGGTCGTTGCGGTCATCAAGCCTTTCAAGCTCGACGAGGTGAAGGAGGCGCTCGAGACGATCGGTGTCCGCGGCATGACCGTCAGCGACGCGCGCGGGTTCGGCCGTCAGAAGGGCCACACCGAGATCTACAGGGGCGCCGAGTACCAGGTCGACTTCGTGCCGAAGACGCGTCTCGAGATAGCGATCGACGACGACCAGGTCGACGACGCCGTCAAAGCGATCCTGAGCGCTGCCCGAACCGACTCCATCGGCGACGGAAAGGTCTGGGTCCTCCCGGCGGAACAGATCGTCCGCATCCGCACGGGTGAAAAAGGGACCGACGCGATCTAGCCGAGGAGCGATGTTAGAGACACTGCGTACCGTCCGGGAGCTACGGCTTTCGGACGGTGGCGCGCCCGCACGCGAACGCGCTCGTGAGCTCGACGCAGCCTTGGTGAAGCTGACGGCCGACGCGCTGGGCGCCCACCCAGCGATCGCGGTCGTCGCAGTGGGCGGATACGGCAGGGGCGATCTCTCGCCGCACTCGGACGTCGACCTGCTGTTCCTCGTGCGCAGCTCCTCCGACGTCTCCGCCGGAACGGTGCGCGGCCTGCTCTATCCGCTGTGGGATGCGGGTTTCGAGGTCGGACACGCCCTGCGCACGCCGAAAGAGGCTCTCGAGCGAGCGAAGTCTGACCTGAACGCGGCGACCTCGATCCTCTCGGGGCGCTTCCTCGCGGGCGAGCACGATCTGTTCGACGAGCTGATCGACAGACGAACGCGCTGGCTGGCGAAGGATGCCAGGAGCCTGACGCGCCGGATCAACGCCTCGACACAGAGCCGTCACGCCAAGTGCGAACGAGCGGGCTGGGTTCTCGCGCCGGATCTGAAGGAAGACGCGGGGGGCTTGCGAGACATCCACCGCACCTATTGGCTCAACGCGCTCGTGCCACACATGGACCCACCGGTCGAGCTTGCCGCGGCCGAAGACCTGCTCCTGGCGGCGCGCGAGGCGCTCCATTCGCAGACGAAGAGACCTCTTGACCGGTTGCGGATCGACCTCCAACCCGCGGTGGCAGACGCGCTGCACATCGAGGGAGACGATGCGGCGCGGGAACTGATGCACGCGGTGCACTCCGCGGCCCGCACGGTCGAACACCACAGCGCGTTGTTCGCTCAGGAGATGACCGGGCACCTGTTGGGGGGGCCGAAGAGGAGCGGGACCGTGCGGATCTTGAGCTCGTCCACGAGGCTCGACGACGGAACCTTGAAGCTCGACGACGCGACGGCGCGTTCGACCGCTGCCGCGCTCGACCTGATCGCGCGCAGAGCGCACCTGGACAAGCCCGTGTCACGGAGCGCGATCCGGTGGCTGACGGAGACCTTCGCAGGGGGCCAGGCCGCGGTGTGGACACCGGCCGCCACAGACGCATTCCGCGAGACGCTGCGCGGCCCCCACGTCGTCGACGCGCTAGAGCTGATCGACAACACCGGCGGGTGGCCCGTCTTGATCCCGGAGTGGTCGCGGATACGGGCGCTGGCGCAACACGATCCTTACCATCGCTACACGGTCGACGGCCATCTCTTCGTGACGGTGTCCGAGATCGCGAGGGTCGTGGTAGACGACCCCGTTGCGCCCCGCGCCGCGAGCGAGGTCGGTGACCTCGACGACGTGCGCTTGGCGGCTCTGCTCCACGACATCGGCAAGGGATCCGGCGAGGACCATTCCGTCGCCGGAGAGCGGCTGGCGCACGCGGTCTGCACGCGCATGGGCCTCGAGAGGTCCCGCGCCGATCGCGTGGCCCGGCTCGTGCGCCATCACCTGACCCTGGTCGACACCGCGACGAGGCGCGACCTAGACGACGGCGCCGTGATCGCGTCGGTGGCGGCCAAGATGTCCGACCCAGACGAGCTTCGCCTCCTCTACATACTGTCGGTCGCAGACGGTCGCGCCACCGGCCCCGACGGCTGGAGCGCGTGGAAAGCCGCACTGGTTCGGGACCTCTACAAGAAGACGCTGATCGCCCTCGAGACCGGAGCTCTTCCGACGCGCAGCGACGCTCGGATCAGAGCCGAAGGGATCGAGGCTTACGAGCCCGCGCTGGCGGGGCGCGCTCTCGAGGTCCTAGAGAGCCTTCCGCCCTCCTACACCGCGTCGACGCACCTGTTGGACATGGTCGACGACGTACGGCTGTTGCTTCAGGCGCCCCAGCGGGGAGACCTGGCCTACCGCGTGGACGACGGAACCGAGACCGGACAGTGCGCGCTGACGGTCTGCATCGCGGACCGGCCCGGTGCTCTAGCGCGAACCGCGGGGGTCTTGTCGCTGCACCGACTCTCCGTCCGGAGCGCGCACGCCTTCTCATCGACGCGCGGCACCGCCCTCCAGCGATTCATCGTGGGGACGGACCCGGATCGCGACTGGCGCCGGATCGTAGCCGACCTCGAGGCCGCGTATTCCGGGCGTCTCGCTTTGGAGGCGCGCCTGGAGCGCAAGATCCGGGAGTACGGCACCGCCAACGTGGACGCCCAGGTAAGGGTGTTGCAGGACGCGTCCGAGAACTCGACCGTGATCGAGGTGCGGAGCGGGGACGCGCTGGGGCTCCTCTACGGGATCGCCGCCGCTCTGGGCGACCTCGACCTCGACATACACGTGGCGAAGATCGACACGCTCGGCAGCAGGGTCGTCGACGTCTTCTACGTGCGCGACGCGGCGGGACGCAAGCTGTCGGACGACCAGGTGGCGGAGGTGAGGCGTGCCGTCGGACACCGGCTCTCCCGCCTCTACCCGTTCTGACGCCCGAGAACTACAGCGAGACGTAGTTCGGTCAGCACAGAACGGCTAACCAAAGCGGGCGAATAAAGCAGCAGCCGGCGGGTAACAACCCAGGCATGCAACCGACAACCGAGCGGCAGGTCGCCGGCCGCTACGTCTTGCGCGACCAGCTCGGCAAGGGCGGGATGGGGACAGTGTGGCGAGCCACCGACAACGTCCTCAAGCGTGAGGTGGCGATCAAGGAGGTAAAGCTCCCTCCGATCCTGTCCGACGACGACTCCCACGACATGAGGAACCGCGTCATGCGCGAGGCGCAGACGGCGGGGAGGCTAAGCCACCCGAACGCGGTCACCGTCTTCGACGTCGTCGAAGAGGGCGGCAACACCTTCATCGTGATGGAGCTGGTGGACGCGCCCAGCCTGGACGACCTGGTCAAGACGCAAGGGCCGCTCGCTCCCGCACGTGCGGCCCGCGTCGGTCTGGACGTGCTCGACGCGCTGGAGGCCGCCCACAGACATGGCATCACTCACCGCGACGTGAAGCCGGGAAACGTGATGATCTCCGACGGCCGCGCGAAGCTCGCCGACTTCGGCATCGCGTCGGTCAAGGGAGACCCCCGCCTCACCGCGACCGGGCTCGTGCTGGGATCCCCCTCCTACATGGCCCCCGAGCAGGCAAGCCAAGACACCTCGGGCCCGGAGTCTGACCTGTGGGCGCTGGGCGCCACGCTCTACTACGCGGTTGAGGGTGAGGCGCCGTTCGATCGGGGTTCGGCCATCCCCACGCTCACCGCGGTGGTTCACGACGACCCTCGTCCGATGACG
>JADDQX010000008.1:276-15998 GCA_016781115.1 Actinomycetota bacterium | reverse complement strand
AGCGCGCCCGCAGCCGCAGCGGATCCACTCCCGCCCCGCGCTGCGCACTGACGGGCCGACGGACTCGCGGCCCTGGATGCTGTGGCTCGCAGGGCTGGTCGTGCTGGCGCTGTTGGCGGCCTTCCTCATCCCGAAGCTCGGTGAGGGTGACGAACCCATCGACGACCGCGCCACGGGCGAGCCGAGAAGGCAGGCCGCCGCGGAGCAGAACGACGCGGCGCAGGATCCGGCCCCCCCAGCGGACACCACCGAAGACACGGCAACAGGCACCGGCGACGAAGGGGCCGAGCCCGCCACCGGTGTGGCCGCAGGATCCAGCACCTACGAAGACCCAGCGGTGGGTTACTCGATCTCCTATCCGAACGGGTGGGAGGTCGTGCCGATAGACACCAGAACCGATTTCAGAGAGGCCGACACAGGCAGGTACCTCAGGATCCAATACACCGAGACGCCAGGCCCCGACGCCTACGCCAAGATCGAGGACGCGATCGAGCCCGACTTCGCTTCACGCCACCCCGACTACCAGCGGGTGCAGTTGACCGAGACCACCTTCGCCGGCACGGACAACGGGGCCCTGTGGGAGTACACCTACGAAGGTCAGCACGCCTACAACCTCCAGTTCGTGACGGCCGACGGCGAGTACGGGTTCGCGCTCAACTTCCAGACGCCCGAGGATCAGTGGGAGGAGTCACAAGACCTGTGGGAGAGCTTCAAAGCCTCCTTCGTCCTGCCCTAACCCACCGGGACTAGTCATAAAGACATAGGAAATGGCTCAAGGTCCCGCCAGCTCCCGCCGAATACCTATCTAGCAACAAGAAGGTCCCGACGAAAAGGCAAACCTGTGGCAACGCAGGGGCGCAAAGCCAGGGGCCCCTCCTGGGAGGAGGGGTAGCCCAGCTACCGAACTGGGAGGTTCGCTGTGTCTGTTGTCAAGCGGTGTCTCACCGCCTCGCTCGTCAGCCTCTTACTGGCGACCCTGATCCCCGCCGGAACGGCTTCGGCCGCGTGCTACAGCCCGAACCGCGCGGAGCGGAAGTTCGCGAGCCTCATCAACACCGCGCGCACCAGCGTGACCAACCTGCGCCTCGACCCCGAGCTTTCGAAGGCCGCGAAGGTGCACGCGCGGGAGATGGTGAGAGCCAATAGCCTCTACCACACGCCCTCAGACACGCTGCGGCGCCGAGTGACTAACTGGTCCACCCTCGGCGAGAACGTCGGCGTGGGCGGAGGCGTCACCTCTCTGCACCAGGCGTTCATGAACTCGCCGGCTCACCGGGACAACATCCTTTACTCGAGCTTCCGCCACGTCGGCGTCGGCGTCATCAAGAAGGACGGCCGCATGTGGGTCACCGTGATCTTCGAGGCCCGCAGCGACCCCGGCAGCCCGCTCTGCTAACCCGAACCTAGAGGACCCCACACCCTGTCTCCCAGCAGGGCCGCAGCAACACGAAAGACCCCCGACCTCCCAGCGGGGGTCTTTCGCGCGGGCCACTGATGTACTGATCCTTCGCGGCTATTCCTCGCGTAGGCCGAATAGGCCTACGCACATCTCCCGATGCGCCCGAACTCGGTGGGGGCCGAATCAAGGAACATGAAGAGGATGCTGACGGCTCATGATCGCCACGCGCGTTGCCGCCGTCGCTCCCACACCTCGCTGCCGGGCGGCTGTGGGTAACTGCGTGTTTGAGGCGAGAATGGATCCCGGCACCACCCTCGCGATGCCGACCTGCTAGGAGCGAGACTTTGAGCAAAAAGACCCCGTAGCGCCAGCCGGCCGCGAGGAGACCTACGGGTCGACGACGAAGTGCACCGCGGGGCTCGGTGAGCTTGGGTGGTCGCTGTCGCCGGGGAACCACGTGACTGCTCTGTAGGTGCCGCCGCTCGGCTGCGGCAACACGTAGTCGACCCGGTAGGCACTGGTGTCGTCGAGCGTCAGCTCCAGCCTCGAGAGCAACGTGTACGTCCCGTCGGCGTTCATCTTGCTGACCCGCGACACCACGGGGTATCCGGCGTGTCGAGGCCTCACGTTCCCGGACAACGGAACGATCGTGGTGCCACTCGGGAAGCGGTACCAGCCCGCCGCATCGACCGTTCCGCCCTCCGCCTGCAGCGTGACCTCTGGGCGCACCTTGACCGCGGCCACGTTGCTGTCGGCGCCCCAGGTCGTGGTGTCTCCGTCGTAGATCGCGATCACCTTCGAGTTCTTTTTGGGCGTGATCGTGAGTGAGTAGGAACCGTCGGCTGCGGTCACGGTTCCCGGACCTGCTGTCCAGGTCGCCCCGGGCACCTTGACGTAGGAACGGATGGGCCGAGCCGGCATGGGGGTCCCGGCCTCGTCGGTCAAGAACCCCGTGAAGGTGGCGCTTTCGCGGTAGCGGATCACCGGCGCTGTCGGCGCCAGCGTCAAGCGACTGGAGAGCTTGCCCGCTCCCATGGCCGCCTTCGTGTCTCTGCGGATGGCCGGCAGAGCGGCGTAGACGAAGTTCCCGGGGCACTCTGTGTAGCCCGCGTCGCGATGACCCGCTATGTACGGCAGCTTCCTGCGCGTGCCGGTCTCGGGATTGCGATAGGTGTGTGTGCCCTGCGGGTCGAGGTTGTGCCGGTCCGCCTCCCATGCAAGGAGCTCGGCGAGCGACCGCCGCGCCGCGGGCGGCAGCTCCACCTGCGAGTAGTTGCCCATGAGGCTGACTCCCACGCTTCCGGAGTTGTAGCCGGAAACGTGCGCGCCTGTGACGACGCGCCCATCGCGGCTCTCGGAGTCGTGGTGCTCGAACGGAGCGTAAGCCCGCGCCCAGCGGCCCTCGAAGATCCTTCCGTCCGGCGCGATCACGAAGTTGTAGCCCACATCGCACCAGCCCTGTCGGACCGTGTGGTACCAGTAGATCGCGCGCATCGTGGCTTTGGGATGCGTGTCGAAATTGCTGCCGGCGGTGTGGTGCACGAACAGCTGCTGGACCTTGTAGAAGGTCCGCGTACAACCTCCAGTCGTGCTCTTGAGCGACTCGTCGGCGCCCCACTCGGCCCTGGTCACGATGTCCGGCGTCCCCGCATCTGCCTCGGCTAGAGCCGGCACCTCCTGGGTGTAGCGCTCCCCGTCCAAGGTGTTCAGGTAATCCAACGTCACCGCTCCCATGGAAGCTCCGCGGCGAGACACCCCCTGCCATACGAGTCCCGCGATCCGATCTACCGCGATCACGCCGCTGTAATGCTGATCGCCCCGTTCGGCATCGTGTGCCTGGGGAGCGCGCTGCCACTCGCCTCTGTGGCCGTCGCCGGAGATGACGCGGAAGCGGACGCCGGTCTTTTCGTCTCCCTTCCAGGAGAAACCCACATGCGTGGCGGGGAAGTCGAAAGTGACGCTTTGGGGCGCCTGCGCCGGCCGTCCCAGCGCTTTGGTCGCGGCGAGGGTACGAGGGACCTTGATGGTCCGTGCAGGCGCGGCGAGAGCGGGAACCAGGACGGCCGCGAACACCGCCAGCACCACGACCACCTTGAACCACCGCTGTTCCGCCACCCGCATACGTCGACCCACGCTAGACCACTTCGGCACGGCAATGACACCTTTCCCGCGGTTTTGTTACTAGGTCGAACGACCGCCACGCCACGTTGCTTGCGCCGCTTGGACGACCAATCCCTCCGCGGGCGTCATAGAGACACTCCTATAGGAGTGCTATAAGGGTGACATGGATGCCGACCGCGCCTCGCGAAAGCCGTCTGCGTCGGCTGCGGTACCGGCACGAACAGCCCCTGCGGCCATCGGATGGGTAGCCAGAGCACTTCGATTCATGCTTGCCCTGTTCTTGTTCGTGGGGGCGCTCCAGATCATGAAAACGGGCGCGGCGAGCCTCAGCGTTCTGAACAACCAGGGCTTCCTGGTGAGCAACGCTGCCTCGACTTTCGGCCTCGGCTGGGTGGGAGCGCTGTTCGTGCTCTCCGGGTCGCCCGTGGCCGCGTCCGCTCTGGCGCTTGTTGCGGGCGGTTCGATCTCGGAGATCCAGGGGTTCACGATGCTGACCGGCTCGCGCCTCGGCGCGGCTTTCGTAGTGCTGCTGGTCGCGGTCATCTACGCATTGCGCGGCGGGGAGGGCAAACGCATGGCACCCGTGTCGACCGCGGTCATGGCCCTGTCCGCGACCGCACTTATCTACATCCCGGGCTCGCTCGTCGGTCTGGCGCTCCTGCGGTGGGGTACGTTCCGCTCGACCCAGATCGGTTTCCCGGCGCAGTTCACCGACCTCCTCGACTTCGTCTACGGAGACATCCTCGCTCGCATCGAGACGTGGTCACCCGTCATCTTGTTCATCGGCGGCCTCGGGGTGTTGCTTCTCGCATTCAAGCTGATTGACACGGTCGTGCCCGATCTCACCGACGAGAGCATCGAGACCTCGCGCATGTCATGGCTCAAGAGCAAATGGCCGATGTTCGGGCTCGGCTGTCTCGTAGCTCTCGTCGCGATGTCGGTTTCGGTGGCCCTGACGGTTCTGGTCCCCCTCGTGGCCAAGGGCTACGTCAAGAGAGACAACATCCTGCCGTACGTGATCGGCGCGAACATCACGACCCTCGGTGACACCCTGCTGGCGGCGTTCTTGTTGGACTCACCGGCATCTGTTCGCATAGTCCTGGCCAGCATCCTGGGCACGACGATAGTCAGCATGGTGCTGCTCCAGTTCTTCTATCCGCAGGTGAAGTCGCGCGTCTGGCGCTTCCAACGTCAGATGGTGAGCAGTAAGACGCGGTTGGCAGCATTCACGGCTGCGCTGTTCCTGGTGCCGATCTCGATCATCGTCGTCGCTGGACTCGCATGAACAGGCGCGAAGGGGGGGAAGCTCAGGTGACCCTCAAGATCCCGCGGCCTCTCTACGAGCAGCTGAAGCAGGTCATCGCGGGATCGGGCTTCCACTCCGTGACCGAGTTCGCCGTCTACGTGCTGCGCGACCTGGTGTCTCACCACGGTGGAACGGGCAAGGGCCCGATCGCCCCCGGGCAGGATGAGGCCGCTGCGGTCGACGTCGACCCTCTCTCGCCGGAAGAGATCGAGGCGATCCGTCAGCGCCTCCAGTCACTGGGCTACCTGTAGCCCAGCGCCTCCAGTCACTGGGCTACCTGTATAGCCCTACTACGAAGGTAGTGGTCTTCAAGTACACTCCGGCCCCTATGGGGGGTAGCTCGAGCAATGGGAACCTGGTCGAGTTCGACCATGTCAAGAAAGCCTTCGGGGCCAACGTCGTTCTCGACGACATCAACCTGGACATCCGCAACGGCGAAGCCATCGTGATCGCGGGGCCGTCGGGGTCGGGGAAGTCGACGATGCTCCGCTGCATCAACGGGCTCGAGACCATCGACTCCGGAGATCTCAGGTTCGACGGGCGCTCCGTCGCTAAGGCCGGCAAGGGGATCTACCAGCTGCGCGCCAACATGGGCATGGTGTTCCAGTCGTTCAACCTGTTCCCGCACAAGACCGTGCTCGACAACATCACGCTCGGGCCGACGGAGGTGAAGGGCCTCTCGGAGCAGGAGGCGAAAGAGCGGGCGACGAGCCTGCTGGAGCGCGTCGGCATCCCTGAGAAAGCGGATTCCTATCCGGCGGATCTTTCGGGAGGGCAGCAACAGCGCGTCGCGATCGCGAGAGCGCTGGCGATGGAGCCGAAGCTGATGCTGTTCGACGAGCCCACGTCTGCACTGGACCCCGAGATGATCCGAGAGGTCCTGGATGTCATGAGGGATCTCGCGAAGTCCGGGATGACGATGGTCGTCGTCACGCACGAGATGGGCTTCGCGCGCGAAGTCTGCGACCGCATCGTCTTCATCGACGAAGGAAAGATCGTCGAAGAAGGTCCGCCCGACGAGTTCTTCACGAACGCCCAAAGCCAACGAGCGAAGGACTTCGTCGACAAGATCCTGCACCACTAGACAGAGAAGATGTAGTGGAGTCACGGAGTCGTGGCTCAGAAAGGGGGAGGTTGAGTGCGCGGTATCGAGAGGTGGAAGTTGTTGATCGCGGTGTTGTCGTTGCTGGCGCTGGTCGCCGTTGCCTGTGGTGACGACGCCGGTACAGGCGCCGGCGGCGGCGGCGACACGGGTGACACCGCAAGCCAAGAGCACGAAGTAGAGCAGTTCCCCGCCGACACGACGATGGGGAAGATCCAGGAGAAGGGTGAGATCGTCGTCGGTACCAAGTTCGACGTCCCTCTGTTCGGGTTCAAGAACCCGCAGACGGGTGACGTCGAAGGCTTCGATCCCGACATGGCGCAGATCATCGCCGACCATCTCGGCGTAGAGCTGAAGATCGAAGAGGCCATCTCCGACAACCGCATCCCGTTCCTGCAGGAGGGGACGGTCGACCTGGTGTTGTCGACGATGACCATCACGACCGACCGTGACGCGGAGATCGACTTCTCGCGTCCGTACTACATCGCACACGGCCGCATCCTGACGGCACAGGACTCGGGGATCGAGGGGGCCGAGGACACCGCGGGCAAGAAGGTCTGCACCGCCCTCGACTCGACCTACCAGACGGTCGTCCTGCCCGAGCAGATGCCCGATGCCGACCCGAAGATCGTCGACTCCTATTCGGAGTGCTTCGCCCTCCTGCAGAAGGGTCAGGTTGACGCGATGGTCACGGACGACGTCATCCTCGCGGGATTCCTGCAGCAGGATGAGAGTCTGCATATCGTGGGCGAGGAACTGACCACCGATCCCTACGGCGCGGGTGTTCAGAACAAGGACACCGAGTTCGCGGAGTTCGTGTCCGGCGTGATCGAGGGGACCTTCGAAGACGGCACCTGGCAGGGCCTCTACGACAAGTGGATCGGGAAGTACACGGGCCAAGAGGCGGAGGACCCCTCGACGCTGTCGCTCGAGGACGCTCTCAAGATTTACCCGTGCTCGGAGACCTGCTAGCGCTTCGGTCTGGCCGCCGCGGCATTACGTAAAGGAAGCTGAACGATGGGCGAATTCTGGGAGGTGTTCCAAAGGCACCTCCCAGAATTCCGCTCCGGCTTCTACATCACGTGCCGGCTCGTCGCGATGTCCTTCGTCATCGCGATGGGTGTCGGCACCATCATCGCGGCGTTCCGCGTCGCACCCGCGCGGGCGTTGCAGCGCATCGGAACCGTCTACGTTGAGTTCTTCCGCAACATCCCGCTGCTCGTCCTGATCTTCATCTTCTTCTTCGGGTTCCCGGAAGTCTTCAACATCGGGCCGTGGGTGGCGGGAACGCTTGCACTGGGGCTGTACACCTCGGCCTACATCGCGGAGACACTCCGATCCGGGGTCTTCGCCGTCGGCAAGGGTCAGATCGACGCGTCGTTATCGCTCGGATTCACCTACCGGCAGACGCTGCAGAAGGTCGTCCTGCCGCAGTCGTTCCGAACGGTGATCCCGCCGCTCGGCAACCTCATCATCGCCATGATCAAGAACTCGGCGATCCTGGGCGCGTCTGCGCTCGCCATCCCCGACCTCCTGAAGACGGGCCGGATCACGGCCGCGCTCACGGCTAACGCCCACGCGTCGTTCTTCTGGGCCGCGCTGGGTTACCTGATCCTGACCGTCACCGCCACCTTCATCGTTCGTCACCTCGAGAAGCGGTTGGCGATCCGCCGATGATGGATTACCTATTCGCTCCCGACCGCTGGGAGTGGCTGTTCAGCGGCAACAGCTTCCGCTTCCTGCTGGACGGCCTGATCGTCAACATCGAGCTCGCGCTGATCGCGATGGCGCTGTCGCTAACTATCGGGCTGCTGCTGGCCCTGGCGCGCATCGCGAAGAACCCCGTCATCAAAGGCCCGGCGGGCATCTGGATCGACGTCTGGCGCAACCTGCCTTTGATCTTCATCCTTCTCTATCTCGCGCTGAGCCTTCCGGCCTCGTGGAAGCAGGCGTATCAAGACGCCGCGCCGACGTGGCTTCCGGAGGCATTCCAGAACGGACGCATCCTGGCCGCCGTCGTCGGCCTCACCCTCTACAACTCCGCGGTGATCGCCGAGATCATGCGCGCTGGCATCCAGTCGCTGGAGAGAGGCCAAGGAGAGGCGGCCGCGGCGCTGGGCCTGCCGTACTGGAAGTCGATGCGGTTGATCATCCTTCCGCAGGGGCTGCGCCGGATGGTCCCGGCCACCGTCTCGCAGCTGATCACCCTGAACAAGGACACGACGCTCATCAGCATCCTGTCCATCCAAGAGGTCATGCGCCACGGACGGATCCTCGGGAGCTGCCTGCCCTTCACTTGCGGCGTCGAGGTCCCGCTGCTACAGGTATTCCTCGTCGTCGGCACGATGTTCGCCATCTTGAACTACGGACTGTCGCGGTTGTCCAAACGGCTCGAGATCAAGCAACGACAGACGACGGGGATCGAGGTCGAGAAGGTCACAGGCCTCGAAGACCAGGTCGCGCTCGACACCGACACCAAGTAGGCGTCGATGTCACGACGCCTCGCGCCTCTTTGCATCCTCGTGGTCCTGCTCGCGGGCTGCGTCCCCCCGGAGCCGGAGCTCGACCTATCGCGCCCGTACGACGAGGAGACGGTCATGGGCGAGATCCAGGGCCGAGGTGACATCGTGATCGGGATCGCAGACGACGCCTATCCGCTCGGCTACGTCGACCAGAACGACGAAGCGCAAGGTTTCACGGCGGACCTTGGGCGCTACCTTGCACAGACGCTCGGGGTGGAGCCACGTTTCATCACGGGTTCGTCCGCTCAGCTGTTGGAACTGCCGCAAGACGGCGGCGCCGACATCGTGTTCCCGGCCCTGACGATGACGGAGAGCGTGGTCCGGAAGCATCAATTCACCGACCCCTACTTTGTATCGCACCAGCGACTTCTGACGCGCCGCGGAAGCGATGTTCAGACGGTGGAAGAGCTCGAGGGGAAGATCTGCTCCTTCGCGGACGAAGAGACACAGGTAGACGTGGACGAACTGAACGAAGTCATAGAGGTCTCCGAGGGAGACCCGTTCGCGTGCCTCGCGATGTTGAAGGACCGTAAGGCGACAGCGGTCACAGGCTCTGACTTCCTCCTTGCCGGTCTGGCTCTGACGGAGCCCGGGCGGTACCAGGTAGTGGGAGACCAGCTGACGACGGAGGGCATCGGCGCCGTGATCGAGAGAGGCGCCGCCGCGTGGACGGACTACGTCAACGGCGTCTTCTTCCTGGCGGAGCAAGAAGGCGTCTGGCAGCGCGCCTTCGACGACAGCATCGGCCGGGGACTAGACGAACAGGTCGAGCCTCCGGCGATAACGGCCGAAGAAGCGGCTGCGCTTTACCCTGCCGGCGTCTAGCTGCTGACCACGGGGCGGGTCTAGCCATAAATGCCCGTGCGTGAGACAGTGCTCTGGTGAGCGATACGAGCGCATCCAAGAGGGTCCTCATCGTCGATGACGACGAGGAGATCCGCCACGTCCTGCGCCTCGTGTGCGAGACGGGCGGGATGACGGTGGTGGGCGAGGCGGAGAACGGTGTCGAAGCCGTCTCGGTGGCTTTGCGAGAACAACCGTCGATCGTGATCCTTGATTACCTCATGCCCCGCCTCGATGGGGCCGGGACGGCGGAGCTCCTGAGGACGATCGCGCCGGAAACGAAGATCGTTGCGTTCTCCGCGATGCTCGAGGAGCAGCCGGAGTGGGCGGATGCGTTCCTGAACAAGGAGCGCGTGACGGAGCTCATGCCGTTGCTGCAAAGCTTCATCCGATAACCTCTCGCCTCATGGCGAAAGACGCGAGTTTCGACGTGGTATCCGAGGTCGATCTGCAGGAAGTCCGGAACGCGGTAGACCAGGCCTCGCGCGAGATCGCGCAGAGGTTCGACTTCAAGAACACCGGCTCCGCGGTCGAGCTGACGGAGCAGGGGGACAAACCCACGATCGTCGTACGCTCCAACACCGAGCAGAAGGTCAAGGACTGCGTGAAGGTCCTCGAAGAGAAGCTCGTCAAGCGGAAGATCGCGATCAAGGCGCTCGAGCCGGGGAAGATCGAGCCGGCCGCTGGTGGGACCGCTCGCCAGACCCTGACGATCAACCAAGGCATCTCTACGGAGAAAGCGAAGGAGATCGTGAAGTTCGTCAAGGACATGAAGACCAAAGCTCAGGCATCGGTCCAGGGTGATCAGGTACGCATCACGTCCAAGTCACGAGACACCCTGCAGGAGATCATCGAAGCGCTTAGGTCGAACGACTTCGGGATCCCGCTGCAGTACACCAACTATCGTTAGACCGACTCCTGCGATCCGCGGATAAGCCGGCCGAACCTGGGTATCTCTGTCGAAACGATCCTTGAGAGGACGGCCCGTGCTTCCGGACAAATCCATCGACGACATATGTCCCGACTGCGGCGAGACCATGGAGGTCGTCCGCGACTACGGGATGACCGGGCAGGCCCTCGAGTGCAAGAGCTGCGGCTTCTCGAAGGAAGAGATCGAGCTGCGAAAGACGAGGCTCTCGCCGTTCTAGGCGCGCACCCTCAAGAGGTGGCGGGGGCCCCACCCGTGAGGTCCAGGTCCAGCAGCCTTTCCAGCTCGGGGATGGTTTGAGCCGGTTCGCGGTGCAGCACGGTGGCCATACCGATCTCGCGCGCCGCCTGCAAGTGACCCGGGTGATCGTCTACGAAGACGCACTCCTGCGGCGCCAGAGCGAGCTTCGTCGTGGTTAGCTCGAATATGGCCGGGTCGGGCTTGCGCAAGCCGACCTCGCCCGAGATGACGATGACGTCGCAGACCTCCTCGAGGACGGCTCGTGGATACAGCTCGAGCCCCCATGAGTTCGACAGAAGTGCGGTCTTGAGGCCGGCCGCCCTGGCTCTGCGAACTGCCTCGACCATGCCCTCTTCGATCTGCAGGCCCCGGAACAGCCGGCTCACCAACCGCTCCGGGTCGACCTCCTTGCCGCTCGCCTGTGACAGGCGCTGCGCGAACGCGAGAGCGAACTCTGCGTCGCCCATCTCGCCCCGTTCGAAACGGACTACGAGGTCGTCGCCCTCCTCGGTGTAGGCGGCAAGGGCAACCCGGACGAGAGCCTGCAACTCGATCCCCTGCTCGTCTGCGAACCGAGCCATCGCCTCCTGCAAGGGCGTCGTCAGGACGCCGCCGAAGTCTACGATCAACGCTCGGTAGGTCATGCCGCGGCGACCTCGAGCGCCCTCCGGGCGAGCAACGGAACGCCTGCCTCCATCTGGGCGAAGAACGGGTCGTCCGTCATCCCGGCGAGATGGCGTGCATAGGAGCCTTCCAGCAGGATCGCGAGCTTCCAGACCGCCAGCACCTGGTACCAGCTCAGGTTGTCCACGGGCCGACCTGTGGCCTCCGCATAACGCGTCACGAGATCGCCCCGCCTCATGAACCCGGGGAGCCGCGTCACCGCGGCCGTGCGAGCGAACAGATCGTCACTGGGGTCATCGGGGTCGAGCCAGAACGACGTCATCCAGCCGAGGTCCGCCAGTGGGTCCCCCAGCGTGGACATCTCCCAGTCCAAGATCGCCAACAGGCGCGCCGGCGGAGCGGGGGCGAACATCACGTTGTCCAGCTTGTAATCGCCATGAACCACCGTCGTCGGCGGCGACTCCGGCAGGTTCTCGCGCAGCCACTCGCTGGCCTTCTCCAGGTCCGGCAAGGGCCGCGTGAAAGGAAGCGTCAGCTCGAGCTGCCCCGACCAGCGGCGCAGCTGTCGCTCGAGGTATCCCGTCGGCTTGCCGAACGTGTCGAGGCCGCAGGCACTGGGGTCGATCGCGTGTAGCTCCACCAGCGCGTCGACCAGCTCCTGTCCGATCCGGCCACGTTCTTCCTCGCCGAACGCCGCCGGGATCCGATCCCTGATGACGACCCCGTGAACGCGCTCCATCACATAGAAGGGGGCACCGATGACGCTCTCGTCTTCGCACAGGCACAGAGGCTGCGGCACGCGTACCGGCGTCTCGTAGAGGGCCTGCATTACGCGGAACTCGCGCGCGACATCGTGAGCGGACGGCAGGAAGGCGCCTAGAGGGGGCCGCCTCAGGATCATCTCCTGCATCCCGCCCCTGAGGATGACAAAGGTCTCGTTCGAGTGTCCCGCCTGGTGTCTTTGCACGACCAGATCCGCCCTGCTGTGGAAGTGCTCGTTCAAGTAGTCGGTGAGGGCGCGCTCGTCGACCAACTGCGGGAGATCAGGCACGCGACTGTCTCTCCAACTGCGACCTCCGTGGGTTAAGTACGCTGAAGCGCAATGACATCGGGGCGCTCGACACTACTAAGTGCAGTCGTGGCGACCAGCCTGCTGGGATCGTGCACGCCGCGCGCCGTCACCGCCCAGGGGCGCGATGTGAACACGCTCTACGACATCTTCTTCTGGATCGCAGCCGGCGTCTTCGTGATCACCGCCGGACTGATCGCCTGGAGCATCATCCGTTACCGGGCGAAGCCGGGCGACGAGGATCTCCCGAAGCAGTTCCGCCACAACCTCAAGCTCGAGATCACCTGGTTCGCGATCCCACAGGCGATCGTCATCGTGCTGTTCGTGCTGTCGGCTCTCACGCTTACGGACGTGAACGAGCGAGTGCCGGAACCAGCCGCGACTGTGAACGTGACGGCTTACCAATGGGGATGGCGCTTCGCGTACGAGGGGACGGACGTCGAGGTGGTGGGAACCCCCCAACAGCCGGCAGAGATCCTGGTGCCTACGGGGAACCTCGCCTTCCTCCTCACCTCGGCCGACGTGGTGCACGCCTTCTACGTTCCGAAGTTCCTTATCAAGAGAGACACCATCCCCGGGCGCACCACCCGGCTAGACGTCGCGGTGGAAGCTCCGGGCACATTCGACGGGGAGTGCGCCGAGTTCTGTGGGCTCCTGCATCATCGGATGCCTTTTACGATCGAGGCCGTGTCCCCGGATCAGTTCCAGTCGTGGCTGGACGACATGAGCGCTGAGATCTGATGGCGACGCTCGATCACGCGTTGGCGCACACCGCTCCTCGGCCGACCGGCGTCGTGGGGTGGATCACGACCGTCGATCACAAGCGGATCGGGATCCTGTACATGATCACCGCCGTCGTCTTCTTCATCGCATCGGGGATCCTGGCGCTTCTGATGAGGGCCGAGTTGGCTCAACCGGGACTCCAGATCATGGACGAGTCCACCTACAACCAGGCCTTCACGATCCACGGAACAGGAATGATGCTTCTGTTCGCGACACCGTTGGTCGCCGGCTTCGCGAACTACTTCGTTCCCCTTCACGTGGGTGCGCCCGACGTCGCGTTCCCGAGACTGAACGCGCTCACCTACTGGCTCTACGCGCTGGGCGGGCTCGTCGTGTTCTCCGGGTTCCTCACCGCCAGCGGCGCGGCGTCGTTCGGATGGACCGGATACGCACCTCTGTCGGATTCGACCTACACGCCGGGCGCGGGGGTCGACCTCTGGATCATCGGTCTCATCCTCGTCGGCTTCTCCAGCATCCTCGGCGCCGTCAACCTGATGGCCACCATCTTCGGGATGCGCGCCCCGGGTATGACGATGTTCAGACTCCCGATCTTCATCTGGAACATGATCGTGACGCTCGCGTTGATCATGTTCAGCTTCCCGGTGCTAACGGCGGCTCTGGCCGCGCTGTTCATCGATCGCAACTTCGGCGGTGGGTTCTTCGACCCGGCGCAAGGCGGCGATCCCATCCTGTGGCAGCACCTGTTCTGGTTCTTCGGACATCCCGAGGTCTACGTCGTGATCTTGCCTTTCTTCGGCGTGGTGACCGAGATCATCCCCGTCTTCAGTCGCAAGCCCTTGTTCGGTTACCGCGGCTTCGTGTTCGCCACGCTGCTGATCGGTGCCTACAGCTTCACGGTCTGGGCTCACCACATGTTCACGACGGGGTCGGTCGACAACCCCTTCTTCAGCGCCATGACGATGCTGATCGCGGTGCCGACGGGAGTGAAGTTCTTCAGTTGGATAGCGACGATGTGGCGTGGCAAGCTGAGGTTCCAGACGCCGATGCTGTTCACGATGGGCTTCCTGTTCATGTTCCTGATCGGCGGGATCACGGGCATCTTCGTCGCGTCACCGCCCATCGATCTCGCGGTGCACGACACCTACTACGTTGTCGCGCACATGCACTACGTCCTCTTCGGAGGGACCGTCTTCGCGATGTTCGCGGCGTTCTACTACTGGATCCCGAAGATGAGCGGCCGCATGATGGGTGAGCGCCTCGGCAAGCTGCACTTCTGGCTGATGCTCCTCGGGTTCAACGTGACTTTCTTCCCGATGCACCAGCTCGGCCTCGACGGGATGCAACGGCGGATCCCCGACTACCTCCCGGAGCGCGGCTTCGACACGCTCAATGCCCTGTCGACGGTGGGGTCGGCCATCGTGGCCATGTCTATCCTCGTTTTCATCTCGAACTTCCTGTTGTCGATGAAGAAGGGTGCCCCCGCGGGCGACGATCCGTGGGGGGGCAACACGCTCGAATGGGCGACGACGTCTCCCCCGCCTCATCACAACTTCCGCTCGCTTCCTCCCATCGTCTCTGAGCGTCCGGTCTTCGACGCGCGCCACGGGGTCCACGGCGATGGCTGAGGAACTGCGCTTCTTCCTCCGGAGCGCCCTCTTCACGATCCTGATCGGAACCATCTACTGGTTCCTCAGCTACGAGGAGACAGGCTCGATCCTGCTCGCCGGCGTGGTCGCGAGCTCGGCCTTCTTCGTCCTCGTCGTAGGGGCCGCCGTCCGTGCAGCGCGCAGCGGACGCAAGACGCCGCGCTCCTTGCTCGGCTTCGCGGAGGGGCCCGAGGACAGGCCACTGATCCTGGACGAGGACGCGTTCCCCAGCGGTAGCGCCTGGCCCATCGTGGGGTCCGTCGCCGCGATGCTCGTCGGGCTCGGCTTGATCTACGGGGGCTGGCTGTGGATCCCGGGAGCGGGACTCGCGCTCGCGGGCGCGTGGGGGTGGCTCGCCGAGGAGCGGTAACGCTCTCTCTTCAGCCGCCGAGATGGGGCTATGTCCGATCTAGCCCCATCTGACTATGGCCGCGCGAGGTTCGTTTCCATAGCGTGTCACGGGAGGGACGTAGAGCAAGTGACGTCCCTGAGGATGCACCTACCCCCGAAGGAGCTTCGTGTCTGTCGCTGAAGGCTGGCGCCGCCCCCTGCGGAGCTATCTGCCGCAATCGATCCTCGCGACCGTCGCCGTGGTCGCGGCCCCCCTGCTGGTTCTCTGGCTCTCGAGCTCGGTCCTGAGCCTGGAGATCCCTACGCTCGCGATCCTGCTGATGGCCCTGTCCGCCGCCTTCCTTGTGGCCGGGGTCGGGTCGGAGATCTGGCGCGGGCGCGCGGGAGCACGTGAGATCTCGTTCAGCGAGCTGCTGCTGTGGAGCTGGTACCGCCTGCAACGAGCCGACCGCCGCCTTGCCGCCGGTCACCGCCGCATCAGCGAGATCAAAGCATCACCGGAAGAACAGCTGGCGGTATTGCGGGAGCTGAGCGCCGCTTTGGAGTCCAAAGATCCCTACACGAAAGGCCACTCGGCGCGGGTAGAGCGTCACTCGTTCAACATCGCGGTCGCTCTCGGCCTCTCTCTCAAGGACATCGAGACCCTGCGCAAGGCCGCGACTCTGCACGACGTGGGCAAGATACGGATCCCCAACCGGATCCTGCACAAGCCGGGAAAGTTGGACGAGCGTGAGCGTGCGCTGATCGAGGAGCACTCCATCCTCGGGGCGTGGATGGTCGGGAGCCTGGGCGACGAGCAGATCGTCCAGACGGTTCGTCACCACCAT
>JADDQX010000008.1:0-212 GCA_016781115.1 Actinomycetota bacterium | reverse complement strand
GGATCATCGCGGTAGCCGATACCTTCGACGCCATCACGTCCACACGCTCGTACCGAGCAGGGGGCAGCCGCAACAGAGGCATAGACATCATCCGCGCCGAGTCCGGCAGTCAGCTCGACGCTGTCGTCGTCGAGGCGTTCCTCACCACGCTTCCGGCGAGGTCTCCGCTGGTCGCTGCGTTGGCGCTGCTGGCGGTTCCGCAAATCGTGTGG
>JADDQX010000066.1 GCA_016781115.1 Actinomycetota bacterium | reverse complement strand
GGAAGAGCAAAACGGGGATGACGGTGAGGACCCAGATCGTCACGACCGCCCGGGCCCACGGCTTCAGCTCCGTCACTTGCTTCGGGTTCTCTTGCCACGGCGCCAGGCTCTTGAGCGTCGGCTTGATCCGTCCGAAGAGGTCGGGGATGCCGGTGAGGTCGCTGACGACGTGATAGCCGTCCAGCCGCAAGAACGGCATGAACTGGTACAGCATCAGCATGTGCTGGATCACGATCAGCACGAGGATCGGCTCGAAGCCTGTGAGGAGATAAGCGCCTCCGACGCCGAGCGCAAAGATCGCGTTGAAGTAGACGCCGCCGAGGTCGGTGCGGACGCGGCCGCCCTTGCCCAGCTTCAGCGCATCCGTCACGTCCGTGTAGAACGCCGGCCACACGACGTAGATCCCGAACCCGATCTTGCCTGGGCGGGCCCCGCCGTACTTGCAGCCGGTCGCGTGGCCGAGCTCGTGGAAGCCGACGGACAGGATGAGCAGTCCGTAGATCAGCAAGACCACCAGCGGTTGGTAGAGGAGGTCGCGCACCCCTCCCCCGATGCCGTGGATGCCGAAATACCAGATGTCCAGCGCGATCAACCCCGCGAGGACCGCGATCACGACGGGAGGCCAGAACAGCGGTCGCAGGATGCTTGCGAGAACGTTCACCGCGCCTTCGGGCACGAGGGTGGTCCTCATCTTGAGCGCCAGCAACGGGTCCGGCTTCTGGACCTGCGGCGTCTGCCCGTCGCTGCCGACGACAACTCCATCGGGCCGCAGGCTGTTGTCCAACAGGGTCTGGACGTTGTCGGGGGTGACGTTGCGCCCGTACTTCTCGCTCACCCGCTCCGCGATCTGGCCGAGGTTCCGTCGCCCGTCGATCTCCTCGGCCACCATGTGAAGGAGCGCGGTGAGCTGGATCATCTGGCCGTCCCCGCGCCTGACCAGGTACCTGGGCTCTTTGTAGCCCGAGCCTTCGTACTCCCCTAGCAACTCGATCCCGTCGCAGAGCTTGGGGACGTGCCCGTCCCCATCCTCGGGAACCGGCGGCGGCGCATCATCTGAAGTCAGGTTCTCGGTCGGCTCAACCCCGGACGCTCCGGGAACCGGAGGCGGTGAGGGGTCCGGTTGGGCCTCGGGGCCCCGACCGGGTGCCGCAGGGGCTGGAGCGGCGGTGGCCGGAGCGGCGGGGGCGGGCACCCGCTGGGTCACCGCGGCGTCGGCCCCAGGCGACTTCTCATCTTCGCGCGGGGGAGGTCCTTCACCGTCGCCGTCCGACGGCACGACGGGCTGGGCGTCTACGTCCGGCGGAGGCGGAGCATCGGGATCGATCTTCGGGAGCCTCTGGATGTGGCGCGCCTCGTCGGGGATCTCTTCATTCGCCTCGCCCGGCACCGCGTCCAACCGCTGGGTCGGGACGTCTTCGGGGGGACGGCCGGAGGTGCGACTGATCTGAGGCTCCTTAGCTAGAGGCGAGAACCAAAGAGGCGGCCCCTACCGGGGCCGCCTCTTCGTAACACGTCACGTCTGAGGTTAGTTGCTCTGGTCGATGTCCACGTTCTGCTCCGCGTTCGCGTAAGCGACCGAGTCGTCGGACAGCACGTTGGCTGCGACGGCCGCGTTCACCGGAGCGGCCAGGTTCGCGTTGATCAGAGACATCTCCTCGCGGTCTTCCAGCTGCTCGGAGCCCTGCTGCTCGAGCTCTTCCTTGTTCAGACCTTCGGTCATCTCAGCCTCCTATTGGCTCTGGTCGATGTAGGCGTCTTGCGAAGCATCTGCGTAGGCGACGGCGTCATCCGACAGCACGTTCGCGGCGACCGCGGCGTTCACGGGAACGGCCACGTTCGCGTTCACGAGCGACATCTCTTCCCGATCCTGGAGCTGCTCGCTGCCGTGTGCTTCCAACTCCTCGCTGGAAAGACCCTCCGGCTGAGTGTTCTGCTCTTCGGTCATGCGCTCACCCCTTCCCTAGTTGCTCTGGTCGATCACGGCGTCCTGCTCGGCATTGGCATAGGCGACAGACCCGTCCGAAAGAACGTTGGCGGCCACGGCAGCATTGACGGGCGCAGCGAGGTTCGTGTTGATGAGGGACATCTCCTCGCGGTCCTCGAGCTGCTCGCTGGCGTGCTGCTCGATCTCCTCGGCGCTGAGGCCTTGCGTGTTCTGCTCTTCGATCACGCGTCTCTCCTTTCCTCCCGGACCTCTGTTACCTCGGTCTTGCCATCTCTCTGGGTGACGGTTTGACGGGTGGAGACACTCGTGCGGGAAGAACGCTTGCCCACGTTGATCGCGGACGCGTGGTTGACGGGACCCTGGCGGAGCGCCTCTTCGATGCGCTCCTTCAAAGCCTTCTTGAAGGCGGCTTTGTCACGCATGCGGCATTTATCTCCATATAGGAGAGCCGTAAACGGTTGACTACGCGGCGCGTTCGCCGGCGCGAGCGCCGATCCACCCGCGGCCGGGTTCTTAGGCCGTGGCCGCTTCGACCTCTTCGTCGACGAGGTCCCTCGATTTCTGAGGATCGATCCTGATGCCGGGCCCCATCGTCGTCGAGAGCGCGATCCCCTTGAGATAGCGCCCTTTGGAAGCAGCGGGCTTGGCCCTCACGACCTCGTCGATGATCGCCGCGTAGTTCTCGACCAGGTCGGCCTCGTCGAAAGACTTCTTTCCCACGATCAGGTGCAGGTTGCCGTGCTTGTCGGTGCGGTACTCGATGCGACCGCCCTTGATGTCGCCGACCGCCCGCGCCACGTCGTCGGTGACGGTGCCCGATTTCGGGTTCGGCATCAGACCCCGCGGACCCAGCACGCGACCCAGCTTTCCGACCGTCGGCATCATGTCCGGCGTCGCCACGACGGCGTCGAAGTCCAACCAGCCGCCGGAGATGCGCTCGCCGAGGTCCTCGGCCCCCACCACATCGGCGCCCGCGGCTTCCGCCGCGCGAGCGTTCTCGCCCTTGGCGAAAACAGCTACGCGCATGGTCTTGCCGGTGCCCTTCGGAAGGGTCACCGCACCCCGCACCATCTGGTCCGCCTTCCGAGGGTCGACGCCCAAGCGGATGCTGAGCTCGACCGTCTCGTCGAACTTGGACGACGGGAGCTCCTTGATGATCCTGATCGCCTCGCGCGGGGAGTAGAGGTGGTCGCGATCGACCTTCGCGAGGGCTTCCTTGTAACGCTTGCCGTGCGGCATTTCGTTCCTCCTTCGTGGTCAGCGGACAGCGTTCTCGCTCCCCTCCCACTTCCTAAGGGTCGTTGCTACTGAACGGTGATGCCCATGCTGCGGGCGGTGCCCTCCACGATCTTCACAGCTGCATCGATGTCGTTCGCGTTCAGATCGGGCATCTTCGTCTCCGCGATCTCCCGGACCTGGTCCCGCGAGATCGTCGCCACCTTCGTCTTGTGTGGCTCCGCCGAGCCTTTGTCGATACCTGCCTTCTGCCTGAGCAGGACGGCGGCAGGCGGGGTCTTCGTGACGAAGGTGAATGACCGGTCCTCGTAGACCGTGATCTCGACCGGGATCACGGTGCCGGTGTTCTGCTGCGTCGCCGCGTTGTACTGCTTGCAGAACTCCATGATGTTGATGCCCGCCTGGCCCAGCGCCGGACCCACCGGGGGGGCCGGTGTTGCCTGGCCTCCGGTGATCTGGAGCTTCAGTACCTGAGCGACCTTCTTGCGGCGTGCGCCACCCATCTCGTAGTTCCTTTCTAGAGCTTCGAGACCTGGTCGAACCCGAGTTCGACCGGGGTCTCACGACCGAAGATGTTGACCAGAACCTTGAGCTTGCTCTGGTCCACGTTGATCTCGGAGATCGAACCGGTGAAGTTGGCGAACGGCCCGGAGGTGACCCGAACGCTCTCCGACTCCTCGAACTCGAGGCGGGGCTTGAGCTTCTTCTGATCCGCTTTCACCTGCAGGATCCGGTCCACCTCTTTGTCGGACAGCGGGGTCGGCTTGGCGCCTGAGCCCACGAATCCCGTCACGCCGGGGGTGTTGCGCACGACGTACCAGGAGTCATCGTCGAGGTACATGCGGCACAGCAGGTAGCCGGGGAAGACCTTCTTCTGGACGACCTGCTTCTTGCCCTGCTTGATCTCCATGACGTCTTCCATCGGGATCACGACCTCGAACACCGAGTCCTCGACGTTCATCGACTGGATGCGCGACTTGAGGTTCGCCTTCACCTTGTTCTCGTAACCGGCGTACGTGTGGATCACGTACCAGTCACCGGGCCGCTCGTTCGGCGGGATGCGCTGGTCGTCCTCATAGAACTCGGCGGGCTGATCCTCGTCGAGGTCGGCCACAGCCTCATCATCGACGCCGCCCTCGGAAGCGTCCGCCTCGACCTCGTCCTTCTTCGTCGCGGGAAGAGCGGCCTCGCTGTCGGTCCCCGCGTCGACGACGCCGACGGTCAGCGGACCCGAGTCGCGAGGAACCTCTGCGTCGGAGGGAATGTCGTCTCCACCGGTCTCCGCGCGCGCGGTGGCCGGGTCGATAGACGGCGGATCGTCGCTGCGGGCGTCGTCGGTCACGTCGGCGTCGCCCGAGGAGGCCTTCGCGTCGCCCGCGGCGCCATCGGTTGCGTCGGCGCCCGGGTCCGGTTGCGGCGCGACGACATCGGACGGGTCTACGGCACCGGGCGAAGGCGAATCTTCGTTCGGCTGCCCCGTGTCAGTCGTGTCATCGGAGACGTCGCCGACGAGCTCGGCTTCGTTCAGATCGGTCTCGGTCTGGGTCGTCTCGGTCATAGCTCCACCCCGTAGAGAGCGAGGACGGCTCTGGTGAACACGAAGTCCATGCCGAAGATGAGAGCGGCTACGACGATCGATGAAACGAGCACGACGATCGAATAAGCCACGACCTCCGGCCGCGTCGGCCACGCCACCTTCTTGAGCTCGGCGACCACCTCTTTGAAGAACTGGCCGGGCTTCGTCCGCTCCTTCTTGGTCGGAGCCCCCGGAGCTTTGACGGGGGGACGAGGCCCGCTCTTCTTGCGGTCCTCTTCCTTCTTCATCATCCGCTTGTACTGCCTATTCACGGCCAGACCCTTTCGTCGTTCATCCGCTGCCAGACGCGCTAAACAAGGTCCGGTGCGGGGGGATGAGCTAAGAGATTAGCACGCCGACGAAGGCGTGGCAGAGGGCCTCATCCCTGGCGGGTCAGCTCCTCGATCGGCAGCGCGTCGGCCGGCTTGCCGACCTGGATCGGCTGGTTGGGCTGAGAGATGCTCATGTCCAGTGTGAAGCTGGCGCCCGCGAGGGGGCCGAGCACCTCTGCCAGCTCCAGGCTCTCGTCGAGCGCCAGCTCGACCTCTATCAGGAGCCGGCGCAGGAGCCGGTCCTCGGCCCCCGTGATGATCTCGATGTGCGACGAGCGGATCGCGTTCTCTAGGCGCTCGGCCTCGTCCCCCTCGATCGTTTGGAAGCCGGCGCCACCCCCGAAGCTCTGAGCCACAGCGAAGAGGTCGTTCAGCGCGGTGACGACGTCGAGCTCGCCGGTCACGCGATCTACTTCTGCTCCGTCCAGACCCTCTCCTTCGTGCAGCTCGGGCTCTCGCAGCCACTCCTCCACCGAGGCTTGCGCGAATAGCTCGCCCTCGCCGCTACCGCCGACGAGCGTTTGCGCCTGCTCCGGAGCGAGCTCGTAGGCCTGGTCATCTACCTCGATGAAGGCCGTGGTACCGGTGGAGACGAACCCTTGCGTCGTCGGTTCCTCGGCCCCCAGGTCCGTGTACTCCAGATCCGCCACCGGAAGCTGCCCCTCCTCCGGCAACTGGAAGCTGCCGGTCAGCTCGAATCCGGCCTCCTGCGGCTCGGCCTCTTCACCGGGCGCCGGAGAAACGTGGACGCGCAACTCCAGGATGCCGCTGCGGAGCTTTTCCAGGTTGGCAGCGGTCTCGGCCACCACCTCGGAGGGCTCGGTCGCACAAGAACCCAAGAGGAAGATGAGGCAGAGGACGGCGGCGCCGTGCTTTACAGATCGTCGGGACACTAAGGAGTTGTAACAGGTGTCGGTTCGGAGCTGGGCGACTCTGCGGCCGTGGGACTTTCGGAGGAGGCCGGTGTCGTCGATCCGTCCGGCGCAGGCGACGACTCGACCGGTGCGGGCGTGGTCGCGGTGGTGTCGGTCGTGGTCGGCTCCGGCGTTCCCTCTGCCTCCAGGTCCTCCGCCTCCTGCTCTTCTGGCGGCCCCGCGGCGACCAGCTGTGTGTCCACCACCGCGTAGAGCTCGTCCACGAGCGGATCCACCTGCGCGTGTATCTCCTCTAAGGTCAGCTCCTCATCGGACGCGATCTCTCTGATCTCCTTGAGGATCTCCGCGATGGCCTGGTTTCCCTCTCCGGTGAAATGCACCGGCCCGTCCGTCGTTAGGACGTACTGGTACGCGAGCGCCATGGTCTCGCAGCTCGTGCATTCGACGTTCAGTGCGAGCGCGAGGTTGTCGGTCGTCACCACGTCTGGGTCGCTGAAGATCAGGACGACCTGGATCGCTATCGCGATCGTCCGACACGATTCACAGCTGGCAACGGCTACCGCCGCGTTGTCCACGTCGACGGCTCCCGCCATGACGCGGCGGATGTTGAAGGACAGGTCGAAGACGTTCGAGTTGTTCTTGGTGTTCTGAGCCAGAGCGAGGTTGTCGCCGCCCGGCGTCTGGGCCTGCGCGACCGGCACCGTTGCCGACAGCAGGGCCGCGACAACGACAAGAACCAGAGCGAATCTCTTGGAGAACCGCATGCACAACCTCAGTGGGTGTAGAGCCATCACGGGGGCTATTACCAGCCGAGCCGTTTGGTAAACGGCAGGTCGGCGCCTAGCGACGGAGCGTGGTCAGGGTCCCGAGGGCCGCGTCGGTCAGGTACAGGTGGCCGCCGACCAGCTCCACGTCGATCGCGTAGGGCTCACCTTGCACGCCCGCCGCCTCATTGCGCGTCCCTTTCTGGATGTAGCGGGCTCTCACTTTCCCGCTTCGGGTATCGAACACGACGAGCCCCTTGGTGGAGTGCGCCACGTAGAGCCGATCGCCGCCGAGCGCCATCCCCTGCACGAAGTTGCCCTCGGCCGCCGGGAGGTTCAGAGAGATCCGGCGGCGTTCCACGACCTTCCCGAAGTCGCTTGCGTCCAGCGCGATCACGTCCGGCTCCAGCGACTTGTCGAACCAGTACTCCGTGGCGGCGAACACGATGCGAGAGCCCTTCGTCGCATGGACCTCGATCTCGGCCAAGCCGACCTCGTCCCAACTCGCCAGCTCGACCGGGGCAGCAGGACTCGAGAAGTCGAAGACCTGGAGGCCGGTCTTGCCGGTGGTCACGTAGAGCAGAGGCTTGCCCGTCTGCGCGTCCTTCGGGTCGTAGACCATGTCCGCCGAGGCCGGCCCGCCGACCTTCAGAACGGGAAGAGCGTCTACGTGAACGGGCACGAGCGCGCCCGTCTGCGGGTTGAAGCGGTACACGACGAGGCCGTCGATCGCGTCCAGCAGGACCACCCACTCGGCATCCCCCTGCTTGATGTACTCCACCCGATAGGAGCCGCCGGCGGGTTGATAGAACGCGAGCGTCGGGCTCTTCGGGTCGGACACGTCCAGGACGTGGAGACCCTCCTCATCGAAGTTCTTCGTTTGACGGGCATAGAAGAGCCACTTCCCGTCGTGTGAGAAGGCGAGCTCTCCATCAAGCGAGTCCTTGGCGGTGTCGTAGCGCCCCACCACCCTGGGGCGGGCGGGATCCCTCGTGTCGAGGATCGCCACGGTGCCCTCGTCCCTTTGAAGCACGGCTCCGATCGGCCCCTGCACCTCGACCCGTCCAAGACCTGCCTTCTTCGACACCTCGACCACCGACTCGGGGACGTAGCCGGTGGATGCGGTGGCCGGATAGGCAGAGGAGGCCACCAGTGCTGCCAAGGCCGCGCCAGCCGCGCGGCGGAACCGTGCGCTCATCCGAGAAGGATTCGCCCGAACGCGTCGGACTCCTCCAGAACCACCGAAGCTGCTCGGCATGCGACACGGCTACCGGCGCGGTCGGTCTCCCTCGACCTCTCCTCACTCTGCTTGCGTTGAAGCGGCAGAACCGACCACCACTAGGAGGACCCCGCGTCGATCCCACCGCGTACGTAGAAGGGACCAGTTCGACAGAGGCCAACGCCGCCACCGCGTGTACGGATTGCAGCTCGTCGGGAACCAGTGCGTGCGATCCGGGGTGATGGGCGGGGCTACGGCCGGCTGGGATTGTAGATGAGGCGGGGCGGCAGGAAGCTAGGAGCGGATGGGCCTCGCACACAGCGCCGCTCGATCCGGTCGCACTCCATGATCGACGTGCGCGTGAACACAGCGCCGGGCTCTTGCATGAGCTCCGCGCTGACAACGATGTAGCGACCCGTGTCGTCGCTCTTCGGCTCGGTCAGCCCGGTCGGGAACGCGTCGGGATCGACCCCCAGTAGCTGTTCGAGCTCGATCCCTTCGTCGCCGACGCGGAAGACCGCGAGGCCGTTCGTGACCGCGGCCACCACCGTCTCGCCGGTCCAGGCACCGGAGTCGGCCACGTAGTTGATCTTCTCGCCCCGGAACGGGTCGCGAAGATCCGCGAGGCTGAAGCTTGCGAGCTCACGGCCCCCTGCGACGTCGACGATGGCCACGGTCGGTGACGGACGGGGCTCCTTCGCGATGAAGGCGCGCGTGCCGTCCGGGCTCAGCGCGATGAGCCCCGCGCGTCGCGAGAGGACACGCCGCTGCTTCGGGCCGTCGAAGACGACCAGCGTCGGCCATGTCCGTTTCAGCTCATGGACGATCAAGCGCGCGCCCGCCCAGGCACTCGGGACGTAACGCGCCGGCTTCGCGCTCCAGCGAACGCGCTTCGACTTGGGTCGTGACCGTACGACGACGTGTCCGAGGTAGCGGGCCGGATCCTTGACACGAGACGCGAGGCCCTTGAAGTAGGCAAGGCCCGCATCCCCCCACACGGGTGAGTACGCGCCCTCGTCGAGAACGGCATCTTTGTCGTCGCCGAGATCGTGGAGGCGCAGGACCGGCCGCTTCTTCAGGAAGGAGCTGTACACGATGGCGTCCTCGTCCCCCGGCCTGGCTACGGCCGCCGGCGACAGCGTCCCGGTGAACGGGGCCTGGACCGGCCCGCTTAGCGTCTCGGGCTCTTGCTTTCCGGGCAGGTAGAGCTCGTCCCGTACCGCCCAAGTCGTCCGCATCAGCTCTCCGTCCACGACCGTCAGCGGGCCGCTCTCCGCCGCGAGCACCGCTTGTCGCTCATCAGCCGTTCTGTCAGCACCCCCCGAGGGGTTCGCGTCGGGCTCGCACCCGCCGGCGGCCACCGCTAGAAGGAGCAAGCTGGCAACCCGCACTCGCAGCGGCTGCGATCGCGATGTCATGGGAGCGCGATCGTAAGCCGAGAGAGGGCGGCCCCACGGCCGCCCTCTCGCTCACTTTTCGGCATTACTCAGCCGATCGACGGGCGACGTTGTACTGCATCAGCGCCTAACCCGACTGATCACCCTGCCCCCAGCCGGTTCCGTGCTGCACCTCCTGGGTCTGCGGGTTGAAGGCGTCAGGGAACTTCCGGGCGCGGAACTGCTGGTCGAACACGTCCGTCGGCTCCGTCTGATCACCCAGACCCTTGCCCTGTGGCAGGAGGATCTTGAACACGTCGAAGCCGCGCTGGCGAGCCGCATCATCGGCCCGGCCGCGGACGAGACCGCCGTTCACCCAGATGTAGTCGTTCCACCAGTACGACGACCAGGTGTCGTCCTTGCCCCTACCGTCGACGTTCTGCATGTCCGCGTAGGCGACCTCACGGGCGACGAGTGGCGGCGCCGTAGCAGGCGCCGCCTGTCCGTGCTGGAACGGCGGCAGCTCCGGGAAGTCCTGGACGCTGCTGAAGTCGAACACGCTTGTGCCACCTTCGTACGAGGACGAGATGCCGAAGTAGCCCTCGTTGGTCGGGATCACGTTGCCGTTGTGGAGCGAGCAGACCTCTGCCTGAGGTTGTGCGCGCGGCATCATGTAGCGACCGAAGACCGGGGGCTCGACTCCGGGCTCGACCGCCTTGTAGAACCACACGTTCCCGCGGGTGTCCTCGGGACCGTCGCAGCCGTGCGCCCCGCCGCCCTGCCACTCGTCGGTGAACAGGATGACCTCGCCGTCCCACGTCCACGAGGCGGTGTGGAACAGCCCCCCCGCGGCCGGATTGGCCGGGGTGATGAACGGGTTATAGATGTGCGAGTGGCGCGGTCCGGTCGTCTGTGGATTGGCCGGATCGGAGATGTCCCACAGCTGTCCCTCTTCGAGACACGCCGAAGCCGCGGTCTCCCGCCGCGGTGGCGGGTTCGTCTCGGGCGACTGGCTGGCCTCGGTCAGCGTCGTGATGTCGTGGCATCCGACGGCGCCGGTGCCGCCCGTCCCGAGGGTTCCTCGGAACGGTTTGGTGTCGCCGTCGAGTGGCTGCTCCTTCAAGACGCTCGCCGCCTCCGGAGCGCGGTCGGGGATCTGCACGATCGAGATCTTGGCGTGCGGCTGGGTGCAGCGAGGTCCCTGGTCGCCGGGACCGGGTTCGGGCGACACGCTCGCGCCGATCGGGTACGACGAGACGTAGATGATCGCCCGCTGGTCGTCCTTGTCCGGGATCGTCGTGTGCGTGTGCGACCCACACGCGGTCGGGACGGCAGCGATGATCCGCGGAGCTTCCGGGCGGGTGACGTCGAAGATCCGCAGTCCCTCGAACCCGAAGGCGAAGCGCCTGCTCAACGGCGGCGGGTTGTTCGTTGATAGTGGTGTGTCCCGGCTCAGCGCGCAGGCGTTCGGGGCCTCCATGCCCGAATGCGTCTGCGGGCGATCGATCGACTGGATCAGGAGCAGGCGGTTGTTGGCCTGGTAGAAGGAGACGTCGTTCTGTGGCCCCCGACAGCGAACGTTGGCGACCTCGACGGGGTTCTCCGGGTTGTTCACGTTGAAGAGCCGGAACCCGTCGTAGTTGCCCGCGGCGGCG
>JADDQX010000007.1:28222-31593 GCA_016781115.1 Actinomycetota bacterium | reverse complement strand
CTTCCTGTTGATCTGGCTCGGCATCGTGGCGATCCTGTATTCGATCGTCGAGTCGATGGGCGTGTTCGATGCGGCCGAAGATCTGGGACGAGCGCTGGTTCTGTACGAAGAGGTGGACATCACCCTCGGGGTCGTCGAGAAGTGGGCGTTGCTCATCGGCCTGATCGTCTCTGTGCTCGGGACGCTGGTGAACACGTTGCTCGCGATCCTCTACAACGTGGCTTCGGATCTGTTCGGTGGGCTCGAGCTCACCTTCGTTGAGCGTGACGCCTAGCTAGTTCGCGTCACCAGGCATGCGGTTGCAGTCGCGCGAAGCGCACGCCTCTTCTTGCGATGCCCGCCAGCAGTCGCCGTGGCTCGAAGCATTGCTCCGGCGTTCGCACCCCGGCCTCGTCGGGAGGAAGCTCGGTCGCGACGAGCGCGATGGGGATCGACGCGAGGTTCACCAGATGATCAACGACGCCGTAAGAGATCGTCTTGCTGCGGCCGCCGCTCCGTCCCCGTACGTCCGTCCGGAGCGCGGTCCACGGCGCCACCCCCGGTGACAGCTTCTCTAGCAGCGGCCGGGATGGCTGCGCCGCTTTCAACCAGAGCCGCCGGCGTCTCTCGCTCGCGGTCAGCCGGCTGGCGACGCTCGCCCGCAGGACGTCCATCACCGCCTTCTCGCCCAGCCCGATCCGGAACCGGAACGAGACCAGACCCGGGTGGTCGCGCCGGACCGCAAGCTCCTCCGGGTGCCCGCACGGGAAGGTCTCTACCCATCCGACGGGGTCCGGGAAGTAGACGGGGTGAGGAGAGCGGGAACGATCATCATCTAGGTCGTTCGACCTCGCAGCTGCGTCGAGCATCGCGATGAAGTGCAGATCCGTCGCGGGGCCGCCTCCATCCGCAGACGAAGCGCCCACCGAGATCTCGACCTCGTTCAGCTCTTCGAGCTCCTCGGCGGCGAGCGCGACGAGGAGGTTAGTTATCCCTGGGGAGGCTCCACAACCGCTGACGACCATGGCGCCTGCGGTCACTGCTTCCCGGTCGCGTGATCTGACGGCGGCCGCCGCTTCGAGGTCGTCGTTCAAGGAGATATAGGACGTGCCCGCGCGGATGGCAGCGTCGACGCATAGCTCCTCGAGCGAATAAGCAGGACCCGCACACGACACGACTCGGTCGTGCTCCCGGAAGTGATGCTCGAGGCGATCTCCGTCCGCGATGTCGAATGCGGCGACCGAGATCGATGCGCGCCCGCTGAGGCGGTCCCTCAACCGTTCCAACTTGCCCGCGTCACGGCCTGCGAGCGTCAGGTGTTGGATCGCGCCCCAGCGCAGAAGCTCGCCTGCGGTCCGTCGACCGATGGTGCCGCCCGCGCCGAGGAGGAGGAGCTTCACCGCGCCTCGTCGTCGAGTCGCAGCTCTTCCCAGCGTCCCTCGGCCGGAGCGCGCTTGGAATGTGCGAGCAGCCGCAGGAACCAGGTCGCCAACGCTCCTGCGGACGCGAGCCGGGCGAACCTGCGTGCGCGACTGAACATGCCTTCACTATAGGAGGCGCCCCGCGAACTAGGCCGTGGCTCCTCCTAGGATGGCCGGCCCAACGCGCTGGAGGAGACGGTGTCGGACGGTGTGATGATCTCGCTGAGAAACGTGTCGAAATCGTTCGGCGCTTCCGCGGCCCCCGCGGTTCAGGACCTGTCCATCGACATCCGCCGCGGTGAGACGGTGGTTCTCGTTGGACCCTCAGGGTGCGGGAAGACGACGACGATGAAGATGATCAATCGGCTGGTCGACCCCACCTCCGGAGCGATCACCGTGGATGGCACCGATGTGATGCAACAAGATCCGGTCGAGCTCCGGCGCGGCATCGGATACGTCATCCAAAGCATCGGCTTGATGCCGCACCGGACGGTCGCGGAGAACGTCGCCACGGTTCCGCAGCTGCTCGGTTGGGACGACAACAAGAGACGTGATCGCGTGCGCGAGTTGGCTGAGATGTTCGAGCTCGACGAGGGTCTGCTGGAGCGATATCCGAGCGAGTTATCGGGCGGTCAGCGTCAACGCGTCGGCGTCGCTCGCGCCCTCGCCGTCGACCCTCCGATCATGCTGATGGACGAGCCCTTCGGCGCGGTAGACCCCATAGTGCGGGAGCGTTTGCAGGATCAGTTCCTCGAGGTCCAGCGTCGCCTCCGAAAGACGATCGTCTTCGTCACGCACGACATCGATGAGGCGATCAAGATGGCCGACCGGATCGCGATCCTGAACCGAGGTGGCGTCCTCGAGCAGTTCGCGGCCCCCGCCGAGATCTTGACCGCTCCCGCCAACAGATTCGTCGATCAGTTCGTAGGGGGAGAGCGAGGCCTGAAGCGGCTCGCGCTCATAAAGGTGTCGGACGTCGCTATCGAGGAAGGTCCTGTTGCCGACGCCGATGCGCTTCCGCAGGAGGCGCTGCGTGCCATGGAGAAGTTCGACTACGACTGGTGCAGCGTGGTCGAGGACGGCGACTTGCTCGGGTGGGTCGACGCCGACTCGCTCCACGGCTGCCGGGTGGTTCGTGACGCCGGCCCCCGACCGTTCAGCGCGTACGTGACCTATGACAGCACGTTGCGCCAAGCCCTGGATTCGATCGTCACCTCGCGCACACAGGTCGCCGTAGTGGCCACCGAAGGTCAGCGTTACGCAGGCATCCTGTCGTTGGAGCGCATCTCGCGAGAGATCACCTCGTGAACACCCGGTGGCGGCGGCGCAAGTGATCAAGTGGTCGTGGGTCGCAGACAACGCGGACAAGATCTACGCACAGTTCTTGGAACACATCCACCTCACGGTTCTCGCGGTCCTGATCGGCTTCGTCATCTCGGCGCCGCTGGCTGTGTACTCGCATCGGCATCGTTGGTTCTACGCGCCCGTCACGTCTGTCACGGGAGTGCTCTACACGATCCCCAGCCTGGCTCTGTTCGCCTTCCTGCAGCCGTACACGGGTCTCACCGTAAAGACGGCGGAGATCGGGCTCGTCAGCTACACGCTGTTGATCTTGATCCGCAACACGGTGGCCGGGCTCGGCGCTGTCCCTGCCGACGTGCGAGAAGCGGCCCGCGGCATGGGCTACTCCGAGCGGCAGGTCCTGTGGCGCGTGGAGCTGCCTCTTGCGCTTCCGGTGATCATGGCGGGGATCCGTTTGGCTACCGTGACCACCATCGGGCTCGTCACGGTGACCGCGCTGATCGGCAAGGGGGGCCTCGGTGCCTTCATCCTCGCGGGGATGCGCACGGACTTCGTTACCGCGACGCTCGTGGGCTCGGTGCTCTCGTTGCTGTTGGCGGTCGTGGTCGACGCATCGCTCGTGCTTGTGGAACGACGGGCCGCACCGTGGGCGGCCGCTCGTGGACGTCG
>JADDQX010000007.1:27664-28156 GCA_016781115.1 Actinomycetota bacterium | reverse complement strand
ACAGAGGTGTGGGGGTGGCTCACCTCAGCCGAGACGTGGACGGGCTCGGGGATCGACCCCGGGATCATCGTCCGGGTCTATGAGCACATGTCGATGTCGCTGCAAGCGGTCGCGCTTGCCGCGGCCCTCGCGGTGCCGCTCGGGCTCTACATCGGTCACACGGGCCGCTTCGGCTTCGCCGCTGTTTCGATCGGCAACCTCGGCCGCGCCCTTCCCTCCTTCGGGATCCTGGGCATCTTCTACGCCCTGTTGATAAACGTCCCGGGCACGCTGGGCTTCTGGCCGACTTTCGTCGCCCTCTTCCTACTGGCCATCCCGCCCATCCTCACCAATACCTACGTCGGCATCAAAGGTGTCGACGCCGATACCGTTGAGTCCGCGCGCGGGATGGGGATGACCGAACGCGACATCCTGCTTCAGGTCGAGCTTCCTTTGGCCGCACCATTGCTCGTGGCCGGCATCCGGCTCGCGGCCGTGCAGGTCGTGGCGACG
>JADDQX010000007.1:24459-27596 GCA_016781115.1 Actinomycetota bacterium | reverse complement strand
AGATGACGTTCAGCTCCTGGGTGGCGCGATCTTGGTCGCGCTGGCGGCCATAGCGACCGAGCTGTCCTTTGGCATCGCGGAACGCCTCGCATCCCCGCGGTCGTCCTCATCCGGCAGCGGGCCCGGCGCCCGTGCCTTCGCTCGCTACTCGCCTGAGGCGCACGCACCCAACTAAACCGCGCGCCTGGGTAGGGTGCCTCGCTGCACAGGGGTTGTGACACAGCCCCGTTACGGGAATGGAGGAGACCCATGCGGAGAACCCGCAGCAACGCTCATGGGGCGACTCTGTTTGCCGGGGCACTAGCGATGGCGCTGGTGCTGACGGCATGCGGGTCGGGAGTGAGCGAAGACAACGAGTCGCCGGCGCCGGAGGCCGGCGGCGGCGAACCGATCGCCTCGCAGCTGGTCCTCGGGGGTCCGCCCGAGTGCCCCAAACGCCCCTTCTGTATCCCGGGGCTGCAAGAGACCTACGGCATCGAGTTCGCCGAGTTCAAGCCGCTGGATGTAGGCGGTCCCCTCACGGTGAAGGCCCTGAAGGGCGGCCGGATCGACGTGGGACTTCTCTTCTCCACTTCGAGCGCCATCGTGGCGAACGACTTCGTAGTGCTCGAGGACGATAAGAGCCTGCAGGCGGCGGAGAACATCACGCCTCTCGTATCCGAAGTGGTTGACGACTCCGCGGGTGCGCTCCTCGATCAAGTCAGCGCGGCTCTCACGACCGAGAACATCACCGAGCTGAACGGACGCGTCGAGCTGGACCAAGAGGATCCAGCCGACGTCGCGGCCGATTTCCTGGAGCAGGAGGGGATCTCGGGTGAGGGCGGCGGGTCCGGTGAGCTCACCGTGGGCGCGGCAGCGTTCGCCGAGAACCAGATCGTGGCAGAGATGTACGCACAGGTTCTGGAGGCGGCCGGGTACACCGTCGAGCGTCAGACGGACCTCGGCTCCCGAGAGATCCTCTACCCGGCTCTGAAGAAGGGCGAGGTCGACATCGCACCGGAGTATCTGGCGACGCTCCTGCTGTTCCTGGACCCCGAGGCCGAAGCGACCGGTGATCCCGCGAACAACGTGTCGTTGCTCGAGCCGCTCTTGGAGCAAGACGGTCTGCGGCTCCTGCAACCGTCGGAAGCGAACGACCAGAATGCCTTCGTGGTGACGCAGCAGACGGCCGACCAGTACGGCCTCGTGACCACGAGCGACCTGGCCGAACCCGCGCAGTAGCGAGACCTAAGAGAGGGCCCCTACCGGGGCTCTCTCTTACAACCGCTCTCCGGCCTCGATCGGGATCTGGAGGCGGTTGGGAGCCGGCGCCAAGGGACAAACCCAGCGCGGGTCGTACGAGCAGGACGGGTTGTAGGCAAAGTTGAAGTCGAGCACCATTCCATCCTCGATGGAACCGAGGTCGGCGCCCTTCACCGTATCGAGCAGGTATCGCCCCGCTCCGTAGGTAGACCGGCCGCTCGTGGCGTCGGCGAACGGCACGAAGAGACCTCCGCCGTACGCCTTCAACCAGTACGCCTCGAGCGTGGTGTCTGCACCCCCGAGCTGGAAGCGGAGGAGACCGATTCGCTCGAAGACCATCGGCTCCTCGCCCGAGGTCGGGATCTCGTACGTCTGGGCTTCGGCATCGTCGAGAACCGCGATGACGCGGAATGCCGCGGCGTAGTCGAAATAGCTGAGCCCGCCGAACCCGGCGCGCTCGCCGGCCGGTAGAGCAGATTGCGGGTGTGAACGGAACAGCTCGTCCCGTACCTGCTTCCAGTGCTCCCAGCCGGCGACGGGATCGTCTTCTGCGCGCACTTCTTCGTACAAGCGGAAGATGGCCCGCTTCCAGTCGAGGAGGCTCAGAGCGTCCGCGGGTCGCATCGCGGTCAACGTACGGCTTCGGGCGGCTGGTCGTGAGCAGGTGGCGCCGCCGGCACGACCGAACGGGGATTGCGGATCCCGACGAACGAGATAACCCCGCCGAGGCCACACACGACCGCGGCGATCAGCAGCGAGCGGCGGAAGCCGAGAGAGAAAGCGACGCCGCCCACGTCCGCGATCCCACTGATCCCGGCCGCGAGCGGTATCAGAACCACCGCGAGCAAACCCGCTAGGCGTGCGACCGCGTTGTTGATCCCGGACGCCAGGCCGGCATGGCTCGCTTCGACCGCCGCGAGCACAGCGGTTGTCAGCGGCGCCACGGTCACGGCCATCCCAAGGCCGAAGATGACCACGCCCGGCAGCAGGTCCGCAACGTAGCCACCGCCCCGCTCGATCCCGGCCATGAGGCCGATGCCGGCCGCCGCGACGATCGGCCCCACCGTCATCGGGCCTCGCGGCCCCAGGCGTTGAGCCACTCTTCCGGCCGTCGGCGACAGCGCCAACAACAGCAGCGTGAGAGGGATCAACGCGGCGCCTGCTTCCAGTGCGCTGTAGTGGAGGTTCTTCTGGAGCTGCAGGACGAGCAAGAACATCGCCGCACCCAACGCGCCGTAGACGAGGAGGGTGGTCGCGTTCGCGGCCGAGAACTGGCGCGATCGGAAGATGCTGAACGGCATCATCGGATCGTCCCGGCGGGCCTCGATCAGCAGGAAAGCGAACAGGAAGACGCCCCCGATGACGGCGGCGGAGACGACGAGACCAGAGCTCCAGCCGCGGGCCGGTCCCTCGATCAGGGCGAACACGAGTCCGCCGAGTCCCACCGACGCCGCCAACCCGCCCGCGACGTCGGGCCGTCTGGCCGAGTGTGGATCGGCGGTCTCGGGCACGTGCTTGAGAGCCACCACGATCGCCACCAGCGCGAGCGGCAGGTTGATGAAGAACACGAGACGCCACGAGACCGAATCGACGAGCCAGCCTCCGACGAAGGGGCCGACGGCGGTGGTGACGCCCGACAGTCCGGACCACGCCCCGATCGCCCGGCCTCTATCGCTCTCTTCGAAGCTGCTGGAGATGATCGCGAGGCTTCCCGGGACCAACATCGCGGCTCCGACCCCTTGGAACGCTCTAGCCGCGATGAGAACGCCGGCCGAAGGAGCGAGCGCGCACAAGGCGGATGCGGCCGTGAACGCACCCAGGCCCGCTACGAAGATCAAGCGGCGTCCGTAGAGATCCCCTAACGAGCCGCCGACCAGGAGCAGTGACCCCAGCGT
>JADDQX010000007.1:0-24400 GCA_016781115.1 Actinomycetota bacterium | reverse complement strand
CGATCGCGGGGAGGGCTACGTTCACGACCGTTGAGTCGAGGAATGCGATGCCAGAGCCGAGGACGGTGGCGAAGATGACCCACCGCCCTTCAGCGGTGCCGTAGGCAACGGACCCGTCAACGTCGGTCTTCATGGGGGGGCTCACGCGACTTTCGTACGGGACCCGTCAACGTCGGTCTTCATGGGGGGGCTCACGCGACTTTCGTACGGGACCCGTCAACGTCGGTCTTCATGGGAGTGCCTCACGCGACTTTCGTACCGAAACGGCTGGGTCCGCGCGCTTGTCGTCCAAAAGGCGCGGGGCTCGGGCGCAGCGAAGTGGGCCCAGATGGACTTGAACCATCGGCCTCACCCTTATCAGGGGTGCGCTCTAACCGGGCTGAGCTATGGGCCCCACGGCGAGCGATTGTAAGTGCTGACGCGTGTTGGGGCCGCCCGAAGGCGGCCCCAGCAATTCTCTTCTAAGTGGTCTACCGGAAGTTGGGTATCTGGACCTGCGGGTTGGTGTCTCCCTTGAAGAAGTTGACCTTCTTGCGGCCCGTGCCTTTCAGCTTGAAGACCTCGATCCCGTGGCCGTGGTCGTGGTTGTTGGCGTAGATCCGCCCGTTGTACCAATAGGCCGACCATGTATCCGGGAGTAGCCCGCCCGGTACGTGGATGTAGTGGCCTATCTCCTTCGGGTTCTCCGGATCAGTGAAGTCAATCGCCGCAATTCCGCCGAGGTAGTAGGAGGCGACGACGATGTACTTCTTCGGGTCTTTCATCGGCAAGACGTTGAAGTTATGGGTTGTGCAACGGTAAAAGTCAGCCTCGTCGGCGGAATCGGCAGGTGGAACGCGCGGCAGCGAGTGATGCGAAAGGAGCTCGGGCGCCTTCACCTTGTCGCCTGAGATGTCGTAGAACCACATGGCTCCGACGGTGCTTTGCGAATCTGTAGAACAACCTCCACCACCGAGGGCACCGGCGTGCTCATCTCCGATCAGGGCGATGTTGCCGTCCCACGTGATAGCCGAGGAGTGGTCGAGCTCGATCTGCTGGTTCCTCGTCTCCGACAGGATCACCGGCTTCGCAGGGTTCGACACGTCCCACGTCATCCAGACTCCCAGGCAAGCCGCGATCGCCAGGTCGCGCTGCGGGAAGTAGGTGACGTCATGGCAGCCAACGGTGTCGGGAGGGAGGAAGCCGCTGTCGGTGCCGACTAGCTCGGCCTTCTCCGGTGCGTTGTTCGGCACTTTGATGATCGAGATCTTGCGGTGGGTCAGCTGGTTGCAGTTCGGGCCCTGACCGCCGATCGGGTACGACTCGACATACACGTAGGTCATGTCGCCGTCCGGCAGAAGGGTGTTGGTGTGCGAACCACAGTCGGTCTCGATGAAGGCGACCTGCTTCGGCTGCTGGAGGTTGGAGATGTCGACGATCCGGATGCCCTCTTTGCCCAACGAGCTGTCGCTCCGATTCGTCTTCGTGTTGTTGCATGACGCGTTTTCCACGACGTTCGATGTGGGTGCGTCGATCGAGACGAAGAGGAGATTCCCCCGCACCGAGACATCGCCTTGCGACGCCGGGCACTGGTGGAAGCCGATCTGCTTGAGAAAGCCCTCACGCCGCGACAGGATCTTGAAGAACCCGGTGCCTTGGTAGGAACCCGCGATGACGGTCTTCCCCTGGAACGCGAGGTCGGATCCCTGTGCCGGCAGGTCCTTGGCGGCTTCGAAGGGCGCACGCTTCAGGAGCTTGATGTTGTCTGAGTGGATGTCGTCGTCGTGACCGATGGTGCCGCCACCTACCGCCTTGGCGACTGGCCCGGCGTTGCCGCTTGTTTGGACTACGACAGCCGCCGCGGGCATCGCGCTGAACAACCCGGCGAGCACCGCCACCGCTAGGACCGCGGCTCGGATCTTTCCTCTCATGCTGCTTACCCCCTGCTTTGGGTGGATTTGTCTGGTAGGTAGATTGGCCACGAGAGGCGCATCTCCTGCCCCGGACGCGGAGACGGCCCCCGCAGGTTGGGTTCTGGGGCGGCTAGGCGTTGAGGCCGAGGCCCATCACGATGTCGTCTTTCGGGCGGGCGCCGACCACCTGTGACTTCACGCCGCCGTCTATGAACAGAGCGATCGTAGGGATGCTCATGACCCCGTACCTGGAAGCGATGCCGGGGGACTCGTCGATGTTGAGCTTTACGACCTTCACCTTCTCCTGGTACTCACCCTGGATCTTCTCCAGCTCGGGAGTGACCAGCCGGCAGGGTCCGCACCACTCCGCCCAGAAATCCACGATGACCGGCGTGTCCGACGCCAGCACGACCTCGTTGAAGTCCTGCTCGTTAACCTCTTGGATGTTGGCCACTGTGCCGCCTCCTGGTCGGGGTTGCTTGCTCACCTGTTGAAACGCCCGCAGCGAGCCTATATTCCCCCGTCCGTGCGGGGGAAAGCGACCATCGTCCCGGCATAATGGCCTTCGAGGGGCGGTAGCTCAGTTGGTAGAGCACCGGCTTTGCAAGCCGGGGGTCGTCGGTTCGAGCCCGATCCGCTCCACCGAGCAGCCGTCCCCGTGCTGTGAAGTCCCGGTGCTAAGGAACGACGAAATCCTTCTCGGTCTCCATCCCGTCCGGATAGACCGTCTGCGGACCGATGTGAACGTGAGCGTCGACATCGCCATGCTCGAGGCCATCGGCACCGGAGATCTTGACGCCGGTTCTCGCTCCGATCGTTTTCAGCGGAACCAGGATGCTCGTGTAGCCATCGGCAGGATCGAAGGTCCCGGTGGGGCTTTCCAGCTGCTCGTAGGAGTCCCCCTTCTGCTCGAACAGGTAGAACCTCGGTGCGCCGGTTCCGGCAACAGCTTCCGCGATGAAGGTTCGGTCCTTCACGTCGAACACCCACTCGATGCCGGGCAGCAACGGGTAGCTGCCGGAGCGAGGGAGCATCTTGTCTAACCCGATCCTGATCTCGAGGTTCGCCCCCGTCCGCCCCACCTGGAGATACGTGATGTCGAGCGCGGGCAGGCCGTCACCCGCCGGATCCGTGCCGAGTTGCTTCAGGCTGGACTTGGCCGCGCCGGCAGGACCCACCGGCAGAGCGGTGACTGCCGCCAGGAGAGCTACGGCCAGGAGTTTGCGCATGACGTGTGGATTCGCTGTCTCGGCGCCGGTTCCTCTTAGAGGATTAGCGACGGCGAAGTCGTACGCTCGATACATGGCCCGCCTCCGCTTCCTCATATGTGGCTCGCTGCTCGCGGTGGCTCTCGTGCTGATGGCAACACCGGCTTGGGGACATGCGGCCTACAAGGACTCCGATCCCGCCGATGGCGCGACCGTCTCCAGTGCGCCGTCGAACGTGACGGCCGAGTTCACCGAGCCGCTGGCCGGGGGCTCGTACCTCAAGGTGTACGACCCATGCGGGCGTCAGGTCGATGCGGGAGATGTCTCGATGGTGGGTTACGAGATGTCGGTGTCGATGAGCGGAACTGCTGCAGGCGCCTACCGGGTGCATTTCCGGGCGCACTCCCAGTTGGATCCGCATGTGACCGAGGGTGATTTCGGCTTCACCGCGACTGAGGGCGAGCCGTGTCTCGGTGCCGAGACCGGCACCGGCACCGGCAGCGACCAAGGTTCGGGCGGGGGTTCCGGCGACGGTGGCGACTCCGGTGCAGAGACGGTGTCTACGGCGACCGGTGGCGGAGGGTCGAGCTCCACCGATGCAGGCGCCGGCGGTGGGGGTGGCGGTGCGGGCGGTGGAGGTGCCAACGCAGGTCCCGGCGCGCGTAGGGCTACCTTCCCGAAGCCGGGGCGGGAACGAGCCCAGGTGCCGAACATCGCCGCCGGCCGGGACGACCAAGCCGACGAAGAGCGCAGCGTGTGGGACGGGATCCGCTTGGAGTCGTATCTCACCGGCTTGCTGCTCGCAGCCGTGATCGGCGCCGCGGGCGGCAAGATCTACGCCGGGATCATGGGCCCCCGCGCCTGAAAGCGCCCTAACTCGAACGCGCGCCAGGAGTCATCGCTCGGGCGTCGAACCTTGCGAACTAGACATTTCGCTCTCGACGACTCCCTGGAGATGACGATGATGATGAAGCGGTTCCTGCCAGCAGCTCTTGCGCTAGCGCTCCTCGCAGCGCCCCTTACGGCCTCTGCTCGCGACGACCGCCCTAGGGTCGTCGTTGCCGGTGAGGCCAAGGGCTCGTTCGATCTGATCGGACACAACTCCCTCGGTAACCGCGGGATGAACGCCGCTCTGGCGGTGCGCGGCGACTACGCCTACATCGGAAGTCGAACGGACGGCGGTCTGAAGCCGACGGACGCAGGCGTGAAAGTTGTGGACGTCTCGGACCCGAAAAAGCCAGAGGTCGTACACACCATCGGCCAGCCCCACCAGGACAACGAGGGCGAGACCTCCCGCGAGCTCCGGATCTGGCCCGACCAGGACCTCTTGATCGTCATGAACCTCGGCTCCAACTGCAGCGAGCTGATCCACGCTTGTTCGCCGCGTAGCGTCGACGACAACTTCCGCTTCTATGACATCTCGGGGAAGAACGCCGCCGCGCCGAAGTTCGTCGCCGAATACAAGCCGAGCGTCAACCCCCACGAGATGTACCTGTGGGACGACCCTCGGAAGCCGGGACGGGCGCTGCTGTTCCTTTCCACCCCGGGTGGAAGCACGCAGTTGCTGGTGACAGACATCTCCGGCGCCCGCAAGAAGAAGTTCGTGGAGCTCGGGACCGCGACGTTCCCCGTTCCGGAAGGTCGCCTGCACTCATTGACGGTCTCCAACGACGGAAGCCGCGGCTACATGGCCTACCTTGAGGGGGGCTTCTTCATCGTCGACACGTCGGAGTTCGCAAAGGGCGCGAAGAAGCCACAGGTCAGCATCGTCACCCCGCTTGACGATCGTGTGAGCTGGGATGGGCCAGGCGCCCACAGCACGGTGAAGCTGTTCGGCGAGGACTTCGTCTTTGCCGCCGACGAGGTGTACGGCGAAGCGCTACGGGCGCTCGGACATGGGTGTCCGTGGGGCTGGGTCCGCATGATCGACATCAACAAAGAGGTCAAGCCGAAGGTCGTGGCGGAGTACAAGCTTCCACAGAACGACCCCGACTTCTGCAAGACCGACGCGCCGCGTCCCTCGTCTAGCTACTCGGCCCACAACCCCACGCTGACGAAGAACCTTGCGTTCATCACCTGGCACTCGGGTGGTCTGCAGGCGATCGACATCTCGAACCCTGCGAAGCCCGCGCAAGCCGCTGAGTTCTTCCCAGACCCCCTTCCCTTCGTCTTCACGGAAGACCCGGCTCTCAGCGCCGGCCAGGACAAGGTGGTGATGTGGAGCTTCCCGATCATCAAGGACGGTCTGGTCTACGTCGTCGACGTGCGCAACGGGCTCTACATCCTCGACTACAAGGGTCCGTTCGAGAAAGAGGTATCGAGCATCGACTTCATCGAGGGCAACTCGAACCTGGGAGATGCGCTGAGATTCGAGCCTGTCCGCCGGTAGAGTTGGCAAACCTGCTAGAGAGGAGATAGATGAGGTGATCAAGCTAGTATGAGCAGTTATAGGGGCGATTTTGTTGAGCATCTCGATGTTTGTAACTGTTCCGTCCGCAGCAGCGACCGAGAAATGCTCCCCGGACCCGTTTGACCCTGTCTACTGCGTCCAGCAGATCACAACGAGGCTACTCTGCGACACGGTCGGCTGCGATCCGTTCTAGTCGACGCTGAACGGTTCCCTTTCGGACGGATCGATCTTCTTACGCGGCCCCCGCAGCTGATCCTCTACCTGCTCCGGTGTAGGAGCGGTCCCTCCTAGGTGCGCAGGTAGCCACCAGCGGTCAGAGTCACCCGCGGGACGTTGCGGGTACGAATCCTGGGCCCGCTTCAGCAGGTGACCGATGCTTTGCATCAGCTCGTCGGTCAGCGCGCGCGGGTCGTCGTCGGGTTCCGTAGGGATCGGTTCGCCGACGGCCACGACGATCGCGAGCTTCCGTTGCAGGTTCTTCGGCCGCCCCTTCGTGAGGATCCGCTGCGTCCCCCACACCGCCGCCGGGATCAACGGAGCGCTCGCGGCTTGCGCCATGCGCGCGGAGCCGGTCTTCCCGCGACGCGGCACGAAAGAGGGGCTGATCGTCGATTCCGGGAACATGCCGATCAGCTCGCCGCGCTGCAAGGCCTCGATGGCTGCCGCATAAGCCTTCGCAGGGTCCTTGTCGCGATCCACGGGTATGTGTCTCATCCCGTCCATCAGCACCTTTGCAACCTTGTTGTTCCATACCTCGCGTTTGGCTAGGAACCGCACGCGGCGTCCGCGGCGCTCGGCCGCCAAGCCCGTGAACACGAAGTCCAGGTAACCGATGTGGTTCGACGCGATCACGCCGGGGCCGCTGGCCGGGATGTTTCCTTCGCCGCTGATGCGTACGTCGTAGTGCATCGCGCGGATCGCCCCTTTGACAACGACCTCGATGAAGGGATAGACGTATTCCACTGGCACGGGACTCTACGAGAACCGTCGCTGTCTCTGCAGCGGAGTGCCGCCGGAGAGATAGAAAGACCCGCGCTGCGTGGCGGCAGCGCGGGCCGGTGAAGCCGTCACTCTCTAGTACTCGACCTCGATGCCCTGCGCGGCCTTCGGCATGGCGTTGAAGACGCCCTGGAGCTGCATGAGCTTCATCATGTTCCCCGATACCTTCAGCTTCCCCTGCATGAACGCGTTCTGGGCGTTCAGCTCCTCTTTCACGATGGCAACAGCGGTCTGGTAGTTCTGCGTGATCGTCGCCTCTGCATCCGCGACCTCACCCAGACCCACCTGCGCGGTTCCCCCGTCGAGCGTGAAGTAGTACTTGGACTCACCGCCGTCGGGGGTGTCCGTTACGACCTGCTGCAACTTCACCTGCTGCCCGGAAGCGGCTTTCTTGAAGTCTTCGGACGAGTTCAATGCGTCCGTCATGGTGGTAGCCCAGTCTTCGGTAAGGAACTTCACTGCCACTCGGTGCCTCCTCTTGATCGACGGCTCTAGGGCGCAGAACATACCGTTTCCCCATGAGCGCAACCCAGGCGGCAGGGTCGCGACCGCGCCCCGCGGCCACGCTGGTGCTGCTTCGCGAAGGTGCGGAGGGTCCCGAGGTGCTCCTTACGACGCGGCCGAAGCATCTGCGGTTCATGGGGGGAGCCGCTGTGTTCCCGGGCGGCGCTACCTCCCGGGCGGACCAAGACTCCCGCTGGGAGGCGCTGTCTGCGCGCTCGCCGCAGGATGCGGCTCGCGCCCTCGGGATGGACGATCCCGAGGCTGCGCTCGGCGCCTTCGTAAGTGCGTTGCGGGAGGCGTTCGAGGAAGTGGGCTTCCTCCTCGCCGATGGCGCCCGCGAGCTCCTGCAGCGGGCGGATGCGGAAGACCCCGGGCGGTTCCTGGATCGCTGCGAAGCACTCGGGATCCGGCTGCGCACCGACCTCCTGAGCCCGGCGGGCCGCTGGGTGACTCCGCTCGGAGCCCCCGTACGCTTCGACGTTCACTTCTTCGTAGCCCAGGCCGCTGCCGACTGGGCGCCACGACCCGATCCGCGCGAGGTCGAACGGTGTTGGTGGAGCCGTCCCGCCGATGCGCTGGCGGACCTGGGCGCCGGCCGGCTGATGATGGCACCACCCACCATCGAGATGCTGCAGAGGCTCGACGGCCATCGCTCCGTGGCGGATATGGAGGGATCGTTACGGGAGGCGCCGGTGGGGGCGTCGGGTGGCCTCATCTCCGTAAGGCTCTCTCCACTGGTGCACGTCGTTCTCGCTCCCAACCCCGGCATCATGACCGGGCCCGGGACGAACACCTACATCGTCGGCTCCGGCCCCACGTGCGTGATCGATCCGGCCGTGGACGACCGGCACTACCTAGACGCGTTGTTCGCCGCCGCGGGTGATGTCGCGGCCGTGTTGGTGACCCACCGCCATTCGGATCACGTCGGCGGGGTGAGGGGGGTCGTGGAACGAGCCCGCTGCGAGGTCAGAGCGTTCGGCTCGGCCGACGCAGGCGGCGTCGCGCCGAACCCGCTCGGCGACGGCGACGTCGTGAGCTTCGGGGGTGGCTCGCTCGTCGCTCTTCACACCCCCGGTCACGCGAGCGATCACGTCTCTTTCCACCTGGAGTCTGCTGCGAGCCTCTTCGCGGGTGACAACATCCTCGGGGAGGGAACCGCCGTCATCGCTCCGCCGGACGGGAACATGCGGGCCTACATCGATAGCTTGCGACGGCTTCGGGACCTTTCCATAGATCGCATCTATCCCGGCCACTTCCGTCCGTTGGATGGAGGCCGCGCGGTCATCGACGGGTATCTCGATCATCGGGAACGACGCCGGGCCGCCGTCCTGGAAGCGGTTCGAGCCGGCGCCGCGACACCCGCCGAGATCGTCGCGGCGGTCTACGTGGATACACCCGCGCACCTGCATCCCGTGGCAGCCCTCCAGGTTGTCTCGATGCTCGAGCTCTTGTCCCAGGAACGGCTGGTGTCTAGGGCCGGAGAGCGATGGTTTCCGACCGTCGTTGATTAGGGTGTGAAGATCAGCCGCATCAAGGCGAGGACGATGCTCTCGAGGGATCGCCGAAGCGTAACCAGGGGAAGCTGGCGCTGGGCCGTTCAGATCGCGGAGCTGACGGCGTGGGGAACCGCCGCCCTGATCCTCGGGATCCTGCATCTGGCCGCGCTGGAGGCCGGGATCTATCGAAGCGGGCTTGTCCTGACCGCGGCACTGGCGCTGTGGCTCGTCGTGTTCTTCCGATTCCTGCTCCTGAAGGGGGTCGAGCGGGGTTGGTTGCCGTGGCTGGGCGTGGCGGTGAACATCGCCTTCGCGTGCGGCTTCTTTGCCCTCCTTCGTGGGGCGGTCCCCGCGATCCAGCTCATCTTCATCCCGGTCATCGTCGCGACCGGGCTGTTGGCGAGCGTATGGGAGGCAGTGGCGGCGTCGGCTCTAGCGGTCGTGGGTTACGTCGGCGTCGCGGCCGCAACCGGTTCGCTTCCCGCGTTGGTGCCCGCCACCGTCACCAGCGGGGTCTTCCTGCTCTCTGGATCGGTCGCGGGCGTCCTCGCGGACGAGCTCCGGACCCACTACCGAGGCGAGAAGAGAGAGCATCAGCTCGCCACCGCGGTAAGGCACCGGCTGCTCGCGGTGCTCGATGCGGTCGACGAGGCCGTCGTCTTCCGTGACCGCCAGGGGATCGCGCGAGTAGTCAACCAACGCGCCGGGCGGCTGTTCCAGATCGAGCCGGACCGCTTCCTCGGCGAGCCGGTGGTCGAGCTCCTGCGGACGGTCGCGCGGCAGACGGAAGAGCCGGAGGATTTCATGGAGACCTTCCAGGTTCTACGGGACTCGCCCGATGCGGAGCTGCGCTGCACGATCGAGCAGATCATCCCGGCCCGACGGAAACTGCGTCTCTACTCGGGGCCCACGTTCGACGACGACGGCACGCTCGTTGGACGCATCGACGTCTTCACCGACGTCACCGATGCCTCCGCCCGCGCAGAAGAGGTCGAGCGGCTGTACCAACAGGCGCGCAAGACCGCGGAGAGCTACCAGCGCGCGTTGCTGCCCGATCAGGTGCCCGCGCTTCCGCGCGTCAGCCTCGTCGCGCACTACGTCGCCGCAGCGGGGAGGCGCGCCGTGTGCGGTGACTTCTACGACTTCGTGACGCTCCACGACGGACGGATGGCGGTCGTGCTGGGCGACGTATGTGGCATAGGCCCGCCGGCGGCTAACGACGCCGCCCTCAGTCGCTACACACTTCGTTCGCTGGCGGCCGGTGATGCCGATGCGGGGTCCCTGCTCGCGTCGATGAACCACCTCGTACACGCTCAGTCCAGCAACGAGCGGTTCGTTCGTCTCTTGCTGGGCGTGCTGGATCCGGAGCGGGCGGTCCTCGAGTACGCGAACGCGGGTCACGTGCCTCCCGTCCTCTACCGCTGCAGCAAGGGGGAGGTCGAGTGGCTGGCCGAGGGCGGCCTGCCTCTCGGCATAGAGGAAGGAACCGATTACAAGGTGGCCCGGATCGAGTTGCTACCAGGCGACACGCTCGTCTTCTATACCGATGGTCTGACGGAGGCGCCGCGCCACGGCCGCCCCTTCGGCCAAGGGAAGTTCACCGACATCGTCGCCGAGTACGGCGTAGGTACTCCCGGCGAGCTCGTTCAAGCGTTACGCAGGAGCGTGGACGCGTGGGTGTCGGACGACCTGCGCGATGACGTGGCCATGGTCGTGTGCCAGGTGGTTCCCGACGCCACCCTGCAAGATCCCTCCCGCGAGCTCGTCCTTCCCAACGAGCCGATGCGGGTCCCCGAGATCAGGTCATTCGTCGCTTCGTTCCTGGCAGATGTGCGCGCCCCGGTCGACGTCTCCAGCGAGATCCTGCTGGCGACGGGCGAGGCGGCCGCCAATGCTTACCGCCACGGACGCAGGGCGGAGGGCCGGAGCGAGATCCGTGTTCGCTGCAGCTTCGAGCGCTCGTCGGTGACGGTGATGGTGGCCGACGACGGGGTGGGCTTCGATCCGTCGTTCCTGGATTCGGCGGACCTTCCGGACCGCTTCGCGGCCGGAGGGAGAGGGCTCTATCTGATGAGGGAGCTGATGGATGACGTGGACGTCTCGTCGTCGTCTGCGGGCACGACCATCACGCTTACGCGCCGGCTCGATGCTCCTGAGTCTTAGCGTTCCGGTGCATACTTGACCTCCCGGTCAAGAAAAGATAGCGACCAAGGAGTCTGACGATGACCCGTGAGGCAGTGATCGTAGAGGCCGTTCGCAGCCCGCTCGGCAAGCGCAACGGCAAGCTCAAGGACTGGCACCCCGTCGACCTGCTAGCGACCGTGCTGAACGAGACGATCGACCGCTGTGGCGTCGACGCTTCCGTGATCGACGACGTCATCTGTGGCTGTGTCAGCCAAGTCGGGGATCAGTCGCTGAACGTCGGGCGCAACGCGTGGCTCGCCGCGGGTCTCCCCGAAGAGGTCCCGGCCACTACGGTGGATCGGCAGTGCGGTTCCTCGCAACAAGCTGCTCACTTCGCGGCGCAGGGAGTGATCTCGGGCGCGTACGACATCGCGATCGCTTGCGGTGTGGAGAACATGACGCGCGTGCCCATGGGCTCGAGCGCTCAGGTCTCGGGCTTCCCCTTCAGCGAGCAGCTGATGAGTCGCTACGAAGGCGGTCTCGTGCCGCAGGGGATCTCCGCCGAGATGATCGCCGAGCGCTGGGAGCTGTCGCGCGACCAGCTGGACGCGTTCAGCATGCGTTCGCATGAGCGGGCAGCGGCCGCAACCGCGGCGGGTGGTTTCCGCAACGAGATCTTGCCGATCAAGGTGCAGAGCGACGAGGGGACCGAGCTGTTCGACACGGACCAGGGCATCCGGACGCCGAACCCGGAGAAGATGGCTGCGCTGCCACCCGCGTTCAAGGGCGACGGCGTCATCACCGCGGGCAACTCCTCGCAGATCACGGACGGTGCCGCCGCGGTGGTGATCACGACGCCGGAGAAGGCCGAAGAGCTGGGGCTCACTCCACGCGCTCGCTTCGTCTCTTTCGCACTCGCAGGAACCGATCCCGTCACGATGCTGACCGGCCCTATCCCGGCGACCCGCAAGGCGCTGGAGAAGGCGGGCCTCAGCTTGGGCGACATCGACATCGTCGAGATCAACGAAGCCTTCGCGAGCGTTGTGCTGGCCTGGAAGAAGGAGCTCGGCGCCGATGACTCGTGGTTCGACGAGAGAGTGAACGTGCATGGCGGCGCGATCGCGCTCGGTCATCCGCTGGGTGCCTCGGGTGCTCGGCTGATGACGACGATGGTGAATGCGCTCGAACAGCGGGAGGGGCGCTACGCCCTCCAGACCATGTGCGAGGGCGGTGGGCTCGCCAACGCCACGATCATCGAGCGGCTGTCGTAGACGTCTAGACGGGACGGAGCGGCGTCCTGCCGGACGCGACGTTCACCAACTCCATCTTCTCCCGGCAATGCGTCGGCGCCCGGTCCGTCGTCGCGGTCTCGACCTTGAGCTCTAGGCCGCACATACGACAGACGTACATGAGGCCTTCCTCGCTCACGTCTTCGGTGTCGACGTCGGGCGGCACCTGGCCCGCCGCGCTGAAGTAGCTATAGCCGAGGTAGAGGATGCCCGCCGCCATGGCCAGCGCGATCGCGGCTCGGCCGAACCCGTAGAAGTAGCCGAGCACCACCAGGAGGATGCCCGCGGCGGTGGCGAGCGTCGCCTTCACCGAGGCCCGCGCTCGGCGGCCGTGGAGCGGTATCCACAGCTCTCTCCACAGCGGGGGATAAACCACACCCTTGTCATTTAGCTGCTCCGCGACGTTGCTGGGCGGTCAGTGCCACTGGGTGGCGACCACGAAAGACGCCGAGATCAGCCCCAGCCCCAGCCACAGCTGGTAACCCTGGGTGCCGCCGGGCAGCACGCCCAGGTAGTGGCTGATGATGATGAGGACGCCGGCGGCGATGAGCGTGAAGAACAGCGCTCCGACCCACGGCGGCGACTGTTTGGGTTTCGGCTTCGGCGGGGGTTGGGCCCGGACCCGCTTCGAGCGACTTTTCGGCATAGGTGCAGATAGTAGCCGCGGCACCCGATAATCCATCCAGTGAAAGCTCTTCGGATCTTCGGGAAATTCCTGATCTCTGTGGGCGTCGGCGTGCTGCTGTTCGTGGGCTGGACGCTGTGGGGCACGGGCCTATACACGCAGCAGCAGCAAGACGAGCTCCGTCGGGAGTTCGATCAACTGCCGTCGCGTGAGGTCGTGGGCGGGGATCAGGAGACGGCGCTCGGTCCCGAGAACCCGCCGGGCGCCGGCGCCGCCGTGTTCAACCTCGTGATGCCGGACATCGACTTCGACGAGATCGTCGTGGAAGGTGTCGGCACGGAGGACCTGAAGAAGGGTCCCGGGCACTACCCCTCCTGTCGGCCCGGGTTCGAGCGGCCGCTGTGCACCGAGTTCGAGGAGGTGTGGCCGGGGCAGAAGGGACGGGTGATCGTCTCCGGTCACCGCACCACCTACGGAGCGCCTTTCTTCGACCTCGACAAGCTCGAACAAGGTGACGAGATCATCACCAAGACCAAGTGGGGGGAGTTCACCTACGAGGTCACAGAGACGCGGATCGTGCAGCCGGACTCGCTTGCGATCGCCATCCAGAGCGATGCTGCCGAGATCGTGCTGACGACCTGCAACCCTAAGTACTCCGCGGCACAACGGCTCATCGTGTTCGGAAGACTCGTCACCACATGAAGCGCTCCTGGAAGTCGCGCCTCGGAGAGTTCTTCTTGTGGACTCTGGTCGCCATAGCGACCGCGGTGATCATGGTGATGCTGTCGGAAGAGCTGCTGCCGGCGAACTTCTAGCGGGACGCGGCTACGACCGCTTCGGTCATAGCTTCGACGGCGCGCTCGAATGCTGTGACTTCCACGCGCTCGTCGTGGCCGTGGATCGTGTTCAACAGCTCCTCGTTCAGAACCAGCGGCACCCACCCGTACGCCGCCGCGCCGAGGCTCCTCAGGTAGCGGAGATCCGTCATCCCCGAGGTGAGAGAGGGGACGACGATGGGGTGCTCTTCGAGCTCTGACGATGTCTGTGCGAGCACGTCGAACAACGACGTGTGTGCGTTGACGGGGCTGCTGTGGCGCGCGACCTCAGAGACCGAGACCTCGTACTTGCTGCACGTCCTGTTCAGCTCCGACACCAGCTCGTCCACATCTGTGTCGGGCAGGAGCCGGCAGTCGAGCGACGCGGTCGCTTCGCCGGGAACGACGTTGTGCTTGTAGCCGCTTCGGATCTGCGTCGGGGTGATCGTGTCGGACAACAGGGTGGCGATCGCGCCGCGCGACCGGAGCGGCTTCTTCATGGCGGCCGCGACCTGCGAACCAGCAGCCGACGCGAGCGCCTTGAAGGTGGCGGCGCGGGGGCCGGATGACTGCTCAGCGAGCACCCCGAACTGCTGCTTCATCACCGGGTGCACCCGCGGGGTCCGGAAGCCGGCGACCTTCGTCACCGCCTGCGCTAGGTTGACGCTCGCTTGGCGCAGCGGTGGCAGCGCGCCGTGACCCGGATCCCCCGTCGCCTTCAGATCGAGCCACAGCGCCGTCTTCTCTCCGAGAACGACCGGCATCAATGGTCGCTCCAGCAGACCCGACAGGCCGAAGGCTCCTTCGCCCAGCGCCTCGGGAGGAGGACGATCGTCGGCGAACCCGAGCAGGTGGGGCGCTTCTCTCAGGAGCCAGGCGGCCCCCTCGCGCCCGCCCGCCTCTTCGTCGGCGACGGACACCAGGATGACCTCGCGGCGGGTGCCGCCTGACACACACGCCGCCAGCGCCGCGGCGTGCATGACCGCTATCCCCTTCATGTCGAGCGCGCCGCGGCCCCAGATGCAACCGGCGTCGAGCTCACCGCCGAAGGGGTCGTGGCTCCAGCGCTCCGGCTCCACAGCTACAACGTCGGTGTGCGACACCAGCACCAGCGCCGGAACGTTCCGGGGTCCCGGGACTCGCGCGATCAGGTTCGCCCGACCCGCGGGGCTCTCGTGGATCGCGGTCTCGGCGCCGGCGCCGGCGAGGAAGTCTCGCAGGACCTCTGCTGCCGGTCCCTCGTTGCCCGGAGGGTTCGTGGTGTCGATCCGGAGCAGCGCCTGGAGCAGTTCGATCGGATCCATCGCACGAGATTAGGACGCGCGGGTCTGCGGACCTCCGCGCGTAAGCGGCTACGCTCCCGCGCGATGAAGACCCTGGTCACCGGCGCCTGCGGCTTCATCGGCTCGCACATGGTCGAGGTGCTGGCGGAGCACGGGCACGAGGTGGTCGCGGGGGACCTTCCCTCCGCGTTGGCCGCTCCGGTGGACGACCGCACGAGGTGGCCCGAGGTGTGCCGGGCCGCTGGTGCTCGCCTGGTCCCGCTGGATCTGACGGAGCCCGATTCGATAACCCATGCGATCGCCGGAGCCGAGATCGTCTTCCACATCGCCGCGGTCTTCGACTACATGGCACCCGAGTCACTGCTACGTGCGGTGAACGTGGAGGGGACGCGCGATCTGCTCGACGCGTTGGTGGCCGGCGGCGAGTGCAGGCGCGTCGTCAACTGGGGCGCGGGTGGCATCTACGGGATACCCCGCCCGGAGACGATCCCCTTCACCGAAGACTCGCCCAAGAGGCCGGGGAACGCGTACCTCGTGTCGAAGTGGGACCAAGAACGTCTGGCGCATTCGTATCGGCGCCCCGGCTTCGAGGTGACGTCGACCAGGACGACCTCGCCCTACGGGCCGCGCGCCGTGTACGGCTCCGGCCAGTTGTTGCTGCAACTCGCCGACAAGCCCGTGGCGACCCGGAACCTCCGCGGCAACATCCCCTTCGTTCACGTGCGCGATCTGTGTAAGGCGGCCCTTCATCTCGCGAACCATCCACCCGCGGATGGCGAGGCCTACAACATCACCGACGACGGCCGTCTCGATGCGGTGCGGTTGGCGCGGCTCGTCGCGGACGAGATGGGGACGAGGCCGCGCATCCTTCCTCCTCTACCCCTGGGGTTGGTGCGGGGTCTCTTGTCGGGGGCCGCGCGTGTATCCGCGCCGGTTGCCAGGAGGAGGGGGAAGCGGCCGCTCTTGGAGTACGACCAGGTGCGGTACTTCGGCCACGACTTCCTCTACTCGAACGAGAAGCTGAAGCAGACGGGGTTCACCTTCGAGTACCCACAACCGGAGCCGGGTCTGCGTGAGACACTGAGGTGGTACCGCGACAACGGGTGGTTGAGCGCTAGCGCAAGGCGGGGGTGAGAGAGACCTTCATCATCGACTGGCCGATCCTGGCCTTCTTCGGATTCTTCTTCGGCGGGTTCGCCCCGGCGCAAGTGGCGCTGCGCAGCCGAGCGTTCGCTGCAGGTCTGCTTGCGACAGGTGGCCTCACCGCGTCCGCGATGCTCTCGAACAAGCACGCGCCGGACTGGATGTGGATGTACTACCGCGAGCCTCGGGAGATGGAGCCCGTGGTCAGGTGGATGCCGCTCGGTTACTTGCTCGCCTTCGTGGCGAGCTTCTTCGGCGCTCTTCGCCTGCGTTCTTCGGGGGCCGCGCCGGTCCGGAGAGCGGCCGCGTTGGCACTCGTGGCCGAAGCCGGTGCCGTGGCCGCTACCTGGGATCGCTACCACCGGATCGGTACCAAGACCGAGTGGGAGGACGGGACCGCAGACGAGCTGATCACCGCGAAGCCCGAGGGCACGGCCAAGCGCATAGCGGCCTACGCCCCACTCGTTATCGGGAGCTTCGTAGTGGGAGTTGCGCTGGTGTGGAGGGATCGTGCGTCTGCTGCTGGTCGATAACTACGATTCCTTCGTTTTCAACCTCGCGCAGGCGTTCGGCGCGCTGGGGGCCGAACCCATCGTGATCCGGAACGACGCGAGCGTGCGCGAGTTGGAAGACGTGCAGCCGGATGCGGTCGTGATCTCTCCAGGGCCCGGTTCGCCCGACGCCGCCGGCGTGTCGATCGAGGCGGTCAAGGCTTTCGCAGGACGGGTTCCGGTGCTCGGCGTTTGTCTCGGACATCAATGCATCGGGCGCGCCTTCGGAGGCCGGGTCGATCGCGCTGAGGTCGGGCCTGTTCACGGGAAGACATCGCAGGTTGCGCATGACGGCCGCACGCTGTACGCGGGTCTTCCGTCGCCTTTCACCGCCACGCGCTATCACTCTCTCGCTATCGACACGGACGGGTTCCCGCAGGTGCTCGAGGTGACCTCCCGCAGCGAGGATGGAGTCGTGATGGGCGTGCGTCACCGGGAGGTTCCGGTCGAGGGGGTGCAGTTCCACCCCGAGTCGGTCTTGAGTACAGAGGGACCGACGATGTTGCGCAACTTCCTGGAGGGTGTGCAGGCGCGCTAGCTCGTCAGGGCCCGAACCTCACCGGCACCTCGACCTCGCGCGCACCGCCTGCGATACGGCTGCTGATGTTGATGGTGAGCTCGTCCGACGCGTCCGGCGGGATCGGTCCGATGCTCGCACCGTCGGGGGGGATGCTCCGCGTGAGGAGCGTCGCTCGCGAGCTATCGATGACCGAGACGACGAGGTCGGTTCCACCGCGGCTGAGCACGCGCACGGGGACGGTCGCCCCGACGATCGCGCCCGCGACCGGTTGGATCACCTGGATCCACGGACGCAGGTCTCTGAAGTCGTCCCGACGCAGTGGTTGCCGAAGGACGTCTCCGTTGTTGTCGCGGACCTCCCCCGGCACCAGCCCCTTCAACAGCGTCACCTGCTTGCCTTCTTCGAGGTTCGCCATGGTGAAGACCACCTGCCCCGCCCGCCTTCGTATGGCCGCAGCTCCACCCGACCAGAACCCGTCGCTCATCTCGAGCACCAACCCCACGCCGGCCTCAGCCTGTGACGGGGACTCGGTCCCTGCGGGTATAGCGGAGCGAAGGCCCGTCTCGGCGGGTCCTTGGAGCAATAGTCCGATGAGCTCGCGCGCCGGCTCACCTGGTGGCAGCGGCGTGTACCGGGCGGCGAGGGCACGGCCGTCGTAGTGGTAGATCGCGACGAAGCTCTGGGTGGGTGGAAGCGGTGCTTCCGGCGCAGGAGCCGACGTGGGGGTGCAAGACGCGAGCAGCAAAGCTGCTCCGACGAGGCGTCTCAGCAGACCTCGGGGTTCAGGGGCTGGCTGTAGAAGCTAGGCCCCCCCGCCTGACGAACGAAGGACACGTACTCCGGATTGTTCGTCGGCCGCGCACCGTCCTTCTCGACCACGTCCGTCGAGTTGTCGGTGTAGGTGATGATCATCTTTCCGCATGCGTCGAGATCGATCTGGAAGAAGTCGAGCAGATCGCGGGTCCCGGGATCACACCCCGTGCCGGACGTGCAGACGTTCCCCTCGTGGATGAAGTTCGGAACAGCCCGCACGTTTCGGAACGTCGGATCCACGCGGTGCGCGTTCAGCGAGTAAGCAACGAACACCTTCCACTTGGGCAGAACCTTGCGGGTGTCGTGGAAGACGTTCTCGGGGCTCGGTCCGCGCTGGCGGATGCCGTAGTACGCAACCGCGACCCGTCCCTTCGAGCCCGCGACGATCCACGGGAAGGTCGTCGTGCGCATCCGAGTGTTCAGCTTCACCGGGGTCGACCAGCTCTGTCCCTTGTCCTTGCTCACGGACAGGTAGGAGTTCGTCTTGCCGAACCTCGCCTTGGGACCCAGCGGCCGTCGCTCCGTCCACACGACGTAGACGTTGCCCGCCTGGTCGACGTCGATGGCGGTGAAGGAGTCGAAGCTGTCGCCTTTCGTGGTGGTGACGGTGAAGCGCTTGTTGTTGTTGAGCTCGAGGTCGGAGCGCGTCACCACGATCTTGTCGTTGCGCTCCGGCTCACCGATGGTGTTGTAGGTGACGTAGACCAGGCCATCGCCTTCATCCACAGCGATCTCCCCCGGCCACTGGTACTCCTCCTGCTCACCCGACACCGTCACCGTCTTGGACACGACGGGATAGTCGGCCGCGCTTCGTTCGATCCGGCTCAGGATGATGCGCCGGTCGGTGATCTGCCCTGTGGTCAGAAACGCGAACGGCTCCCCGCGGTACGTCTCGATCCATTGCCGGTCCACGACCGTCTCGAGGGAGCCCACGGCGTTGTTCCGGAAGGTCTCACCGCGATCGGTCGAGATCCCCACCGTCGTGTTCGCGAGCGTCAGTCCCGAGGCCCACAGAACGCCGTTGCGGTCGGGTGCGATGTCGGAGTCTCCGCCGCCTTGCGCGGGATCGTAATTGCCGAGGAACTGCCACGTCTTGCCGTCGTCTTCCGAACGCCAGATGAGGTCGCCACCACGACCCTTCTCCTGGATGCGAGCCCCGCCGAGCCCGGTGGGAGCAGAGATGTAGAGCGTGCCGTCGCGCGACCCGCGGATCGACGGTTCCGCTGCGCTCTGATCGTCGTTGGCGGAGACGCGCACCGGCGGCGCGAACGTGACATCCGCGGCGGTCGCGCCGGACGGCGACAGCGACGACGCGCCCAGCAGGGATACCAACAACGCCACCGGTAGAGCCCGCCGCACCATCCCCATGCGCCAGAGACTAGTCGCGTCGCGGCTAGAGGTTGAACAACAGCGCCAGCAGGGAGGCGAACGTCCCCGGCAGGGAGGCGTCGGCCGGCTGTACGAACAGCGTCGCCTGGTCGCCCTCCGCCACGGGCGTTCCCGGCGCCGGATCCTGATCGCATACCGCTCCGGGCGGGGTCGCGCTGGCGCAAGCTTGTTCGACCTGCGACACGACGAGACCGAAGTCGGCCTCCAGGAAGGCTTCGGCTTCGTCGGCGTCCTGTCCCGTCACGTCCGGCATCTCGCGTTCCTCGACCCCCTCGGACACGGTGATGGTGACGACCTCTCCGGGCTGGGCTTCAGCCCCGGCCTCGGGATCTTGCGCGATCACGGTCCCCTCCGGCTCCTCGCTAGATGCGGTCAGCACGTCGGCAACGAGGCCCGCCGCCTCGATCTCCGCGATCGCCGTGTCTTCACTCTGGCCGATGACGGACGGAACGGCCACGGCCTCGGGGCCCGCGGAGATGACGAGGTCCACCTCGCTCCGCACGTCCACCTCTTCACCCGGCTCCGGCGACTGCGAGATCACGGTGCCCGCTTCGAACTCGTCGCTCGACTCGGTGCTGATCTCCCCGACGGTCAGCTTCGCGGCGGTGATCTCGGCCTCCGCCTCGTCTTGCGTCAGTCCTATGACTTCAGGGACCTCCGTCTGGCGCGGCCCCTTCGACACCGTCAGCGTGACCAGGCCGCCCTCGTCGATCCGCTCGCCCGCCTCGGGGTCCTGCTCGATCACGATGCCCTTCGGCTTGTTGCTCGCCGCTTGCATGACGTCGACCTCGAACCCCTTGTCTTCGAGGATGCCGCGCGCCGTGTCTTCGTCTTCGTTCACCACGTCGGGAACACGGATCTGCGCGATCGCCTCGTCGTCGGTGCCAAGCAGGTTGTTCGCCAGCAGGTAGGCGAGGAGCGCGAAGACACCCAGGATCAACAGGGCCGCGGCTACGTAGATCGCCGGCCGCTTCTTGTCGTCGGCTTCCGGGTCGTCTATCCACTCCTCTTCCTGACGCTGCATCACCTGCGTGCCGCTGGCTGCTGCGGCCACCGTGGTGGCGGCCGCGAGCAGAGGAGTCGCCTGCACGGGGTGGCCCACGATGAACCGCTGCAGGTCCTCTCGCATCTCCCGCGCGGTCTGGTACCTGTTGTCGGGGTTCTTCGCGAGCGCTTTCATCACGATCGCGTCAAGCGCTTCGGACACATCGGGATTGAGCTCCGATGGCTTCTGTGGGTCCTCTCGGACGTGCTTGTATGCGATCGAGAGCGGGGTGTCTCCCGTGAAGGGGGGCCGCCCGGTCAGCATCTCGTAGAGCACGCAGCCCAGCGCGTACACGTCCGAGCGCACGTCCACGGGATTCCCCTGCGCTTGCTCGGGAGCGAGGTAGGACGCGGTTCCGATCACCATGCCCGTTTGCGTCATCGTCTGTTCGCCGTCGCCTAGGGCCCGAGCGATCCCGAAGTCCGTGACTTTGGTCTGGCCGTAGGACGTGATCATGATGTTGCTGGGCTTGACGTCCCGGTGCACGAGGCCCGTGTTGTGAGCTCGTTCCAGTGCCCTCGCGACGTCGGACGCGATCTCCGCGGCACGTTCCGGTAGCAGCGGCGCCTCCGCAGCTATCACGGCCTCGAGCCCGCGGCCGTCGATCAGTTCCATCACGATGAAGTTGCCGGCCTCGTCCGATCCGTAGTCGTAGAGAGACACGATGTTCGGATGACTGAGGTTCGCTGCCGCCTGCGCCTCGCGTCGGAATCGTTCGACGAAAGAGCTGTCGGTCGAGAGCCGGTCGCTCAAGACCTTCACGGCCACCTCGCGGCCCAGCAAGCCGTCGCGCGCCCGGTACACCTCGGCCATCCCGCCCACGCCGACGCGCTCGATCACCTCGTAGCGGTCGCCGTACGTCTTGGCCTCTGCAGTCACCTAGTCGTCCTTGTCCTTCGGCCCCTTGCCCTTGGCATGTTCGGGCGGGCCCTCCTCTTCGTCTTCTTCCTCGTCCTCGTCTTCTTCGACGCTCTCGCCCGTGCTGACGAAGAGGGTAATGGCGTCGCCCACCTGTAGCTCCGTCCCCGGCGGCGGTTCGGTCGCCACCACGGCGTCCTTCGGGAAGTCCCCGTTGTCGACGTCTTCCTTCGTTACGTCGAGGCCCGCTTCTTCGAACAGCTCCTCGACCTCGCGATAGTCGGCGCCTATGACGTCCTCGGACACGACGTAGCTTCCGGCGTTTTCCTCTGGCTCCTCCACGACCGGCTCTTCTTCCACGGCCGGCTCTTGTTGCTCTTGAGGATCCAGGGTCGCCGCGGTTTGTTCGCCGTCGTTGTCCAGCCGCAGCAACAGCAGCAGCAGCGCGATCGCCGCGAGCGCGGCGAAGAAGAAGACGACACGGCGGCCGAGCCGCTGCGGGTCCCATCTCTCGCCTGGGATGGGCCACACCGTCTGGCTCATCTCCTGCGTTGCACCGGGCCCACCCATCGCCGCCGTGGGAGCGATGACGCCGGCACCCATCACCGCCGTCGCGCCTTCAGCCGTCGATCCCAAGGCCTCTTCGAGTGCCGTCGCCATCGCATCGGCGTCCGCGAAGCGGTCCTGCGAGTTCTTCGCCGTGGCGCGTGCGACGAAGGCGTCGAGGGAGCTCGGCACCTGCGGGTTCAGCGCGCTCGGGGCAGGCACCTCTTCCGCCACGTGACGCATCGCGACCGCGATCGCTGAGTCACCGGTGTAAGGAAGGGTCCCGGTCAGCATCTCGTAAACGACTATCCCCAGCGAGTAGATGTCCGAGCGCGGGCCAACTTCGCTGCCCGATGCTTGCTCCGGGGAGATGTAGTGCGCGGTGCCGAGCATCGACCCCGTGGCCGTCAGGGAAGAGTCCCCGACCGCTCGTGCGATGCCGAAGTCCGTCACCTTTACGCGATCGCTCTCGCCCACGATGACGTTCGCCGGCTTGATGTCGCGGTGAACAACCCCCGCCGCATGAGCGTGGGCGAGGGCTCGCGCGATCTGAGCTCCGACGCGAGCAGAGCGCTCTGGAGACAGCGGCCCTTCCTCGCGCAGGACCCAGGAAAGGTCTCGCCCCTGGGCCAGCTCCATCACCATGTAGTGGCGCCCCGCGTCTTCCGCGAAGTCATAGACCCCGGCGACGTTCGGATGTGACAGAGCACCGGCCGCTCGCGCCTCGCGCCGGAAGCGCTCGACGAATCTGGGATCGTCCGCCAGGCCTTCTTTCAGCACCTTTACGGCAACGCGCCGTCCCAGCCTCTCGTCGATCGCCGCATACACGCTGCCCATGCCGCCCCCGGCCAGACGCTCCTCGACGCGGTACCGGTCCGAAAGAAGGGTGCCGGCTACCATCCGCGTATCTGGCGATCTGCTTCCAACAGCTGCTTCGCGATCGGAGCGGCGACCACTCCACCGGTCGCCTCGGAGCCGACGGAGCCACCGCTTTCAACGATCACCGCCACAGCCAGCTGTGGGTCCTCCGCGGGAGCGAAGGCGATGAACCACGCGTGCGGGTTCTCGCCTTGGACCGTCTGAGCGGTACCTGTCTTTCCGGCCACCGTGACACCCGGTATCTGCGCGGATTGTCCCGTGCCGCTGTCGCCCTGCACGACGGCCGCCATCATGTCGGTGACCTCTCTCGCGGTCTCCGAAGACATCGCCGTTCCCAGCGTCTCGGGCTGGATGCGATCGACGATGCCGCCGGAGGGGTCGATCACCTCTCGAACGAGCTGCGGCCGCGGCACCTCACCTCCGTTGGCGACCGTGGCGGCTACAAGCGCCATCTGCAGCGGTGTGGCGATCACGTCGCCTTGCCCGATCGCGACGTAGGCCTGGAACGGTTTCGCATCCTCACCGACCTCGGGGAAGATACTGACCTCGGTGCCGATGTCGAACGGGATCGGCTTGTTGAATCCCATCGCTTCCGCCATCTGGCGCGTCTCGGTGGGGATCTCCATCCCGATGATGGCGAAGGTGGTGTCACAGGACACTTCGAGTGCGGTGCGCAGATCGATCTGCCCTCCCGCGCACGCCGTCTTGGTGAAGTTCGTCAGCGTCTCGTCCGTCTGCGGGAGCTCGAGCTCGAAGGGGTCTTCGAAGACCGAACCCGGCTCGTACTTCGTCTCCAGAGCGGCGGCCGTCGTGATGACTTTGACGGTCGATCCCGGCGCGTAACCGAGCGAGGTGGCGCGGGAGACGAGCGGCCCCGTCGGGGATGCCGGGTCGAGCGATTCCCAGTACTGCTCGGCCTCTTTACCGTTGTGCGACGCGAGAGGTGAGGGGTCATAGGAGGGGTTGCTCCACAGCGCCCGCACCTCGCCCGACTGCGGATCCATCGCCACCACAGCACCCCGGTTGTCTCCGAGGGCGGCGCGCGCCGCTTCTTGTAGCCGCGAGTGGATCGTCAGACGGACGTCGTCGCCCTCCTCGCCGGATCCTAGGAACTGGTCCTGGATGTCCTGCATGGAGATCACGCCGGTGTCGCCCAACAGCTGATCGTTGTAGGCGGACTCGATCCGCGATGTGCCGTAACGGAGCGAGTAGTAGCCGGTGATGTGTCCGTAGAGGTCGCCACCCGGATAGGTCCGTCTGTACTTCAGCCGCTCTCCGGTCGGCTCGCTCGTCGCGATGCGGGTCCCGTCGAGGGTGATGATGTCGCCGCGCCGGATCGAGTACTCGCGGAGCAACGACCTGACGTTCGCGTTGTTGGACGCGATCTCTTCCGCCGCGAAGATCTGGACGTAGTTGAGCTGCAGGAACACCGCCATGAAGGCAAACACCAGGCCGATCCCGACCTTGCGGATCTGTCGCTGCATCAGCGGCGACCTCCGATCAGGATCTCGCCCGTCATAGCGGGGTCGGGCGCAGCCGCGGTTTGGTGCGAGATCCGGATCAGGATCGCGATGAGGATGAAGTTAGAGAGCAGGCTGGATCCTCCGTACGACATGAAGGGCAGCGTGATCCCGGTCAACGGCATGAGCCGTGTCACGCCGGCCAGGATGATGATCGTTTGTATCGCGAAGATCGTTGTCAGTCCCAAGGACAGCAACTGGCCGAAGTCGTCTCGAGATCGCATGGCGATGCGCAGCCCGCGTGCGACCACCAGCATGAAGCACAACAGGATCGCGGCGGTGCCGAGCATCCCCAGCTCTTCCCCGATGACGGAGAAGATGAAGTCCGTATGCGCCGCCGGGATGAGGTCGGGCCGGCCTTGGCCGAGTCCCGTCCCGAATAACCCTCCGGTGGCAAGCGCGAACAGCGACTGCGCCAGCTGGTAGCCCTCGTCGCTGATGAACTTCGGGTCGAAGACGTCCAGCCAGATCTGGACGCGCTGTTGGACGTG
>JADDQX010000065.1:10473-11033 GCA_016781115.1 Actinomycetota bacterium | reverse complement strand
GAAGCGCCCAGCCTTCCGGCGCCGTGGCGGGTCTGGCCCGGCGGAGATGCGCTGCCTCGGATCCTCGACGGAACGGTCACAGTGGTCTGTGGACCCGGTGCGGCCGCCGGATGTGGAAGGTTGCTCGGGGCTCACGTCGTGATCCCTCGCGGAGCGACCGGCGATGTCGACACCGACTACGGTGCCAAGGCCCGCGCCGCGCTCGGGGCGCTGGACAGCGCCTACCGCGTGGTCGTACACGTGGGCGCGCCGGATGAAGCCTCCCACCGCGCCGATCAGCAAGAAAAGATCGCGGCCCTAGAAGCTCTCGACGCACTGATCCTCGCCCCGCTGGCGGAAGCCGCGCGGGTCACCGGCGCAAGGTTGACCGTGTGCCCCGACCACGGGACCGATCCGGCAAGCGGAGAGCACCTGGACACCCCGGTGCCGGCGTTGTTTTGGGGCAACGGTGTGGCCGCCTCGGGTCCAGACCGGTTCACCGAGCGGGCCCTGCTCGAGGAGGCGGTTAGATGACCGCCCGCATAGTGGTCGCTGGAACGCATTCGGGTACGGGGAAGACC
>JADDQX010000065.1:7413-10390 GCA_016781115.1 Actinomycetota bacterium | reverse complement strand
CCCCTCCTACCATCGCCTCGCCGCCGGGCGACCGGGCCGCAACCTCGATGCCTACCTGTGCGACCCCAACCTGATCGAGTCGCTGTTCGTCCACGGCGCGCGCGGCGCCGATGTCGCTGTGATCGAAGGAGTCATGGGCCTCTTCGACGGTGCTGCCGGGGGGGAGCTAGCGTCCACCGCCCACGTGGCAAAGCTGCTTCGCGCCCCTTTGCTCCTGGTGGTCGACGCGCGCTCCATGTCGCGCTCGGTCGCCGCTTTGGTACGTGGTTTCCGTGACTTCGACCCAGGGGTGCATCTGGCGGGCGTCGTTCTGAACCGGGTCGGATCGGAGGTCCACGAGCAGATGCTGCGCGCCGCGTTGGCCCCCTCCGGGGTCCCCGTGCTCGGTGTCCTGCGCCGCGATCCGTCGATCGAGATCCCCAGCCGTCACCTCGGCCTCGTGCCCGCTTCCGCGCGCGCCGATGAGGCGACGCGCGCCATCGCCGATCTCGGGCGGATCATCGAACGCTACTGCGACACCGAGGAGATATTGCGCATCGCGCGCAAGGCGCCGGCGGCACGCTCACGGGCGTGGGACGCGGCACCCAGCGAGGAGCCGGCACGCTCCGTTCGGGTGGCGGTCGCGCATGGCTCCGCCTTCACCTTCGTTTACGAGGAGAACCTCGAGCTGCTGAAGACCCGCGGCGCAGATATCTGCTACTTCGATCCCACCGTCGACGAGGACCTCCCCCCCTGCACCGACGCGGTCTACCTCGGTGGCGGTTTTCCCGAGACCTACGGCGACGCGCTAACCGCCAACGCGCCGATGCGCGCGCGCATCCGGGAGTTCGCCTCGTCGGGCCACCCTGTGGTCGCGGAGTGCGGAGGGCTTCTGTATCTCTGCAAGACCCTCGAGGGAAAGCAGATGTGCGGGGTGGTGGATGCAGACGCGCGGATGACCGCGCGCCTCACGCTCGGGTACCGGATGGCGCGCGCCGCGACCGACTCGGTTCTAGCGAGCCGCGATCAAGTGGTCAGGGGTCACGAATTCCACTACTCGGTCGTCGAGCCACGCGTCGGGGCACCGCCCGCGTGGGACATCGACGGTCGCGCCGAGGGCTTCGCCTCAGGCAACGTGCATGCGAGTTACCTGCACATGCACTGGGCGGCCTTCCCGCAGATCGCGGACAGCCTCGTCGCCTCGGCGGCGAGGACGGAGGTTCTTGCCAGGTGACGCATGACAGTCAGGCAACGGAACGTGGAGAGAGGGAGGGATGCGCATGGAGGTTGCACACGGGATCACGATCCTGCACGGACAAGAGGCATGGGCAGGCTTCGCCGCAGCGGTCGGCGTCGCCCTGCTGCTCGTTCTGGCGACGGTCGCGGTTGTCCAGGTGCGCCGGCGCGAAGACCGTTAGGGAGAGCGCGTGAGCGGGCGTCTGATCGGGGTCGGCGTCGGTCCGGGTGACCCGGAGTTGATCACCGTCAAGGCGCTCAACGTGCTGCGCGGGGCCGACGTCGTGTTCGTTCCTGTTGCCGACACGGGAGAGGCCGGCAGAGCCGAAGCGGTCGTCCGCGCCCACGGTCTGGGGGACCGCACACGCAGGCTCGAGTTCGCGCTGTCCGACGACCCGCGCGCTCGCGAGAGTAACTGGGACAGTGCGGGGGCGGAGGTGGGGCGCGCCGTGGCGGAAAGCGGGATCGTGGCCTTCGCGACGATCGGCGACCCCAACATCTACTCGACCTTTGCCTACCTCGCGGACACCGTGCGAGCGCTCTTACCCGGGATCGTGGTCGAGACCGTGCCCGGTATCACCGCTATGCAGGATCTCGCGGCTAGAAGCGGCACGGTGCTGGTCGAGGGGACCGAGCGACTGGCGCTATTTCCCTTCACCGCGGGAGCGGCGCGTCTGCGTGAGGCGCTCGAGGTGTTCGACACCGTCGTCTGCTACAAGGGCGGGCGCCATCTCCCTGAGATCACGGACGTCCTGCGCGCGGCGGATCGCGTCGATGGCGCGGTCTACGGGGCGCGCCTCGGCCTGGAAGGTGAAGAGGTCCTTCTGGTTTCGGAGTTGGGGGTCCGCCGCGGTCCCTATCTCTCGACGGTGATCGCTCCGGGGACGAGGTCGGGCCGGGGGTCGAAGCTGTGAGGACCAAGGTCTTCTTTGTCGGCGCGGGGCCGGGCGCGGCGGACCTGCTGACGTTTCGGGGCGCGGACGCGATCGCGGCCGCCGATCTGGTGATCTTCGCGGGCAGCCTCGTGAACCCCGAGATAGCCGAGCGCGCCAGGACTGGAGCGGAGATCCTCGACTCGTCGTCCCTCACGCTCGAGGATGTCTGCGCGCTCTACAGGCGCGCCCGCGATGAGGATCTGGTCGTAGCGCGCGTTCATTCAGGCGACCCCACGATCTATGGAGCGATCCACGAGCAGATCGCATGCCTGGACGAGCTTGGGATCCCGTGGGAGATCGTGCCCGGTGTGTCGTCGCTTGCCGCCGCCGCGGCGGCGGCGGGATGCGAGTTGACCGTCCCGGGGGTGGCGCAGTCGGTCGTGCTCACCAGGCTTGCGGGCCGGACCCCGATGCCGGCGGGGGAGTCGGTGTCGGCCTTCGCCGCGCACGGAACGACCATGGCGCTGTTCCTATCGTGTGCGCGCGCCCGGGCGATGCAGGCGGAGCTGCTGGCGGGCGGCTACGACGCGGATACGGCCTGCGTGATCGCCTACCGGGCGAGCTGGCCCGACGAGGTCCTGCTCCGCTGCGAGCTTAAGGATCTCGCCGCGACCTTGCGAGGAGCGCGGATCCACAAAACCGCGTTGGTACTCGTCGGCCCCGCACTCGCCACGAAGGCGGGCACGCGTTCGAACCTGTACGACCCGTCCTTCGGCCACGAGTTCCGGCGACCGCGGTCCTGGAAGGTGGCGAATGGCGAGATCTGAGCTCAGGGAGCCGGAGCTTCCAGGCACCGCGCGCTGCGCGCCCGAAACCTTGCGAACCGG
>JADDQX010000065.1:4986-7378 GCA_016781115.1 Actinomycetota bacterium | reverse complement strand
AGGCCGCGTCGCTCGCCCTCGCCACCGGCGTCGTCCCGAGCACTGTCGAGATCGGGCTTCCCAGGAGCTCCAAGAGGGTGACGTTCGGAGTCGAGCGTGGCGAGGTCGGCGATGGATGGGCGGAAGCGGTGGTCGTCAAAGACGCAGGCGACGACCCCGACGTCACCCACGGCGCCCACCTAACCGCGCGGGTTCGCTTCACGGCCGACCCCGGTGTTCGGCTCGAAGGCGGCGAGGGCGTGGGCGTCGTGACCAAACCCGGGCTGGGCCTCGAGGTCGGGGGGCCGGCGATCAACCCCGTGCCCCGCGACCAGATAGGGGCCGCCATCTCCGAGGCGATCGACGTCTCCTGCCAGGGGGTGTGCGTCGTGATCAGCGTTCCGGAGGGCGAGCGCATGGCGCGCAAGACCTCCAACCGGCGACTGGGGATCGTTAAGGGTATCTCGATCCTCGGGACGACCGGCGTCGTCCGTCCCTTCTCGACCGCGGCATGGCGCGCCAGCGTGGGCCAGGCCATCGACGTCATGGCGGCGCAGGGCATGGACACGTTCGTGCTGTCGACCGGAGGCCGCACGGAAAAAGCGGCCATGGCGCTGTATCCGGATCTCGAAAAGGTGTGCTTCATCGAGGTCGGGGACTTCACCGGCTACGCGCTGAAGCGCGGGGTGATCAAAGGCCTCAGACGGTGCGTTTTCGTCGGGATGGCGGGCAAGCTCTCCAAGCTTGCTGCCGGCGTGATGATGACGCACTGGACCCGCTCCAAGGTCGACGTCGACCTGCTCGCGTGCCTCACGCAGGAAGCGGGAGGCGATCCCGAGATCGTCGCCTCCGTGAGAGAGGCAAACACGGCGCGGCACGCTTTCGAGCTGTGGAACGAGGCCGGCCTGAGCAGTGCATGCGACCTACTGTGCGCTCAGGTCGCAGACAACCTCTCGCGCTTCATCGATAGAAGGCTCGAGGTCGAGGTCGTCATGGTCGACTTCACGACGCATCAGCCGGTCGCAAGGGGGCGGGCGTGATTGCGGTCGTGGGCATCGGCGGCTCACCGCTGTCGGAAGCCGCTCGCGCCCGCATCCAGCGGTCGGAACTCGTCGTCGGATCGCCGCGCCACCTCGCGAAGGTGCGAGCGCGCAAGACCCACTCTCTCACCGGTGACCTTCGGGCCGCGTTCGATGCCATCGCGGCCTGTCCCGGAGATGTCGTCGTGCTCGCCTCCGGGGATCCCGGTTTCTTCGGGATCGTGCGCGCCCTCGGCGAGCGTTTCGGGAGCAACCTCGAGGTGCACCCGGGGCTGTCCTCCATCGCCCTGGCGTTCTCGCGCGCCGGACTGCCGTGGGATGACGCGCTGGTCGTCAGCGCTCACGGCCGCGATCCCCACGCCGCGATCAACGCCTGCCGGGCGCATCCGAAGGTGGCGGTACTGACGTCACCCCGCTTTTCGCCCGCCGATCTCGCCTCCGCCCTGTCGGACCTGGAGCGCACCTGCGTTGTCGCCGAGCACCTCGGCGAACCGGGCGAGCGCGTCGTGCGGGCACCCGCAAGAGAGATCGCTGCGATGCAGTGGTCGGATCCCAACGTCGTTGTTGTCCTGGACGAAGACAGACTCGCAACACGAAAGGGCCGCTCGTTCCCGCCGCGTCTCGCACCGGAGTCATGGGCTCTGCCGGAGGACGCATTCGATCACCGCGCATCGATGATCACCAAGGCGGAGGTGCGGGCGCTCGTGCTGGCCCGTCTCGGTCCAGGAGTGGGCGATCTGATCTGGGATGTCGGAGCCGGCAGCGGGTCGGTCGGCACCGAATGCGCGCGCCACGGAGCCGCGGTCATCGCGATCGAGCGCGATGCCGCTTCCTGTGAGCTGATCGCGCGCAACGCCGCGCGCCATGGCGTCCCCTTGACCATCGTTTGTGGAGCGGCGCCGGAGGCGCTCGAGCCGTTGCCCGAACCCACCGCGGTGTTCGTCGGTGGGGCGGGAGATTCGATGGAAGCTACGCTCAAGCTCGTTTCCGCGCGCGCCCGGCGTGCAGTCGTGGTCGCTCTCGCCAGCATCGAACGCGTCGGAGTGGCTCATCGCGCCCTTTTCGCAGGCGGCCTCGAGGTGGACTCGGTGCTCGTACAGGCGGCGCGCCTCAAGCCACTTGGCGACGCCCACCGGCTGGCCCCCGTCAACCCGGTGTTCCTGGTGACGGGGACGCGGGCGTGATCGCGCTGGTGTGGGCGAGCGGGAACGGTGAAGCGCGCGCCCGCGCGCTCGAGGGTGCTTGGGACGACGTCCGCTCGTTCCCCGGCCGACCGAGCGAAGCGATCGCCGCCGCATGGGGGTGCTGCGACGCGTTGCTGCTCTTGATGGCTACGGGCGCCGCTGTGAGGCTCATCGCGCCGCTGCTGACCG
>JADDQX010000065.1:0-4935 GCA_016781115.1 Actinomycetota bacterium | reverse complement strand
CGGTTGCGCTCGCTGGCGGTCATCGCGGGGCCCAACGATCTGGCGCATCGTGTCGCAGACGCGCTCGGCGCTGTTCCGGTAGTGACCACTGCGAGCGACGTGCTCGGATTCTCCTCCCTCGACTCCCTCGGAGCGGACCTCGGTTTCACGGTTGACGACGGCAGCGATCTTGCGGCCGTCGGCTCGGCGCTTGTGTCCGGGCGGAACGTGGCTTTGGTGGAGGACGTCCGCTGGCCGCTGCCGGCGCTTCCACCCGGCGTCGTGAGAGGGACCGAGGCCAGGTCACCCTGTCTCGTGATCAGCGACCGCGCGGTTAAGCCTCCGCGTCCATCCGTCGTGTTCCGCCCGCCCTCGCTGATCGTGGGTGCCGGTTGCAGCCGCGGGGCTTCCGCCTCCGAGATCCTCGGGCTGATCGAGCGCGCGCTACAGGATGCAGGGCTCGCGAAGGCCTCGATCGCGAAGCTCGCCAGCATCGACCTCAAGCGCGACGAGAAAGGCCTGATCGAGGCGGCTGAAAGTCTCGGGGTCCCGCTGGCGTTCCACGCGTCGGACGAGCTCGCTGAGGTCGTGGTCCCCAACCCCTCCGAGGCGGTGGCGGAGGCGGTCGGTACGCCGAGCGTTGCGGAGGCCTGCGTTCTCGCCACCGGCGCGGAGCTGATCGTGGAAAAGCGGGTCTCTGCGAACGCGACCGTCGCGGTCGGGCGCCTCGCCCCGCGCGGCCGCCTGTATCTGGTGGGAACGGGCCCGGGGAACGAAGACCTGGTGCCGCCGGCGGCGCGCGAGGTGCTGGCCCGCTGCGAGATCGTCATCGGGTTTGACCGCTACGTCGAACAGGTGCGTCCGCTCCTGCGGCCGTACACGCGCGTCGAGGCCTCCGGGATAGGAGACGAGATCGCGCGCGCCGAGCGCGCCGCTGCGCTGGCGGCCGAGGGATGCGCCGTAGCGCTGATCAGCGGGGGTGACATCGGCGTCTACGCGATGGCCTCGCCCACGCTCGAGCGCGTCTCTGAAAACGTCGATGTCGAGGTGGTGCCCGGCATCACCGCGGCCCTCGCCGCCGCGGCGCTCCTGGGCGCGCCGATGGGCCACGATCACTGCTCGATCTCGCTCTCGGACCTGCTAACCCCGTGGGAGGTCATCCGCGAGCGCGTGCGAGCGGCCGGCCAAGGGGACTTCGTCATCGTCTTCTACAACCCACGCAGTCGTCACCGCCACTGGCAGCTCTTAGAAGCGCGCGACCTGCTGCTCGAGTACCGCAAGCCGGACACCCCCGTCGGCATAGTGACAAACGCCTACCGTCCCGACCAGCGCGTCGGCATAACGACGCTTGCCGACCTCGATGTCGGCCGCATCGGGATGACCACCACCGTCATGGTCGGTAACTCGCTCACGCGCGTCATCGCGGGTCGCATGGTTACACCGAGGGGATACCGGTGACACGAACCGTGCATCCGATCGAGGTCGAGAGCTTCTCGATCCTCCGGTCGCTGGTCGACCTCTCGCACTTGGATCCGCTTCAACGCGCGGTGACAGAACGCGTGATCCACGCCACCGGCGATGCCGGCTACGCGAGCGATCTCGTGCTCGACGAAAGCGGGCTGCGGCAGGGACGCGACGCGCTGCTTGCGGGCGCTCCCGTGGTGGTAGATGCGCGCATGGTGGCTGCGGGGATAACCAGCCGGGCGGTTCTGTGCGCGCTCGACGAGCCGGGCGACGGAAGAGGCCCGACACGCTCGGCTGAGGGCGCACGGACATTGTCGAAAAAGATCGGTGGCGGCGCGGTGTGGGTGGTGGGCTCGGCGCCGACTGTCCTCTCGGAAGTTCTTACGGCCGCGGACGCGCCTGCCTTCGTCGTCGGACTGCCTGTGGGTTTCGTCGGAGCGGTCGAGTCCAAGGCGGCCCTCGTAGCCAGCGGGATCCCCTGCATCGCCAACAGGAGCACGAAGGGCGGCTCGGCGGCGGCGGCCGCCGCGCTGAACGCGCTCCTTTACTTCGAGGAGGAAACATGAACGGTCCAGCTCTTCTGATCGCCGGACATGGCAGTCGCGACGAACAAGGGGCGCGTGAGTTCCTCTCGTTCGCCCGTGGCGTCGCAGATCTGCTGCCGGGCGTCGACGTCGCGGCCGGCTTCATCGAGCTGTCGCCCCCGCCGGTCTCGGCCGCCGTCGACGACCTCGTGGCCAGAGGGGCAACCGACATCGCGGTCGTCCCGCTGATGCTGCTCGCCGCAGGCCATGCCAAGGACGACATCCCCGCCCTGTTGGCGCGTGAGCGCCTCCGTCAGCCGGACGTGAAGCTCCGGTATTCGCGGGACCTCGGCATACATCCCGAGCTGCTTGCGGTGGTCGATGATCGGCTCGATTCAACGCTCGCGCCCGAGGAGCGCGCCGACACCGCCGTGGTGCTGGTGGGGCGGGGCTCTTCCGATCCGGACGCGAACGCTGATCTCTTCAAGATCGCTCGGCTCCTCTACGAAGGACGGCCGTATCCGATGGTCGAGCCCTGCTTCATCGGCCTAACGACGCCGCTGCTCGAGGAGGGTCTTGAGCGCTGCGTGCGCCTCGGCGCCAAGCGCATCGCGGTGGTCCCGTATTTCTTATTCACCGGCGTCCTCGAGCGGCGGATCCGAGCGAACAGTCTGCGCTTCGGCAAAGAGCGTGGGATCGACGTGCGCGTGACCGGATATCTCGGCGGTGACGTCCGGATCGCCCGCCTGGTGAGCGAGCGTTACCGGGAGGCGATAGACGGCGACGCGCGCATGAACTGCGACATGTGCATCCACCGCGTCGCGCTGCCCAGCTTCGAACACGAGGTCGGGGCGCCCGCGACCCCTCACTATCACCCCGACGTCGACGGTCACCACCACCACCACCACCACCATGACCACCACGTAAAGGCGCCCTGATGTCGCTCGTGCTCGTGCTCGGCGGCGTGCGCTCGGGGAAGAGCGAGGTGGCCGAGCGGCTCGTCGAGAACGCCGAAGAGGTCGTGTACGTCGCCACCGGATCGGCTTCTGATCCGGAGATGGCCGAGCGCATCGGCCGGCACCGGGCGCGCCGGCCCGAAACGTGGCGGACGGTTGAAGACCAAGACCCGCTGGACGCGCTTCACGACGCGGATGGCGCAGCGGTCCTGGTCGACAGCACCGGCCCGTGGATCGCGCGGCTGATGGCTGATGAGGATCTGTGGTCGGACGCCGATGTTGCACCCTTGGAGCCAGGGGGTCACGCACGCTGGGAGCGGGCCCTACGCCGCGTGCGCAAGTTTGCCGAGGCTGCCGCGATGCGCTCCGGGCCCTGCGTGCTGGTCGGGGACGAGGCTTCGCTGGGACTCGTGCCGCAGGGCGTGGGCGTGCGCCGGTATCTGGACCTCGTGGGGGAGGCAGCGCAGATCCTCGCCGGTGCGGCCGACCGGGTGCTGTTCGTGGTCGCGGGCCACCCAGTTGAGCTCAAAGCGGCATCCGACGTCGTGCCCTGGGACCTGCGGCTTCACGCCGATTCGATGGTGCCCACGGGGAGCCTCGATTTCGCGATCAACGTTGCCGGCGAGCCGCCGGGCTGGCTCCGGCGCTCGCTTGCCGAGGCGCTCGGGGACGTGTCCTCTTATCCCGATGAGTCGAAGGCGGTGCGCGCCCTTGCCATGCGCCACGGTCGCGCGCCCGCGGAGATCCTGGCGCTCAACGGCAGCGCGGAGGCGTTCTGGCTGATCTCGGCCGCCTTGAGGCCGCGTGCCGCGGTGTGCGTACATCCGTCGTTCACCGAGGCCGAGGTGGCGCTGGCAAGCGCGGGACGCGATGTGCGACGCGTCTTTCGGGACCCCGCCGATTTCTCCTTTGACCCCTCGACGATTCCCGATGATGCCGATCTCGTAGTGGTGGGGAACCCCAACAACCCCACGGGGACGCTCACCGACGCAGCGACGCTCTTGCGAGTGGTGCGACCCGGCCGCGTGGTCGTGATCGATGAGGCGTTCATGGAATTCACCTCCGGCGACCAGAGCCTGGTCGCGCGGGGGGAGCTCCCAGGGGTGATCGTGCTGCGAAGCATCACGAAGCTTTGGGCGCTGCCCGGCCTGCGCGCGGGGTACCTGGTAGGCCCTTCCGACCTCGTGTCGGTCCTGCGACGTTGCCGGCAGCCCTGGAGCGTGAACGCGCTCGCGCTGCACGCTCTCGCGCTCTGCGCCGCCGACGAGTCCACCCCTCACAAGCTGGCCGAGGAGACGGCCGCGGCGCGCGAGGAGCTGACCGCGGCACTTGCGCTGCTACCAGGTGTTCGGGTGTGGCCGTCACAGACCAACTTCGTGCTCGTGCGCGTCCCCGACGGCGATGCGGTCCGGGCGGGCCTGCTCGAGCGCGGGATCTCCGTGCGCCCGGCGAACACGTTCCCCGGGCTGTCGTCCGACCACTTCCGGATCACGGTCAGGGGCCCCGACGAGAACGCTTTGCTGATCGGTGCACTGAAGGAAGGGATCGCGTGAGGACCTCCGTTGAACGCGAAGTGCTGCTGGTTGAGCTCGGCACCAGGTATCGCTGTCTCTCCTCTGCCGTTCTCGGCGGCGGCATGGGCTGGATGCGTACTTGGATGAACGTCCAGGTTCCGCCCGACTACGCGCGCAGCGACCCGGACTTGCACATCCAAGAGCTCGCCGTCGGCCTGCCCGCGCCGGTGGTGGGGATGCTGACGGCTGCCGACGTTACGCGTCGGATCGAGCGGTCTTTCGGGGAAGCAAACGTTGTCGCGACGGTCGGTCTGGGCCACCCGCTGGCAGCCGCGGGGACGCGCCCGCTATCGACGCCGCGATTGGGGACTATCAACATGCTGGTCGTGTCACGGGTGTCTCTGAGCGACGAGGGATTAGTCGGCGCTCTCCAGACCGCGGTCGAGGCAAAGGCTCAGGCGCTCGCCGACTCGCACATCTTCGCTCTCAACGCAGACG
>JADDQX010000064.1 GCA_016781115.1 Actinomycetota bacterium | reverse complement strand
TCGCGACGGTGATGGGCGCGTGCTCGGGCATCAGCTTCACCTTGAAGCTCCCATGGTTGGTGACGAACGTTGCCGTTGGCATCTCTGTCCTCCCGGTCTCGAAGCTAGATGTTCAAGCGGTGGGAGATCCGCTCCAACCGCCCCGGTGTTCGTTCCTGTCTCCTTCGCTCGAGGTAGGCCCCGAGAGCTATGCCGGTCCCGAAGACGGTGACCCCGCCGACGCCCGCGGGTATCCCGATGAGCAACGCCTTTCGCCGGGTGCGGAGCTCGTGTATCGGCCACCCCCGCCGCAGCGCCAGCCGCTGCAACTCCGCCTCGGGGTTCACGGCGTGCGGATAGCCGACCGATTCCAGGAGCGGAAGGTCGTTGATCGAGTCGGAGTAGGCGGCGCACTGAGTCAGGTCGATGCCGCGCTCGGCCGCCATGTCTGCGACGGCTTTGGCCTTCTCTGGTCCGTGCATGAGCGGTCCTACGAGCCTTCCCGTGTAGTAGCCGTTCTCGTCGATCTCAGAGACCGTCGCGATCGCCCCCTCCATCCCGAACTCTTCTGCGATCGTGTTCGCCAGCTCTATCGGCGCAGCCGTCACCAGGAAGGTGAGGTCCCCGCGCTCACGATGCGTCTCGATCACGCGCACGATGTCCTGGTAGACCCGTGGGATCACCCTCTCGTTCGCGATCTCACGGCCCCACTCCAGAAGCTCCTCCGCCTTGTGGCCGGTGACGAAGCCCAGCGTGCCCTCCCGCGTTCGCTCCATGCCGGACTCGGTCTCGCCGCGCAGCCTGAACATCAACTGGCCCCAGCCGAACTGCAGGAGGTCACGGACCCGGAACATGTCGCGCTCGTAGGCGCCGCGGGCGAGCAGGAACAGACTGGAGCCTGGGATCAAGGTGCGGTCGAGGTCGAAGAAGGCAGCGCGCCGCGAGGTGCTCACGCCCCCGTTCTACCGCAGCGGGCGCCGCGGCCTTCAGGCGGTACGGTCTCTCGCGATGCTCGTCGGGTCGATGAACTTCCCGGGTCGTTCCGTCCTCAAAGAGATCCATCGGATCGCGGAGGACGGCTTCGACTTCATCGACCTCACGCTCGAGCCCCCCGCGGCCTGGGTCCCCGACGGCAAAGAGGTCGGTACGCTGATCTCGGACCTGGGTCTCGAGGCGGTCGGGCACACCGCCTGGTACCTGCCGATCGCCTCTCCATATCCGGAGATGCGTCAGCTGGCGCGAGACCTCTATCGCCGCGGCCTCGATGTCTTCGCAGATGCAGGGGTGACGCTAGTGAACGTCCATCCGGATCAGCGGGTCCCACTGCACTCGCCCGACAAGGTCCGGGCGATGAACGCAGAGGCGATCGACGGTCTCGCTCAAGACGCGGCGCAGCGCGGCATCACCTTGATGGTGGAGAACCTAGATCGTGGGTTCTCCGGAGTTGAGGACCTGGGTGCGATCTTCGAGGCGGTGCCCGAGGTCGAGTTCCACCTCGACGTAGCGCACGCGAACCTGCGACTCGGCCTGCGCGAACCGAACCGGTCCGCGTCGCTGCTCGAGGCGTTCGGCACCAGGCTCGCTCACGTCCACGTCTCGGATAACCGCGGTGGGGGAGAGGACCTGCATCTTCCGCTGGGGGCCGGAACGATCGACTGGAAGACCCACATCCGTCTCTTGAAGGAGCACGGCTACGACGGAACCGTGACGTTGGAGGTCTTCTCGCGCGAGCGGGAGCATCTGCGCACGTCGCGCAAGCTGTGGTTGACCTGGTGGTCGGAGTACTGAGGGACCCGCGTGTAATCCGGCGCCCGCCCTCGTTCCAGACTTATCGTGATGCCATGAAGCTCAAGAAGGTCGGGATGTACCTATTGCTGGCGTTCCTCGCCGTATTCCTGATCAACTCTCCCGGAGAGGCGGCCAAGCTCGTGAAGGTGACGGGCGAGAACGCTGGCGAGTGGTTCTCCACCGCATCCGCGGCTTTCACCGAGTTCCTGCGCTCGTTGATCTGAGCGTGGGACGGCATTCGATGCCGTCGCTGCCGTCTCGGCTCTCGAGGCGCGGCGACGAGCGTTATCTAGCCTTCGACGAGCGCATCGTCTGCCGCATCCGGCGCCATCCCGCCGTTCTGGCTCGTCCTTTCGCCGAGGCCCTCGGGGCGATCGTGCTCGCGTCTTTCCTCGGGACGCTGCTGAGCCCGTCTGATGGGTCCGACATCATCGACACGATCCTCGGCCTCGTCGCCATCTTCTTCATGGCTCGGTTCGCGTGGAGGGGCTGGGAGTGGAACTTCGCACGCATCGTGGTGACGGATCGGAGGCTCTTCGAGGTCTCGGGCTTGCTGTCGCGACGCGTGGCATCGTTGCCGCTCACGAAGGCCACCGACATGACCTACCACCGGTCGGTCATCGGCAGGTTGTTGGGCTACGGGGACCTGAGGGTGGAGTCCGCCGGGCAGAAGCAGGCGGTCGAGAAGATCGCCTTCCTGCCGAACCCCGACGACTTCTACCGAACGGTGACCTCGCTCATGATGGCGAAGTCGCCGACGCATCGGGAAGACGTCGCAGCCCGGGCCGAGGACGAAGACACGGGCCCCCTGCCGCGGGTAATCGTCTAGCTGCCTGGCAGGGCGCTCCTAGCTCGACTCGGGCTGGAACGCCGCCTGGTCGTCGGCCAGGGTCTCGTCGCTTCGCGTAACCGCCTCCTTGGCGGTGGGAGCGTCGGTCGCCTCGTCCATCTCGGATCCCTTGGCGTAGTCCTTGCCGTCGCTCGTCTGATCGCTCATGTCGCCTCCTCTCCTCTGGAGGGGGCTTGCCCTGGGCGATCCAGGCGCAAACGGGCGCAGGAACGTCGCTGTGCGCGGAGAAACCTCCCGATACGGACACAGGCATCCTGAGTGGGAGGGATCCGCAATGAGGAAGTTACTGACGATCGGGCTCGCTGCTCTGATGGCGGCGGCGATGCTGGCTCCGGCCAGCGCAGGTAAGGCAAAGAAGCAGGAGGTAGCCGGGATCATCGCGGCTCCGGCTCGGCACCCGAGTGGTTGCTTCACGGGGCTTTCCCGCCACCTGTTCTCGCTGGGCGGCTCGAACTCCAACGGCGCCGTTGGTTGGACCTTCGACGTGGACAAGGCGACGTGGAAGAAGCCCTTCGTTCTCGAGGCAACAGGCGGAGTCGGAACCCCCGACCTGGACCTCACCTACTACCTCGGCGACTTCGCGACTCAGCAGGAGTTCGTGAACGACCCGCTCCCGGCACCGCCCGCAACGGTGACGTTCGAAACGCACGACGGTTCGGGCGAGGCGGGCGTCGTTCCCGAGGGAGCCATCAAGGCCATCGTCTGCATCTACGCATCCGAAACGGGTAGCGCCGCCCTGGCGGTGCCATTCACCTACACCGCCGGCAAGGGCGTCAAGGCGCCCAAGGGCTAGGAGGAACGATGAAGCGAGTCATCGCTGTTTCGGTCGCGGCTCTGCTCCTGGGTGGGGCGGTTCCGGCAACGGCCGGCCAGGCGAAGAAGACGAAGCAGACGCAGGAGGGCTCCGTCGCTATCCCAGCCCAATTCGCCGACGGGAGCTGTTTCTTCGGCTTGCACCGGCGCCTCAACCTCGTGGCGCAGCGTCAGGCTCAGGGCATCGTGGGGTTTGACTTCGACGTGGACCCGAAGACCGGTGGCGGCAAGTTCAAGCTCGTCCCCTCCGACGAGTCTGCGGACCTCGACATCAGCTTCTATCAGGGGCTCGGCGATCTGAGTGATCCCGCCGGCGTGCCGGCGAACATCCCGTTCGAGACGCGGGAGCCCGGTGGCGAATCCGGCGTGGTGCCTCCTGGCTACCCGATCGCGATCGTGTGCATGGTCTCGGGCGCGAACGTCGACTTCACCTACACGGCGACCAGCAAGTAAGCATCTCCAGAACAGCAACGAAGGGGCGGGCGACCGCCCCTTCTTCGCGTCCGGCGTCTACCCTTGGGCGTCATGACCACGGGCTTGATCGCAGCTCTCACCGCCGTTCTGATCCTCGGTTTCGTCGAGGGGCTCCGGCGGTTCTATCCGTCTCGCCAGACCTGGCGGCGTCTTCGCCGCACCCGCGGACGGCTGGCGGTTCGCTTGATGCGGGAGCGGTTCGAGGCGGGTGCCGACCGCAAGAGGGTTCGCGTCCTGGCAGAGGTCCTCGCGGGGTTGGTGGTGATCTGGATCGCGATCGCGAGCTTGCTCGACAAGCGCTTCTACGAAGTGATCTTGGACATCCTGCCCTACGTCTTCGTGGGGATCGCTCTGTTCCGTCTCCCGGGTGCGCTGCATCAGATCGCGGAGCGGATGAAGACCTACGAGCGTGAGGTAGGAGAGGATCCGGACGAGGACTGGCGCGAAGGCGGCGATGGAGGTCCCGCGGTAGCCGCTCTGTGAGCCTGAGAGACGCCCTGTTGTATCTGGTGGCGCCGGCTCGTATCGCCGCCGGCGACGTTGGCGAATTGATCCCCGAGCTGGCGGCGGCCGGTGTCGATCTGTTCCAGCTGAGAGAGAAGGAGCTTGAAGCTGGCGACATCGTGCGGCTCGCCGGGCCGATCCAGACGGCCTGTCGGGCGGCCGGGATGCCCTTCATCATCAACGACCGACCAGACGTCGCGCTCGCCGTGGATGCCGACGGTGTACACGTCGGTCAGAACGACCTCCCTCCCGACGCCGCCAGGCGCATCGTCGGGCCGCGCATCGTGGGGCTCTCGACGCATGCTCCCGAGGAGGTGGACGCGGCGGTGGAGCGATCGCACCTGCTCGACTACGTCGCCGTCGGGCCCGTGAACGAGACGCCGACCAAACCGGGGCGACCGGGAACGGGACTGTCGTTGGTGCGACATGCGGCGGCCACCGTCGATCTGCCGTGGTTCGTCACGGGCGGGATGTCCGAGCGAACGGTTGATTCGGTGCTGGAAGCAGGCGCTCGCCGGATCGTCGTCGTGCGGGCCATCACCGAGGCCGCCGACCCACCGGCGGCCGCCGCTCGTCTGAAGGAGATGTTGGTCTCCGGCGGCGGAGTATGAGTAAGGTGCCCGGCGTGAAACCGAAGCTCGAATGGCTCCTCGTGTTCGTGCCGATCGCGCTCGTCCTCGAACTGATGCATGGCTCGCACACCTTGATCTTCTTCACTTCCGCGCTCGCGATCCTGCCGTTGGCAGGGTTGATCGGTCATGCAACCGAGGACCTGGCGATCCGCATCGGCCCGCAGAAGGGCGGCTTGCTGAACGCCACGTTCGGCAACGTTACCGAGATGATCATCGCTTTCTTCTTGATCCTGCAGGGCGAGCTCGAGGTCGTGAAGGCGTCGATCACAGGCTCGATCATCGGGAACGTCTTGTTGGTGCTTGGCCTCGCCTTCCTCGTCGGTGGTTGGACGCGCCAGCAGCAGGAGTTCAACCGCGCCTCCGCCGGGCTCCACTCGGCCTCGCTGGTGATCGCCGTCGTGGCTCTGCTGATGCCCGCGCTGTTTGCGCTGACCGCCGAGGCAAGCGAGTTCCGAACCGAAGCGGTCTCCGTCGGGGTCTCGATCGTGCTCATCCTCATGTACGCCCTGACCTTGTTCTTCTCGTTCAGGACGCACCGCGATTTCTTCCGCAGCACGCAGCAGGAGGAGCATCACGAGCCGAAGTGGTCTACGAAGTACGCGCTGGGCCTCCTGGCGGGGTCGACGGTGCTCGTGGCGCTCATGTCTGAGTTCCTGGTCGGGGCGTTGGAGCCAACCGTGGAGGAGTTCGGGCTCTCGAAGCTGTTCGTGGGTCTGATCGTCGTCCCCATCGTCGGCAACGCGGCCGAGCACTCCTCCGCGATCTTCCTCGCCGCGAAGAACAAGATGGACATCTCGATAGAGATCGCGATCGGCTCGTCGACCCAGATCGCCCTTTTCGTCGCGCCGATGCTGGTGTTCGCCTCGCTCGCGGTCGGGAAGCCGATGGACCTCATCTTCTCGAGCTTCGAGATCGCGGCCGTTGCCTTCTCGTCGGCGATCTTGGGCTTCATCGCTCTGGACGGGCGGTCGAACTGGCTCGAGGGGGCGCAGCTACTAGCGGCCTACGTGATCATGGCCATCAGCTTCTTCTTTTTGTGATCACAGTCTCGGCGGCCTCCCCTCGGCCGCCGCGTGTGTGATCACACCGAAAGGAGCCTCATTTGCCGCGCGCTATCGACTTCCACGTCCACGTCTCCACCCACGAATGGTTGAACGGCTCGATCGGCCCGATGCTCGAGGTGACCCAGAAGTACTTCAACCACACGGTCCGGATCCGGACCATGGAGCAGATGGCCCAGGAGTACAAGGACTGGGACATCTTCGGCGTCCTTCTCGCGTGGGACGCGGAGACGGCGACCGGACTCCCTCCGCTCACGAACGATCGGGTCGCCGAGATCGTGCGCGCGTTCCCCGAACAGTTCATCGGTTTCGCGAGCGTCGATCCGCACAAGCCCGATCATGTGGAAGAGCTCGAGCGCGCCGTAACGGAGCTCGGGCTCCGCGGCCTCAAGATCCACCCGCAGGTCCAGGAGTTCTATCCGAACGAGCCGCAGTACACCGCGCTGTGGGAGAAGTGCGAGGAGCACTCTCTGCCGATCGTGGCGCACGTGGGGCAGACGGGTCTGGGGGCCGGTGTGCCCGGCGGGTTCGGGATCGCGTTCGACTACGGGCGTCCCATGCTCATGGACATGGTGGCAGCTCGGCACCCCGGGCTCACCGTGGTGATGGCGCACTTCGGCTACCCCTGGCATCTGGAGGTCCTATCGAGTGCGCTGCACAAGACGAACGTGTGGGTGGATCTCAGCGCGTGGAGGCCGAAGTACATCCCCGCTGAGGTGAAGCGCGACGCTCGCGGGCGTCTTTCCGACCGAACCGTGTGGGGGAGCGACTACCCGATGCTGGACCCGGGCCGCATCCTCGACGAGTTCGATGAGATGAACCTGGGCGACAAAGAGGAAGACATCATCAAGAACAACGCGGCCCGCCTGCTGGGGCTGGATCTCTGATGCGAACCGTATATGGGCGATAGGCGAGCACGCGCGTGAGCTTCATGGACCGGACCTTCGCGCGGCTCTACCCCCACGTGACGAGGAACACTCGCGCCGCGCTCGAGGCCGCGGGCTTCGACACGTCCGGGGTCAGGGACGAGGGGGTCGACAGCGAGCCGAAGATCTACGCGCCGCACATCGCGGGCCGGGCCACGGTGAGAAGGACCTCGTCTGTAGAGGTGGCGCCCTCCTAAACGCTCGTTGCGGAACATCTCAAGGGCCCGAAGAGCTGCTTGACGGGGAGAGAGAACTCGCTATAGTATCGAACATATGTTCGAGTATGACGGCTTTGTGAACAACCACGGCAACCACGTCCGCTGGGGCCCCGAGCGTCGCCTGGTGCCGGAGCTACCGGCGAACCCGGTTCCGCAACGCGCACAACCAGCGAGGCGATCAGAGCCCGAGCACCAGGAGGAGACACCTGGACCAGACTGGGCCGAGGTGCGAGAAGAGATCGTGGCTCTGTCGTCGGCGATCGCGGCCGCCCAGGCCCGCATCCTGGAGCTCGTCGCCACTCACGGAAGCGGCCTCACCGGTGGAGACGACCCCGCCACCTGGCTCGCCTGGGCCGCGGGCATGAAGCCGGGCTCCGCGAGGCGCCACATCCGCCTCGGCGAGCGTCTCATGGAGCTGCCCCAGATCAAGGAGTCGTTCAAGGCCGGAGAGATCAGCTTCGACAAAGTCGAGACCATCGCGCGCGTCGCCTCGAACGAGACCGAAGAGGGCCTTCTCACCTGGGCCAAGCACGGCACCTGCTCGCAGCTCGCCACGATCGCGTCGGGGTTCCGCCGCGCCAAGGTCTCGGCCGAGGGAGCGGCGGCCGCGCAACGCGACCGCTGTCTTAGCTACCACTACACAGACGAGGGCGTTTTCCGCCTGCGAGCACAGATGCCGGCGGACCAAGGGGCCGTCGTGGCGGCCGCGCTCGAGGCGGCGGAGGAGATGCTGTGGGAGCAGGAACGGACGTTTTCAGAAGAGGAGGTGTCGGCCGACGATCTGAAGGCGCAGGTGTGGCACCGCGGCAATGGAAGCGGCGCCCGTCGCGCGGATGCACTGGTGGCGTTCGCGGAGACCTTCATGACCCACGGCATTTCGGATCGCCCGGTGGCGGAGCGCTACCAGGTCATGGTGCACGTGGACCAGGCCGCGCTGGCGGGAGACCAGAGCGGCACCTCGGAGCTTCATAACGGCACGGGGATCTCGACCGATACCGCCCGCCGGATCGCTTGTGACTGCTCCGTCATGGCGCTGCTCGAGAAAGACGGCATCCCGCTCAAGCTCGGTCGCACCAGGCGCACGATCTCGCCGGCCCTGAGGAGGGTGGTCGCGGCTCGGGACCGGCACTGCGTCTGGCCGGGCTGCACGAATACGCGCTGCATCGATGGGCACCACGTCAAGCACTGGATCGACGATGGCAAAACCGACCCCGACAACGTCACGTTGCTGTGTCGCCGCCACCATCGCCTCGTGCACGAGGGCGGTTACACGATGACCTTCGACGGAAAGACCGCCACGTTCTTTCGGCCCGACGGCAGCGAGGTTGAGCGGGTGCCTACCCACGAGACGCTGTCGGAGGTCGAGCTGGCCGAGTGGCGAAGTGCATCGGCAACCGACCTCGATACCTGGTCACACTGGATCGATCCATGCAACTACTCCGATGCGGTGGCGTGGCTCTGTGACAACGACGCCGACCTCAGGGAGCTGGCCGAAGCAGGGGCACGAGCGGGGCCGGGATAGCCGGCTACCCTCCCTCGATCTCAGGCCGTGGGTCGTTCTCCCGCCAGTACCGCTCGGCGGTCGAGGAAGTCGTCGCGGGAGATCTCGCCACGCGCGTAGCGCTCCTCGAGAACGCGGAGGCCCGGGCTTCGCGCACCCGCCGTACCCGGCTGCCTCTTCAGGAGCTTCCCCACCACGATGATCACGAGGACCGAAAAGCCGACGGTCGCGGCCAGCGCGAACAAGGGACCCACGAACTCGAACGGTCCCGGTCCTTCGAACCCGGCGAGCAGGTGCGTCACACTCAGCGCTGCAGATCCTGTTTGATCCGCGCCAGCTCTTCGACGCCGATCTCCCCACGCGCGTACCGTTCCTCCGCGATATCGACGGCCGACGCCTGCGGGGCTCCCTCCGGCAGCACGATCCACAAGATGATGTAGGCCAGGACGCCGAACCCCGCACCGATCACCGTCACTACCCACAGCACCCTGACGAGGGTGGGGTCGAGGTCCAGATACGCGGCGAGGCCGCCCGCTACGCCAGCGATCTTGCGGTCGGTCGTGGATCTGACGAGGCGCCCGGTGGCCATACGACGATGCTAGACCGTCGCCGCTCCCGCTGCCAGGTTCGGCTTCGGCTCGTCGCGCGGCCCGACCTCCTGTTCGGAATATCCGCGCCTGACCCGGCGTCTACAGTAGTGAGATGGCGACGACAGAAGAGATAGAAGAGCAGGTCATAGCGGCCCTGAAGACGGTGAACGATCCCGAGCTGGGGATCGACATCTACCACCTGGGCCTCGTCTACGACATCCTCGTCAACGAAGAGAACAACGACGTCAAGGTCGAGTTCACGCTGACGACGATGGGGTGTCCGATCGGCCCGATGCTTGACGAGGAGATCAAGGCCGCCACGAAGGAGATCGAGGGCATCGGCGAGGTAACGACGGAGATGGTCATGTACCCGCCCTGGTCGCCCGAGAAGATGGATCCTCTCGCCAAGTCGGCTCTAGGCATCGTTTGAGGTTCGGGCTCCACCTCCCGAGCGCCCAGCCGGGAGCGAATGCCGCGGACATCCTCGCGGTCGCACGGACCGCCGAAACGGCCGGGTTCGACTCCGTCTGGATGTTCGACCATCTGTTCACCCCGGTCGACCTCGCATCCAAGTACCCCTATAGCCGTGACGGCTCTTACGCGCTGAGCGCTACGGACCCCTTCTACGACCCCTTCGGCCTCTACGGGGTGGTCGCAGGCGCGACCGAACGGATCCGGATCGGCACGGGCGTGGCGATCGCCGCGTACCGCCACCCCATCGTGGCCGGAAAGATCCTGGCGACGATCGAGAACTTCGCCCCCGGTCGGATCGTGCTCGGGCTCGGCCGCGGCTGGATGCGTGAGGAGTTCGAAGGTCTGGGCGTGGGCTTCGAGCGACGCGGCGCGCGCCTGGAGGAATACGTGCGGGCGTTGCGGGCCGTCTGGTCGGGTGAGCCCTCGTCGTTCTGGGGAGAGTTCTACGCCTGGGATGAGGCCGGCTTCCTTCCTGCTCCCAGCGCGCCGATCCCCATCCTTCTCGGGGGGCACGGAGATGAGGCGCTTCGTCGCACAGCGGCGCTCGGTGACGGGTGGGTCATCACTACCGGCAAGGGCCAAGGTGCGGGAATCGACGCGGTCGCCGCGCGGCTCGACGTCCTGCGAAGCCAGATGGAGCAGGTAGGTAGGAGCTTCGAGGAGCTGGAGATCGTCTATCCCAACGCGCTGTGGTTCTCGGACCACCCCAATCCGAAGATGCCGCTCACCGGAGCACCCGAGGACATCGCGGCGTCAATCAAGAGGCTCGAAGAGATAGGTGTGACGACGGCGCACCTGATCGTGTTCGGGCCCGGCCCGCTAGTCACGGAGACGGCAGAGCGATTCGCCACGGAGGTATCGCCGCTCCTCTAGATCGCTCGTAACCGGAGGGTTCCGGGCTCGGCCCCGGACCAGCCGGGCTACCTTTCTCTCCATGCCTTCTTGTCTGTCGCATCTAGAGTGCGCCCGCTGCTCCCGCACGCATGACCCGAACGTCTTGCAGCAGCGGTGCGAGTGCGGCGGAACCCTGTTGGCCCGCTACGACGCCCGCGACCTAGACCTCGAGCGTGTGCGACGGCGGCCGCCGGGGATGTGGCGCTACCCCGAGCTCCTGCCTCTCCGGTCCGACCCGGTATCTCTCGGCGAGCCCGAGACGCCTCTGGTGTTCCTGCCGCGCCTGTCCGAGCGCTGGGGCGTCGAGACGTGGCTGAAGGACGACGGTTTGCTGCCGACCGGGACCTTCAAGGCCCGGGGCGCGGCGATGGGGGTGTCGCGGGCGGTGGAGTTGGGAGCAAAGGCGGTGGCGATGCCGACCGCGGGGAACGCGGGCGCGGCGTGGGCGCTGTACGCGGCCCGCGCCGGGCTCCCCATCACCGTGGTGATGGCGCGTACCGCTCCCGCTTCACAGCGCGCGGAGGTGGAGGTGGCGGGCGGTGAGATCGAGCTCGTCGAGGGCTCGATAGCGGACGCCGGGCGACGGGCGAAAGAGATCGCAGCGGAGACCGGAGCGTTGTTCGCCGCGACGTTCTTCGAGCCCTACCGGCTCGAGGGAAAGAAGACGGCTTGGTTGGAGCTGTTCGACCAGGCCGGCGACGCAGGCGGGATG
>JADDQX010000006.1:28777-32598 GCA_016781115.1 Actinomycetota bacterium | reverse complement strand
AGGGCGGGACGATGCGGCTGCTGCTGCTGCTGCCGGCGCCGGGCTCTCCGCCGCAGGCGCTGCGACTACGGCTGCCTCTTCACGCTTCGGCGCGGGCGCGGTTGCCTTGTCCGGCGTATTCGGCGTCTTCGAGCCGCGCTGCGCGCGGACCCTCGCCGCCTTGGCTCGAGCCTGCGCGACCGCGGGAGAGGAGCCTTTGTCGGTCTCCTCCTTCAGTACCTGCTCGTATACCTCGTCTGGTGTCGGCATTGTTGTCTCCCGTTAGAGGTGCCCCGCGAGACCGCATCCAGCGGGATCTGGCGGCGAAAACGCGGCGCCTCGCGGCGTTCTCAGTCGCGAACGCACCCTCCAGGTGCGCCCGCTCCCTGCGGCCTTGCGATGCTTCGTTTTCACTCGCCAGCTCCTCACTAATGCGATCTCCCGGGACACTTGGCCTACATGGGCCCCGAGATACCTCCGTCCTTGCGAACCCTCCAGAAGTGGATCGAGATGAAGATCACGATCACGAACGGCAGCAGCCAGACGTGAAGGGTGTACCAGCGCAGCAACGTCTCCGGCCCGATGACCGGTCCTCCCAGCAGCGCGAACTGGACCTGATCGCCGATGACCGGAGAGTTCTTCATCATCTCGGTGCCCACGGTGACGGCCCAGACCGCCAGCTGGTCCCAAGGCAGCAGGTAGCCGGTGAAGGCCAGGAGCAGGGTGAGCAGGAACAGGATGACGCCCACGACCCAGTTGAACTCGCGCGGCGGCTTGTAGGCGCCGGTGTAGAAGACGCGAGCCATGTGGAGGAACACGCTGATGACCATCAGGTGAGCGCCCCACCGGTGCAGGTTGCGCACCAGCAGCCCAAACGAGACCTGGGTGTGCAGCCGCTGCATGTCGGAATACACGATCTCGACCGAGGGGCGATAGAAGAACATCAGGTAGATGCCCGTGATCGTCAGCAGGATGAACAGGAAGAACGAGAGCCCGCCGAGGCAGAGCGTGTAAGAAAGCTTGATCCCGTGTCGCTTCACCTTCACGGGGTGCAGGTGGTACAGCAGCGAGTTCATGACGACGTAGGCGCGGTTCCTCGGCGAGTCCGCGTAGCCCCGCCTGAAGATGGAGCCGGGCCGGAAGATCGCCCGCCATAGCTGGCTGTTATGAAGCTGATCTACCCGCTCGGCGAGTTTCTCCCGCGGGTTCCACCCTGCTGCTCTGGCCAACTCCCTGCCTCTCTAGCTAGTTGTTACGAAGCTTTCTGCGACCCCGCGACCTTTCCCATGGCCCGCGCCCCGGTCTTCTTCTTTCCGCCTTGGACCTCGCTCTGGACGAGCGCGCCGGTGGGGCAGCGCTCGACACAGAGGTTGCACCTCGTGCACGCGTTGTCGTCGATCAAGAAAAGGATGTCGGTCGGCCCCATGTGCCGAGCGAGCGCGACGTTGCCGGACTCTTCCACGGCGGTGGGGTCGACCATGAAGATGCAGTACCAGGGGCAGATGTCGACGCAGCCCTCGCACAGGATGCACTGCTCCGGGATGAAGTCGATGAAGCGCTTGGGCTTGACGGCACCCTTCAGCCAGTCCGCGTCTACGAGCTGCATCTCGTAGTCCGCCCGGAAGACCGGCTTCTCGATGATCTCCATCTTCTTCGGCTCTGGTGGCTTCGGCATCTGGTCTCTTCTGCTACTTCCCGGGCATGTAGCCCTTGACGGGGTCCTGAAGACCTTTGGTGCCGAGCCGTTTCGCCTTCGACTTCTGCCAGTAGTAGGCCACGATGAGCATGCCCGTGAGGATCCCCATCTGGACCGAGTTGGCGACGATGTCCCGGATGATCTTGATCTGAACCGTGTTCAAACCCTCGGCGTTAACGCCCGGGATGCCCTTCGTGAAGTTCACGATCTGGGCGATGTACTGGTCGAATTTGTAGATGATCACCGAGGGCAGCTGGCCAAGGGTGGCGATCATGAATATCCAGAGCAGCGTCCCGAGAACGATGGCTTTGGTCCACGTCATCGGAGCGTCGGTGTATCTGTAAACGCGCTCACGCATGCTCATCGGGCGTCATCTTACATTTCTGCCGTTGTCGGAAAACAACCCGAGATTGTGCGTTTGAGCAGCGAAAACCCGTCTGTTCGACTGGCGTTCTTGTGAATGTGTGACTGCGGCGTCAGGAGCGCGGCTCGATGTCGCTCAAGCGGCGCTCGAGCCTCTTCTGGCGGGCGGACAAGCTGAAGAGGTAGATCCCGAGGCCCGCCCACACCGCGAGGAACGCGATGAACAGCCACGTGAGCTCGCTCACAGTGCCAGTTCGAGCTGATCTACGCGGTCGCTCAGCCGGCCGAGTCGAACGCGGGCGGCCATCAGCCACGCGAACAGCAGCGTGAAAGCGATGAGCGATGCGAAGAAGGCGATGAGTTCGGGGGGGCCGAGGCCGGAGCTCTGCTCCAGGTTCGCGACCGTCGGGCCGCTGGGGTGCAGCGTTCTCCACCACTGCACGGAGAAGTGAACGATCGGGACGTTCACGAACCCGATCAGCCCGACGACCGCCGCGAGGCGCCCCGTTCTCGATGGATCGGTAGAGAGGCCGCGCAACAGCAAGTAGCCGACGTACGTCAGCCACATCACGAGCGCAGAGGTCAGGCGAGCGTCCCATTGCCAGTACGTCCCCCACACCGGCTTGGCCCAGATCGGGCCGGTGATGAGGACGAGGCTCGTGAACAGGACCCCCACCTCGGCGGCGGAATGCGCCAGCAGATCCCACCGCCGCGCTCCCGTGCGGAGATAGGCGACCGAGCCGAGGAACACGACGCCGAAGGCGAGGTACGCCGCCCACGCTGCGGGAACGTGGAAGTAGAAGATCCTTTGGAGCTCCCCACCCATGGTGGCGTCCGCTTCGCGTGCGACGAAGAAGATCAGGAAGAGGGAGACCGCGATGCTGGACCACGCCAGGATCCCGAGGCGCGTCAGCGCGCGCTCTCGCGGAACGATCGGCGACTCGGGGGCTCTCATCGGAGACCCGAGACTACTAAGGTCCACCCCTAAACCCGTAACGAGTGTTGGGGGGCGTCGGTGGTGGAGCGGTTGGGGGTGACGGTTCCTCTTCCTGGTTTCGATCTGCGCGGCGCGTGCGAGATCGCTCGGAGGGCCGAAGAGGTCGGCTACACCGACGCCTGGTCGGCAGAGGTCTCGGGACACGACGCTTTCTCGGTGGCGACCGCGGTTGGGCTCTCCACCTCTTCTATGCGGATCGGCTGCGCCATCGTTCCGGTGTACACGCGGCCCCCTGCGCTGATCGCGATGAGCGCGCTGTCCGCCAGCCAAGCCGCCGGCGGCGGGTTCTGTCTCGGATTGGGAGCGTCGACCCCCACGATCGTCGACGGCTGGATGGGGGTGCCCTTCGAACGACCCCTCACCCGCACACGCGAGACGGTGGACATCGTCAAGCAAGCGCTCGCCGGCCAGAAGGTGTCGTACGACGGCGAGACGGTGCGGGTCGCGGGTTTCCGCCTCGAAGCACCCGCCTCCGTTCCGATCTTCCTCGCCGCGCTCGGGCCGAAGATGATGCAGCTCGCGGGAGAGGTCGCCGACGGGCTGGCTCTGTACGCGGTGAGCGAGGAGGGGGTTCGTCTAGCCCGCGCGGCCGCCCCGGACCTCGAGCTCGTTGCTCGTCTGATCTGCATCCCGGACCAGCCCGAGGACGAGGTGCGTAACTTCGCTCGCTTCCTGCTGGCCCCGTACGTCGCCGCGGACGGCTACAACGCGTGGATCGCGCGACAGGGCTTCGAGGCGGAAGCGCAGGCGGTGAGGCAGGCATGGCAAGCGCGTGATCGCAACTCA
>JADDQX010000006.1:18382-28767 GCA_016781115.1 Actinomycetota bacterium | reverse complement strand
CGGTGTCCTATCGGCTCGTCGATGCACTCGTGATCAGCGGCCCCACCGGCGCGTGCCGCGAACGCCTTCAGTCTTTCCGCTCTGCCGGTCTGGACACGCCGATCCTGCTGTTCATCGCGCAGAAGGGTCCCGACGCGGCGATGAAGATGATGCAGGCGATGGCGCCGGACGGGTCTTAGTCGACGAGCGGATAGCCCGCGAGGTTGCAGGCGTGCGCGACGACCGGACGTTGCTCTTCGCTCAGTAGATGCTGCGTCTCGGTGGCCGCGACGGAGAAGAGTTGCATCGCCGCACCTACCGAATCCCTGAGCGTTATCGGGTCCTCCGCCAGAGCGTTCCGCTGCAGCCCGCCGTACCTGCCTCCCATCGCGTCGGCAACGAGCTGCCACAGGTCGTTCTCGGACTCGTACGCGATCCTGTTGTGCACCGACAGCGCCTGCGCCAATCCCATGGCGAGTTGAGATCGTTCCGCGGCCGCGGCGGTCAGCTTGTCTTGCTCGATGTTGCCCACGATGGTGTGGACCTCCTCGGCGAGCTCGACCATCTGCTGCGCGACCCATCTGTCGCACGCTTCGCCGATCGACTCCCACTTCCAGTTCTCCGCCCGTTCCTTCAGCTCGCGGGCGAGATCATCGGGGTCGTGAAGGATCACCGCGCTCGTCCAGCCGGGAACGATGCTCCCGGCTTCTGAGGGATCGCCGAACGCAGCGTTGTGGTCCTCGAGCGACATCCACGACGTCGACACCAGGAACTCGTCGTTCCTCTTGAGGTGCTTCTTCGGGCCGTCTCCGATCACGCGGAGATCCAGATCTGAATGCTCGTTCGCGTCGCCGCGCGCGTGGCTCCCGGTCAAGATGACCGCTCGAGCCCCCTCCGCGACGAGACCTCTCGTCTCCTCGAGCGCCACTGCCAGCGCTCTCTCACTGGGTCCGGTCATCGCCCCTCTATACCCACACGCCCGCGAGCCTCACGTTTCGATCAGCCGGACCAGCTCGAAGTGCATCGGGTCCGGCCGCGCCCACAACCCTCCCCACTCGAAGCCCCACTTCTGGAGGATCTCGATCACGCGCGGGTGTTGATCGCCCCTCGTGCCCAGGTAGTTCTCCGAGACGTTGATGTCGAAGGCCAGGCCGAACGCGTGCATCGACAACGGCTTGTGAGGGTCGCGATCGATGAAACGCGGCACGTAGCAGCCGCCGTAGTCGTTGGGGTCGACCGCGGAGGCGAGGTCCTCCTGGGCTATCTCGTTCATCGCGGCGTACAGCTGCGGGAACACGAGACGGTGACACGTCACCGAACCGAGGATCGGCACCTCTCCGGTGGCGATGTTCGCGGCTACCCAAGCGGGGTCCGGCTCGATGAAGCCGTCCTTCAGGATCCGGAACGACATCGACCCGATGACGCCTCCCTCAGCGTGACCGATCGGCTGAGGCTGACCCGGGGCCTCGAGAGGCGCCGGAGAGGCGTCGACGATCCGCTCGATCGTCGCATCGTGTCCCTGGAGCGTCTTCTTCAGAGCGGCTCCGACGCGGCCTACATCGGCGCCGGGCTCGGCCCCGGCGATCAGCAGGTTGGCATCTCCGAGACCGATCTCGCGGCCGACGTGGTCGGGAACCAGAACGTCGGCGACATCCGGCGTGCCGTTCGCCGCGAACGCGCCCACGGGTATGGCTCTCGATCCGGCGATCTCCACTTGCCCGGCGTCGTCTATCTGGAGCTGTTGCGCGGCATCGAAGGTGAGCACGCTCCGGCCGGCCAGCAGCGCGCTCCAGACGAACTCCGCCTCTTTGGTGGCCGCCGGTGCCACCGATCTGAATCGCAGCGGGCGGGTCGACGCGACGGTCATCCGCTGCGAGCCCTCCGGCCCCCTCACCGCGAACGACCCGCGCGCCACCGCGGTCACGATCGCGACCCCTCGTATCTCCTCGAGCCGGGTGCGGACGTGGTCTGGGAGCGGGCGCTGCAGTTCGACCCGGTAAGCCGCGACCGCGGGGATGGGAGCCGGGAGCTCGAGTTGGCGCGTGGCTCCCGAGGGAAGATCACGTGCAACCTCAGCAGGAACTTGGCGGCCGCCGCAGGCACCGACGAGCAGGCAGACGCACAGGACCAGGACCCCTTTACGCATCGATCACGAACTCGAATGCGAGCGCGGCCGCGACCGTGAAGATGACGTCGAACGCGAGGAGGATCCCGAACCAGCCTCTGGATGCGACGGCTTGAAGGCCCCCTCCGCCCAGCAGGTCCGCGGTCAGCTCGAAGGCGGCGATGAACAAAGGCACCAGAGCGGGCAGAGCCAGGATCGGAAGGATGAGCTCGCGGCTGCGCGTCTGCGCGGCAACCGACGCGAACAGCGTTCCGATCGCGACGAAGCCGATGTCGACGAGCAGGGTGACCAGGATCAAGTTGAGCCAGTCGAGGCCCAGGTCGAAGTGGAACAGCAACGCGAAGGCCGGGAGCAAGATCGCCTCTACGACCACGACGAAGGTGGCGTTCGCCGCCGCCTTCGCGAGGAAGAGACCCGAGCGGTCGAGCGGAACCAGGAGCAGCGAGTCGATCGCGCCGTCGGCCTCTTCGACCTCGAAGGTGCGGGCGAAGCCGATGAGGCCGGCGAACAGGACCGTGATCCAGAGGAAGGCGGCGGCGACGTCGATGAAGGGGACGGTTCCGACCGGCAGCGACACCGGCTCCTGAAGGCGAGGCGGAGCGGGGGCCGCGAACGCGAGCAACAGGGCCACCGTGAACGCGAACGCAACCATCGGTGGGAGCGTGTCTCGCCCCCTCAGCTCGACCCGCAGGTCCTTCGCGATGAGCGCCCGCGTCTTCCCGGCGAAGCCCGCAGCGCTCATGGGGTGAACCCCGAAGCTTCGTAGGTGCCGTGGCGGATCAGCCGGCCGCGCTGCAAGATGAGCCCCGAGTCCGCGTAGCGCTTCACCTTCTTCGCACCGTGGGTCGCGATCACGGCCACCGCGCCCGCACGGCGCCACGTCATCACCGCTTGCGACACCGCTTCGGCAGCTTCGTCGTCGAGGTTCGCGTAGGGCTCGTCCAGCAGCAACAGGTCCGGGTCGTGGAGGAGAGCGCGAGCCACCGCGGCGCGGCGCTGGTATCCCGCGGACAGCTCCACTGCGGGGGTCCGGGCGCGGTCGCGCAGGTCGAGCTGATCGATCATGTCTCTGACTCGGCCGCGTCCCGTCCCGTAGAGGCGCGCGAACAGCTCCAGGTTCTCCATCACCGTTAGACGCCCGTAGAGCCCCGAACGATGCCCCGCGTACCCGATCCGACCGCGCAGCTGTTCGCTCTTCATGTCCACGACCTCTCCTGCGATCCGGATCGTCCCCGTCGACGGTCGCAGCAGGCCGGCGAGGACCCTGAGCAGCGTCGACTTGCCCGACCCGTTCGGCCCGAACAACCCCGAGACCCCGGGAGCGATGTCGGCGGTGACGCTGTCGAGCGCGATCGTGCGGCCGTATGCCACGCGCAACCCCTCGATCGTGATCATCCGGCTCCGCCACCCCGCTCGTTCGCTTCGCTACCCGTCAGCTGAGCCTTCAAGGCGGACCTCGTGCGGGTGTATTCATCACCTGCAACCTCGCCCGCCTCGTGCTTCAGATCCAGCTTCGCGATCGCGGCGACCACGTCCCGGTGCTCGGAGGAACCCGCGGCGTCTGCGCGCCGAGGAGCCTTGGCTCGAGAGCGCTTGTTCCTTCGGAAGGCAAGGAACCCAACGAGGAGCACCAGCGCGAGACCGGCTCCCAGCCCCGCCATCAGCGGCAGGGATGAACCTGCTTCCGTGACGATGAGGATCTGGATCGGGTCCGCCGCGTCGATGGCGCCGGTCGTCGAAGAGCGGCGGTAGGTGGTGCCCTCTAGCTCGAGCTCTTCACCCTCCTCGAGTCGGTTGCTGGTGGCCGCGAGGGGTCGTTCTGCAAACACCGACAGCTCCGAGATCTCGTACAGCGCGGTGCGGGAGAGGTCGAACGTTCCGCCCGAGCCCTCGACCTTGTAGCTGAAGGTGAAGTCGACCTCCCCGGGCGGGATCGCGGTCGTGATGCCGAACCCGAAGCCGCGGACCTCGACCACCTGTGGCACGTCGAGGTCGGCGTCGATGAACCTGACGGTCTCGAGGAGAGCGTCGTCGGGGAGAGCGAACCCGAGAGCCGGTGTCGGTCCCTCGGCGTCGGGAGCAAGCGCGGAGCCGCGGCCGATGTAAGCGTTGTTCGTCGGGTTCACGACCTTCACGGCTTCGATGACCGACAACCGGCCTTCGTCTTGCACCACGAATAGATCGTCTCTCCGGATGAGGATCGCGTTCGGATCGGTGGTGGGCTCGAACACGCGCAACGTCGTGTCGATCACAGGAGGGCGCTTGGTGTCCGACGGGATCGTCAGCGGCCGCCCCGCGAACAGCCCTCCCTTGTAGTTCCCGTCGATCGCGTACACGATCTCGGCTCCGGTGCTGAGACCGGTGAACGAATAGCGTCCGTGTTCGTCGGTCGTGACGGAGCGACGTGAGTTCGCGTCGGGTGCGATCGTGGTCAGGGTGACCCTCACCCCCGCCTGCGGACGCTTGTTGGTCCCGTTGATCACGCGGCCCTCGATGGTTCCCGTCGCCGCTGCCCGCCCCACCGAAACCGGGAAGAGGAGTGACGTCGCGATCAGGAGAACGACTAGGCGTTGCATCGGCTGCATGTTCCCGCGGACCCGCGCAGCGCACCGCAGGAGGGACATGCGAGCTGTTTCCTCATCGCCGCGATCTCTTCTTCCAGAGGGTCCCTTTCGGAAGTGACTGCGCCGAGGTTGTCGAGCTGGTGCAGCGCGGCCAGAGCCTCTCGTTCGTATCCGCGACGCAGGATCTCGAGCTCCCGGTCGGTCAGTTTCCCGACCTGCGCTTCCTCCTCCAGGTCGATGATGGCGTTCAGGGCGGTCGTCTTGCGCTCCTGAGCTTGTTCCAGGGTTGAAATGTCGACCGGCTCGTCGTCGGAGGTCTGCCGCCGGAGCGGCCCCACGACGTAGAGCAGCGCGGCAAAGGTCAGCAACGCGACCACCAAGACTCCGATCATCCCCCGCTCCTCAATACGCCCAACTCGGCGTCGAGCCGGCGCCGGTCTTCGGCCGTCATCGTCACCGCGTCCGCCGCCGTCGCGGTCGCGCCGAGCTGGCGCTCCCCGTCGCTCGCCTCAGTCCATCTGCGCGCGAGCAGTGCGGCGAGCAGCGATCCGAGCAGGACCGCGAGGAGCGGCAAGGCCCAGGCGGTGAGGCCGCCTCCTTCAGGCGTCGGCGTCGCGCGGATCGTGCTTCCGAACTCGGATTCGAGCTGGGCCATGATCCGGGCCTTGCTCCAGCCTGCTTCCGCCCAGCCGGTGATCCGCGCGCGCAGCTGATCGGCTTCGGCCGAGGGGCAGTCGTGAAGCGTGACGCCGGGACAGTAGGGCGACATGATCTCCGCCGCGATGTCGTTCGCCATGTCTTCGGGAGCGGCGATAGCGGGCGCCGCGATGGCGAGCATGAGGAACAGCGCGACCGACAGGTGCTTCATCTTGCCGCGACCGCGGGTCGCCTCACCGGCGCCGGCGCGGGGGCGGGAGCGGGTCGGGCGGGGCGCTCCGAGAGCAGCACGCTCATGCCTACGGCCATCAACGCGGCCCCCATCCAGATCCACCAGGTGAGTGGGTTCACGAACGCTCTCACCGAAGCCGCCCCATCGGGGTCGATCGCGGTGACGACGACGTAGAGGTCCTCTACGGGGCCGGTCGCGATCGCGACTTCGGACTGGAACTGCTGCTGGACCTTGTGGAGGTTCCTCTGTGGCTCCAGTGTCTCCACGACCTCTCCCCCACGTGACGCCGAGATGTTCGCCTGGAAGATCTGCTTCTCCGGGGTGTCACCTCGCGTCAACCTCTCGTAGCGGAGCGTGTAGTCACCTACCTGCATCGCTTGCCCCTGCGCGAGGTGCGCGCTCCGCTCGACGCGAAAGGCGGAGCCGGCGAAGCCGAGCACTATCAAGACGACCCCGAGGTGGACGACGTAGCCGCCGTAGCGACGCCGGTTCCGCATGAGCGCCCTGCCGAGCGCGCTCGCCCACCCGAGCTGCTCGCGAGAGCGGTGGACGCGGCTGCCGCGTACGAACTCCCCGATGATGGCTGTGAAGGTGAAGGCGCAGAGCGCGAAGGCGATCAAGGCGCCGGTGCTCCTGACGCCTGCGGCGGCCGGCGCGACCACAGCGACGGCCCCGGCAATCAAGGGGACCCGGACCATCCGGAAGAAGGCCTTCTTGTTCATGCGCCGCCAGGCGATGAGGGGGCCGAGTCCGGTCAACCCGATCAACGCAAGACCGATCGGGATGAAGACAGAGTTGAAGAACGGAGGCCCGACCGCCACCCGCACGCCGGAGACGGCCTCCATCAGGATCGGGTAGATCGTCCCCCACAGGACGGCGAACGCGGCTGCCAGGAACAAGACGTTGTTGGCGAGGAAGGCCGACTCCCTCGACAGCAGCGAGTCGAAGCTGTTCTTGCTCTTCAGCGCGTCGAGGCGCGACGCGATCATCGCCAGCCCGCCGATCAGCATCGCAGCCAGGAACGGGAGGAACCATCTGCCGATCGGCCCCTCGGTGAAGGTGTGGATGCTCGAGAGGATCCCGGAGCGGGTGAGGAAGGTGCCGAAGACCGCAAGCACGTAGGTCGCCAGGATCAGCGACAGGTTCCAGACCTTGAACATCCCGCGCTTCTCTTGGATCACCACCGAGTGCAGGTATGCGGTTGCGGTCAGCCACGGCATGAAGGAGGCGTTCTCCACGGGATCCCAGGCCCAGTAGCCACCCCAGCCGAGCTCGGTATAGGCCCACGCCCCGCCGAGGACGATCCCGATCGACAGAGCGCTCCACGCGAACAGCGTCCAGCGCCTCGTTTGCTTGAGCCAGTTGCCGTCCAGGCGCTTGGTCGCTAGAGCGGCCATCCCGAACGCGAACGGGACCGAGAAGGCCACGAACCCCGTGTAGAGCAGCGGCGGATGGATCAACATCCCCGGTGACTGCAAGAGCGGATTGAGCCCATTGCCGTCCGCGGGAACATCCGCCAGAACGCGGAACGGGTTGGCCGGAAACAGCAAGAGCAACAAGAAGAACAGCGAGATCCCGCTCAGCACGACCGTCGCCCACCCGCGCATCGACGTGGTCCCTCCTGGGCGTCTCAGCGCGAGGGCGGCGAAGAGGGTCAGCAGCACGGTCCAGAACAGAAGAGAGCCCTCCATGCCCCCCCATAACGCGGCCATCGTGTAGCCGCGAGAGAGTGCCCGCGACGAGTAGTTGGTCACGTACTCGAGCGAGAAGTCGTGCGCGAACAGGGCCGAGACCAGCGCCAGGCCGGCGACGCCGACGAACCCTGCCCCGGCGGTAAGCGCCCGCCGTCCCGCCTCGGCGGCGGCGTTCTTCCTGCGAAGAGCACCCCACAGTGAGAACCCGACCGCCAGTGCCATGAGGAAGAAGGCCGCGACCAGAGCGGGCCGCCCCAGACCGCCAAGAGACATCGTCATCTCGGGTAGCGGCCTAGGCCGCCTTGGCCTTGAACTTCGAGGGGCACTTCGCCAAGACCTCGCTCGCTTGGAAGGCTGCTCCGTCGTAGCGGCCTCGTGCGACCACCTCGACCTCCGACGAGCCGTTGGCCATAGCGGTCCAGAAAGCATCGGGGAGCGGCTGCTCGGTGGTCACAGCGAGCGCGGTCGCACCGTCGGAGATGTCGAAGCTGGTCCTCAGCCCGTCCCGCTGAACGGTGTCCGGCACGACCTTCCCGTTCACCCGGTACTCCTCGCTTCCCGCGGTCGCGGGCAGCTCGACGATCTCGCTGGGCGTGTAGAAGAAAGAGGTCGAGTTCGGGCGCCCCATGGCCCAGCCGACGAGCGCGACGAGGCTGAGGAGGATGACTCCTCCACCTATCCAGAATTTCGCGCGCCTCTTTGGGTCGGCGCTAGCGGGGGCCGGCTGCATCGTTCCTCCGAGACTAAGGGATGGGCGCCGCTAGCCTGGAGCCGTGAGAGCGCCCGCGACAGTCGCCTATAACCTCGCCTGCATGAGCTCGAAGGGCCGTCGCGCGCGCGGTTTGCGGAGCAAGATCGCCGGCCCAGCTCTCGCCTTGCTACTACTTGGGGCTCTCGCGTCGCCCGCGTCGGCCCACGGCGCCATCGCGCGGTCGTCGCCGGACGCCGGCAGCGTCGTCCCGAAGCCTCCCAAAGAGGTGACCCTGACCCTGGCGGAGCCGCCGGGACCGGGATCGAGCCTCGCTGTCACCGACGGCTGCGGGCGTGACGTGTCGGGCGGCGAGACGATCCAGCGCGACGCCTTTTCGGCCACCATCACCGGCGGTAGGCCCGGCACCTGGAACGTCCGGATGCGCTCGGTCTCCTCCGTTGACGGACACGTCGTCAAAGAGTCCTTCTCCTTCAAGGTCTCCGGCAAGAGGGATTGCTCGCCTGGATCGGATGGCGACCAGGGCGAAGTGGCTACCTCGAGCCGGCCCCCGATCGAGAACCCGGACGCCGGCGGCACGAGCTTCCCCATCGTCGCGTTCGCCCTGGGCACGCTTGTGCTCGTGGGCGTGGCGGTTGCGATCCGGCGGCCATGGGCGCGGAGCTAGACCCGATGTTTCTAACGCACGGCGGGTCCGCCGGAGCAAGCGTCGAGTTGTTGATCCTGGGCCTCGCGATGGCCGTCCTTGGAGTCGTCTTCTTCGTCCAGAAGACGACGAAGCCGATCGTGCCGGTCCTTCTCGTCCTCGGTGGAATCGCGTTGGGAATCGGAGGGTTCGTCTCTGCCCAAGGTGCCGACGAACACGAAGACGAGCATCCCGCCGCGGCGGTCGTGGACTATCAGGAGACGGTGGACGCTTTGTGCGAGGAGAGGGCCGCGGCGTCGACGGGAGGCGACGATCTGGGTGACGCGTTCTTCGATCGGGCGCACGCCGGGATCCACGAGATCGCCACCCGGGTGGAAGCCGAGGACCGCGCCGCGGCAGCGCGGCTACTGGAGGCGAAAGGCGCTTTCGAGTCCGACCTCCGCGGCGAAGATGTTGGGCGATCCTCGCCCCTCCCAGGTGAGGTCGATATCCGGGAGAAGGCGAAGAACCGTCAGTTGCCCCCTTCGCTGCAGGATTTGGAATCTGATCTGGACGAGTTGATCGACGCGACGATTGCGGCACTTTCGGTGCTGGGTGAGGAAGTCACAAGTTGCTCCTGAAAGGCTTGAGGGCGGTCGCTCTGGCGACGCTGTTGATCGTGTCGGGCGGATGCGCCGACGGCACCGCCGGTGGCGACCCGGTGGCCGCGCCGTCGACGGCCGGCGGCGATCAACTGATCGTCCAGCCCGCGAACTACGACCTGGCCATCGGAGAAGAGAGCCGGTTCATCGTCGGATTGCTGACCCCCGACCAGCTGTTCGTCAGCTTCGGCGAGGTCGATATCGACTTCTTCTATCTCGGGACGCGCGAGGGCGAGGGCACCGCCGAACCGGGGCCGTCCGCTACCGCCACTTTCTTGCCGATCGAAGGAGTCGCCGGGGGATCGACGGGGGGACCGGAGGCGGTGCCGGGCTCGCAAGGGCGCGGCGTCTATGCGACGGATGTCACGTTCGACCGGGCGGGGTTCTGGGCCGCCCAGGTCACGGCGCCTCTCGAGACCGGCGCCATCACGGGCCAAGGCGTCTTCGAGGTGCTAGAGGAGCATCGTTACCCGGCGGTCGGGGACCCGGCCCCTCGCACCGAGAACCTGACGCTCGCCAGTAAGGACGCTCCGTTGGAGGCCGTGGACTCCCGGGCTCGCGACGGGGAGCCGGTGCCGGACGAGAGCCTCCACCGGATGACGATCGCAGAGTCGATCCGGAAGCGGCAGCCGGCGCTCGTCGTGTTCTCCACTCCGGTCTACTGCGTCAGCCGCTTCTGCGGACCGGTGACCGACGTGGTCGAGGACCTGCAAAAGAAGTACGCCGATCGCGCGAACTTCATCCACGTCGAGGTGTGGCGGAACTTCCAGGGCACCGTGGTCAACAAGGGCGCAGCCGAATGGATCTATAGAGATGAGGACCTCACCGAGCCCTGGGTGTACCTGATCGGGTCCGATGGAAAGATCGCCGCACGGTGGGACAACGTCGCGACGCGCGGAGAGATCGAGCCGTTGTTGAAGGAGCTCCCGGCCCTCTAGCGCAGCAGGTACAGGGTCGCGAACAACAGCACCCAAACCACGTCGACGAAGTGCCAGTACAAGCTTGCGGCAACGACCGGGCCGTGGCGCTCTGCGCTGAGGCCCCCGCGGGAGTTCCTGATCGCTACGAGGCCGAGCGTGACGATCCCGCCCAACACGTGGAGGCCGTGGAACCCGGTCATCGAATAGAAGAGCGTGCC
>JADDQX010000006.1:17509-18219 GCA_016781115.1 Actinomycetota bacterium | reverse complement strand
CCGACGAGCACGGCCGTGGCGGCGCCCGGCAGCAGCTGCTCGACCTCGACGCCCGCGGGAGGCCATTCCAAAGCCGCGGCGCGGATCGCGAAGTAGGCGCCGAAGAGGCCCGCGAAGAACATCACCTCCGACGCGATGAACAGGATCATCCCGAGGGCCGAGGCCGAGATCTCTGCCTTCTGCAGCGTCCCGCTGTCGGCGTTCACTAGGTCCCCTCCTCCAGCAGCTTCTCGATCCCGTCCCGCAACCTCTCCTCGGAGATGGCCCCCAACACCTGCGTTCCCCTGCTCTGCCCGACCTGCGGCCCCGCCTCCTGTTGTAGGAAGCGCCCCTCAGCGTCGATGAAGAAGGTCTGCGGCAGGCCGACCACGCCGAGAGGGCCCGCCAGGTCATCGCGCGGGTCGAGCACGATCGGATAGGTGACGCCGAACTGTCTCTGGAAATCGCGCGCTCCGGCCTCGTTGTCCTGGACGTTCACGCCCACGAACCTCACCCCCCTCTCCGCGTACTCCCGCGATAGCTCCTCTAGGAGTGGTGCCTCCTCCCGGCACGGCGCGCACCACGACGCCCAGAAGTTCAGTACCACCGCCTGACCCGCGAGGTCGTCGTTGGACAAGGTCCCTCCTCCGAGCAGGGGCAGAGCGAAGCGAGGCAGCGTCCGCTCGGTTGCGTCGTCGGCAGTCGTGAGCGAGCCGTATGCGATGAGGCCG
>JADDQX010000006.1:12935-17398 GCA_016781115.1 Actinomycetota bacterium | reverse complement strand
TTGCGTCGTCGGCAGTCGTGAGCGAGCCGTATGCGATGAGGCCGACCAAGACGAGCGCAGGAACGATCACGATCAGGCGGCGTTGAAGCGGGCGATCGGGTACTTCCTCGTCGAGCTCCTCGTCCATACCCATCGCTCGAGGATAGGACGAGTCACGCGCCCCGCTGGCTTGCTTCACAAGCAGACACATAGAAGAGGCGCGGCACCTGCGGTCATATATATTCCCGGGCGTCCAATGGAACTCTTGAAGCGTCTGAGCGCGAGCGGCCGCCGGCTCTTGCTGGGCGTGGTCGTGACGGCATTCGCCGTGGTCGCCTCAGCTTGCGACACGAACGTCGGCCCGCAGGATTACCTGAGTCCCGAGGGCCCGGTCGCTCGCAAGGCCGACGGCTTGTGGGACCTCACGTTCGGCATTGCGGTAGCGATCTTCGTCATCGTGGAGGCCCTGCTCGTCTACACGATCATCAGGTTCCGACGTCGCCCGGGGCGAGAGGCTGCGCAGTTCCACGGCAACACCAAGCTCGAGGTCATCTTGACCCTGATACCGACGTTGATCCTGGCGGGCCTCGCGGTGCCGACCGTCAAGGCGATCGCGGACCTGTCGGACAAGCCCGAGGGCGCGCTCAACGTGACGGTGACGGCCAAACAGTTCTGGTGGCAGTACGAATATCCCGACGCCGGAGTGGTCACGGCCAACGAGATGCATGTTCCGACGGGGCAGCCTGTGTACCTGACGCTCGAGGGGGCGGATGTCATCCACAGCTTCTGGATCCCGAAGCTGACGGGCAAGCAGGACGTCGTTCCGGGCCGCAAGAACAACATGTACTTCGTCGCCGACCGCCCGGGCACGTACTGGGGCCAGTGCACCGAGTTCTGTGGCCTCTCGCACGCGAACATGAGGTTGCGGGTCATCGCGCAGGAACCTGCAGACTTCGAGCAGTGGCTCGCCGAGCAGCAGGAACCTGCCGCCGGCACGGTCTCGGGCGCGGCGGCCCAGGGCCAGGAGATCTTCATGGGGACCTGCGTCAACTGCCACGCGATCGGGGGGACCGAGGCGAGAGGGACGACCGGACCCGACCTCACCCACTTCGCGAGCCGCGAGACCTTCGCCGGCTCGATGTTCAGGAACACGCCGGACAACCTCAAGAGATGGATCGACAACCCTCCGGGGGTCAAACCGGGAGCGCAGATGCCGGATTATGGGCTGAGCGCGCAAGAGATCGACGCCGTCGTGGCGTTCCTACAGACGCTGAAGTGAAAGGAAAGGCTGGGATCTGATGGCAACGGCGGCACTGCAACAGCCTCGGCGAAGCATCTTCGCTAGGCCGACCGCGACGACGGGTTGGTACTCGTGGGTCACCACCGTGGACCACAAGAAGATCGGGATCATGTACGGCGTCACCGCCTTCATCTTCTTCCTGCTGGGAGGCTTGGAGGCGCTGGCGATCAGGGCCCAGCTCGCGGTCCCGAACGGCGAGGTCCTTACCGCCGAGGTCTACAACCAGTTCTTCACGATGCACGGCGTGACGATGATCTTCCTCGTCGTGATGCCGATGGGGGTCGCGTTCTTCAACTACTTCGCCCCGTTGATGATCGGCGCGCGAGACGTCGCGTTCCCGCGCCTCAACGCCTTGAGCTACTGGATCTTCTTGTTCGGCGGCATCTTCATCTACTCCAGCTTCTTCCTCGGGGGCGCGCCGGACGGAGGTTGGTTCGGCTATGCCCCGCTGAGCACGCAAGCGGGCCAGGATGCCGCTTCCGGACTGGCCGACCGCGGGATGGACTTCTATGCCGTCGGGCTGCAGTTCCTGGGGATCGCCTCACTTGCCGGGGCGGTCAACTTCATCGTGACGATCCTGAACATGAGAGCGCCCGGCATGACCCTCATGAGGATGCCGGTCTTCATCTGGATGACGCTGGTCGTCTCTTTCCTGCTGCTCTTCGCGATGCCGATCATCGCCGTGGCCCTGTTCGAGTTGATGTTCGATCGCCTCTTCGGCACGAGGTTCTTCGCCGCCAGCGCGGGTGGTGATCCGATCCTGTGGCAGCACCTGTTCTGGCTCTTCGGCCACCCCGAGGTCTACATCTTGATCTTGCCCGCTATGGGCATCGTGTCTGAGGTTCTGCCCACCTTCTCTCGCAAGCCGATCTTCGGCTACGCGGCCGTGGTGTTCGCCGGGGCGGCCATCGGTTTCATGGGCTGGGGAGTGTGGGCGCACCATATGTTCGCCGCGGGTCTTGGGCCGGTCGCCAACTCGGCTTTCGCCCTGTCGACGATGTTCATCGCGGTCCCGACGGGTGTGAAGATCTTCAACTGGATCGGAACTATGTGGGGCGGCTCGTTGAGGTTCACCACCTCGATGATGTTCTCGATCGGGTTCATCGCGATGTTCATCATCGGCGGCCTCTCCGGCGTGACGCACGCGATCGTTCCTCACGACGCGCAGCAGACCGACACGTATTACGTCGTTGCGCACTTCCACTACGTGTTGTTCGGAGGCGCTCTCTTCGGGATCATGTCGGGCTTTTACTACTGGTGGCCGAAGATCTTCGGGCACCGGCTCTCGGAGAAGATCGGTAAATGGAACTTCTGGCTGTGGTTCATCGGCTTCAATCTCACCTTCGGCCCGATGCACATCGTGGGGCTCCAGGGGATGCCGCGGCGCATCTATACCTATCCCGACGGCATGGGTTGGAACGTGTGGAACATGATGGAGACGGTCGGCTCATTCATGATCGCGGTCGCGACCTTGATCTTCCTCTTCAACGTCGCGGTCAGCCGCCGGAAGGGCCGTGAGGAAGCCGGCGCGGACCCCTGGGACGCGCGCACGCTCGAGTGGAGCATCCCGTCGCCGCCTCCCGAGTACAACTTCGCGGAGGTTCCCGTCGTGACCCACCGCGACGAGTTCTGGCACCGGAAGTACTTCGTCGGGCCCGGCAAGACCGTAGAACCCGTGTTCTCGGGCGGCGCGGTCGATCACTCCGAGCACGCAGAGCATGACGGCGGTCATCACATCCACCTGCCGTCACCGTCGTACTTCCCCGTGGTCGCGGCCTTCGGGATGTTGGTCAGCGCCTACGCGGTGATCTTTGCCCTTCCGGCCGTGGCGATCGGGATCCTCATCATGACGCTCGGTTTCTTCGGGTGGGTCTTCGAGCCGGGAACGGCCGAATAGTGGCAACGCATCCCGCGGCCGTGTCGCCGCAGCCGGCGCACGAGGAGCACCTCACCTCCACCGGACTCGACAACGTCAAGATGGCGATGTGGGCTTTCCTCGGCTCCGAATGCCTCTTCTTCGGTTCCTTCATCTCGACCTATCTGCTGTACCGGAACCGCACGAACGGGGGGCCGGACCCGGCGCACATCTACGACATCCCGTTCACCTCCGTCAGCTCGTTCGTTCTGCTGATGTCGTCCCTCACGATGGTGCTCGCACTGGCCGCGATCCAGCGCGGGGATGAACGGGGGATGCGTACCTGGCTGTTCGCGACGGCGTTCCTCGGGATGACGTTCATCGGAGGCCAGATCTACGAGTTCACGACGTTCTACGAAGAGGGCCTCAAGCTCACCACCAGTCCCTTCGGGAGCTCCTTCTTCGTGCTCACCGGCTTCCACGGCGCCCACGTCTCGGTCGGGATATTGATGCTGCTCGCGTTGGTCGGTATGTCGTTAGCGGGCCGGTTGTCGCAGGCCGACGCCCGTAAGGTGGAGTTGGTCGGCCTCTACTGGCACTTCGTCGACATCGTGTGGATCGTGATCTTCACCGTCATCTACCTGGTTCCCACGGAGTGATCACACATGGCATCTAGCGAGCTGCACGCCCCGAGAGAAGAAGAGGTGCGTCACGAGCACCCCACTCCGCGGAAGTACGTGTGGATCGCCATCATCCTCGCCATCATCACGGCGGCCGAGGTCGCGATCTACTACGTCCGCGCGTTGGAGGACTTCCTCGTTCCGTTCTTGATCGCATTCGCTCTGATCAAGTTCATCATGGTCGCCCTCTACTTCATGCACCTGAAGTTCGACAGCAAGCTGTTCCGCCGTTTCTTCGTGACCGGCATCGTGCTCGCCTTTTTCGTGTTCACGGTGGTTCTGCTCACCTTCTTCCTGCGGCCGGAGACCCCCGGCGTCACCGGCTAGCCAGATGCTTCTCGCGGACGGCGCCGCCGCCGACGTCTGGACGTGGCACCCACACCCGGACGTGTGGTTGCTGATCGTCGTGCTGACGGCGGGTTACCTCGCGGCCTTGCGGTGGTGGGGGCCGCAGAAAGCGCCGCACGGCGAGCCCCCCGCCACTACTAAGCAGAAGACGTTCTTCTTCGCGGGCGTGGCGATGCTCTGGCTCGGTGCCGACTGGCCGATGCACGAGTTGTCGGAGGATTACCTGTTCTCGGCGCACATGGTGCAGCACACGCTGTTCTCGCTGGTCGCCCCGCCCCTGCTGATCATCGGGACGCCGAAG
>JADDQX010000006.1:0-12809 GCA_016781115.1 Actinomycetota bacterium | reverse complement strand
CGCCCCTGCTGATCATCGGGACGCCGAAGTGGCTGTTGCGCTCGATGCTCCGGGGCCCGAAGGCGCTGAAGGTGGCTCGTGTCGTGACGCGTCCGATGTTCGGGCTGTTGCTGTTCAACGGCGTCATCGTCTTCACGCACTGGCCGTGGTTGGTCGATCTGTCGCTCAGGTCCGAGCTGACGCACTTCTCGTTGCACACGCTGCTGTTCACGTCTGCGGCGATCATGTGGTGGCCGGTTGTCGATCCTCTGCCCGAGCTGTCGAGGCTCTCGCCTCCGGGGAAGATGCTCTATCTCTTCCTGCAGTCGATCGTTCCAACGGTGCCGGCGTCGTTCCTGACTTTCGCCGATAGTCCAATCTACGAGTTCTACGCAACCGTTCCGCGACTGTGGGGGATCGACGTGGTGACCGACCAACGCATGGCCGGACTGATCATGAAGATAGGCGGTGGTTTGCTACTGTGGCTCGTCATCACCTACCTGTTCTTCAGGTGGAACGCGGCCGAAGAGCGGCAGGAGGTTGACGAAGTGAGTTGGGAAGATTTCGAACGCGGTCTGCAGACGTGGGAGCTGAGACAGGGATGAGTCAGTACCCGGCCGGAACTCCGCTGAGTCACGAGGTTCGAGTGCGTCTCCCTCTTCCGATCGTTATCCCGCTCGGGGCGTTGCTCGCCATCGGGCTGGTGACCTTCGGGATGTCGCGCATATTGCTGTCGGTCCCGAAGGAGATCGCCGTCGTGATCGCAATCGCGATCGGCGCGAACATCCTCATCGCCTGCGCTTTCATCGCCCAGCGACCGGAGTCGGCCCGGAGGTCGTCGTCGGAGCTCGCGATCGTCGCCGCCTACCCACTCGTGATCGGCGTCGTGATCGCATCTCTCGGACTGGGACACGGCGACTCCGCGGGTGAGGCGGAGCATGCCGAGGCCGCGCCGGCCGCAGCGGAGGGAACAGCGGTCTCCGCGGCGAACGTGGCCTTCTCGACCGACACGATCGAGCTGCAGGCGAAGACGGAAGAGACGATCCCCTTCACCAACGATGACTCGGCCGAGCACAACATCTCTATCTACGAGGACGATTCTGCTCAGAAGGACCTCTTCAAGGGAGAGATCATCCCGGGCGGCCAACAGACCACCTACACCGTGCCGGCGCTCCCGAAGGGCGAGTACTACTTCCAGTGCGACGTCCACCCCGGGATGAACGGAACCGTCACCGTCCAGTAGCGCGTTTTCCTCGTTCAGGTTCCTGCAGGCGTAGGTTCGCCCGCGGTGACACGTAGATCCTGGCTGGTTGCCGGGGCCGCCGTTGCGATAGGTGCAGTCGTCGGGCCTCTTTCATCGCTTGCGCACCGGTCGTTCGCCGCGCACATGGTGCAGCACCTGTTGTTGGTGCTGGTCGCGGCCCCCTTGTTCGTGCTCGGCGCACCGATGACGGCTCTGTTGCGAGCAACGCAAGGAGGTGTTCGACAGGCTCTGGGCCGGATGATCAGGTCTAGGGCTGCCCGGCTCCTGATGCACCCTCTCGTCGCGTGGGCCCTTTTCGGGCTGGTGATGTGGATCACGCACTTCTCGCCTCTGTACCAGGCGGCGCTCCAGAACAAGTTCGTTCACCTCGCGGAGCACGGGCTTTATGCGACCGCTGGACTGTTGTTCTGGACGCCGGTCATCGGGTCGGACCCCGTCTCTCGACGGGCTCTTTCTCACCCAGCACGGCTGGGCTATCTGGTCGCCGCCCTGCCGTTGCAGTCGTTTCTTGGGCTCGCGCTCTATTCGAGCAGCGCTCCGCTGTACGCCGCGTACCCCGATCTCGACGACCAACGAGCGGGCGCGTTGGTGATGTGGCTCGGCGGCGACTTCGTCTTCGTGCTGGCGCTCGCGCTGGCCATCGGCGCCTGGATGAGAGCAGACGACGCCGGCTCCGCCCGCGCAGGGGCGCGCGCTGGGCCGTAGCTTTGGTACGGGGCTTTTCGTGTGTCGCTGTTTCGCGCTCTTGACCCGCATTTCGCGATGGAATGGACCAGGTGCGGACCAAGAGCCGCACATGGGCGTCGCTACGATGAGCTCATGGCAGTGGGCCGCTCTGATCTTCACAAGCACCTCGACTTCATCCAGAACGTGATTGCGCGGCTCGCCAATAACTCCTTTCTCATGAAGGGTTGGGCAATCACCGTTTCGGGAGCCTTTTACGGCTTTGGGGTGCAGCAGAAGCTGTGGCAACTTGCCGCTATCGGCCTCGTGCCGGCCGTGTCGTTTTGGTGGCTAGACGCTTACTTCCTCCGGGCAGAAACGATGTTCCGCTGCCTCTTTAACTCCGTCCGCCGAAACCCCGACGCTCACGAGCCCTTCGATATGAATCACCGAGCTTTCGAGAAAGACGTCAAGTCGATGATCGGGATGATGTTCAGCGAAACACTCAGGGCCTTCCACGGAATCTTGTTTCTCATTGGCCTCGCGATTACAGTCGCAATCGCCTGTTGGCTGAACTAACCTGGCAGGGCTGATCTGATCAGCGCGGCTACATCGTCCTTCGTCTCTTCGAGATACGAGCTCTTGGGCGGCCAAATCTCGCCCATGCGGTCGTGACCCCACCTTGGGACGACATGGATATGCAGATGGAACACCGTCTGCGTGGCAGCCTCGCCGGAGGACGTGATGACGTTGAAACCCTCAGGAGACAATGCGCTCTTGATGGCGAGGGCTACTCGGCGGGTTGTGGAGGCTACTTCCCCTAAGAGCTCGTCCCCGGCATCGAGGAAGTCGACGACATGCTGTCTTGGGATAACCAACGTATGACCGCCGACCGCCGGAGCGATGGGAGCGAACGCCATTGTGACCTCGTTTTCATAAATGACATCTGCCGGCTCGTCCCCACGAACGACGCGACAGAACTCGCATCCCTCTTCCCCGCCCGGAGCCATTAATCCCTCCGTTCCTAGGGACACGAGGAATTGTTCTTACGTCTCGCCCGAGAATTATCAATCAAGTGTGTTCGCTCGGTTCGATAGCGAAACCCGGTTTCGACACAGGACCTGAGTGTCTCTGCGGAACTCGGATACTTGTACCAACGAGCGTAGCCGTCATCTCCGTCGATGTTGTCCTCCACTCGAGCAGGTGGCTTTCGTCCCGACAGGTCTGCTACGGATGGAAGGGTGATTGCTATGAGGCCACTTCTCTTGTAGCCCTTGTACTCGCGCAAGGACGCGTAGATCTCCCAGTCAACAAACCTTCGCGCCCAGGTGCACTGACCGACCAGTACAGCAGTAACGGTCGTATCCGCCAGGTACTCCTCTCGGATTCGATCCATGATGTAGTCGGTGTCGTCGCTATCGACGAAGTCATCATCCGAAGTAACTCCGACCACGGTCGGAATACAGACATGTCCGTAATCGTCAATCAACTCCTCGACTTCATCAGCATCATCGACGTGATAGGAGAAGAACACCTTGTGTCGAGTCGGATCCTTGCTTCTTGCCGCGGCACGCAGCGCGACTTCTTGAAGTTGTCGTTGTCGCCAGTTCGCCATCCCGTCTCCTCAGCCCAGTAGCTTTTTCAAGTTGGGCCACGTCCATAGGTAGACGCGACCCGCTCCACGAACACGCCACTCAACCCTTCCGTTTCGATAACCGATCAGCTGGAAGATCGGCTTCCCGAGACTCCTAGCCATCCGGATTTCCTTGAGCACGCCCTGCGCGTAACGCGTTCGACGACCTAGCATCACAATGACAACATCCGACCGTGCAATCGCCCGTCGAGCCTTCAGCTGCCACATCGCTTCGGGAGCCGTTTCTTTCAGGGAGTGATCAATCACCTGAAACGGTGAGTCCGGAAGCCTTGCTTGACCGATGATGAGATTCCGAAGCGCCAAGTCGTTGTCATAGTCGAAGCTGACAAAGACCCGTCTTTTCTTCGGACGCCTAGCTGACTGCAAAGATTCTCTCCACCGCATCGAAGTTACATGCATGTGATTATAGACGCACCTTGGGCGGCGACTAATCCTCGTCTTCGCTTACAGGCACGGCGTTCGTGAGCAGGAAGTCCCGAACGGCCGTGACAGCTCGCTCCTCCAACTCGAGAACGGCTTCGATAAGCGGGGCGAGAGGCAATTTCTCCCCCCGAAACGTCAAGGTCTTCGTTTTAGTGTCGAAGTTTCTGAGCGCTAGTTCCCCGATCTCTAGGTCGTCGATATCTCCGACGTACGTGTCAGACCCACCTCGGAGGCCTCGTCGGGTCCAGTCCTGGAACCAGGTCTCGAGGCGCTCGTCAAAGTGATCGAAGTGGTTGCGAAAAACGCGAGATCGCAGCGGGGAATGATCGGAGACCTCAAGGGTCCGGCGAAGGACCAATCGACGTCGCCCAATCTCCTCAGTCGATCCCCAGAGCAGTTTTGAGATGTTAGCTACGGCGCTCAAGAAGGCCTGCATGGAGTACCAGAATCGACTGCTGTCTTCCTCGTTCCCGAGATCCATGTCTTCGAGAGCTGTCAAAGCGAACTTGCATTGGCTGTTGACTTCCATTTGAAACGCCAAGTCAAGACTTCATCCAACTCGGCGGAATCGGGCCGCGTTCCCACGGCTGTGTCTAACTCAGTTCGAGCGCGGCGAGATCCGCCTCGTCTAGCCCATAAAGACTCGCGACGGCCTCATCCAATTGTCGCTCAGCATCTCGAATCTCATCAGTCAATGCTAGGTGGCGCTTGAAGATCGGTTCGTAACGCTGGACGCTTACGACCAACTCGTCAGGCGTCATTCGTGGAAGAGGTTGCTTAAGCAGTTTCTGGTAGAGGTTGAGTCGTGCTGAGGTCGTAAACGCCTTTGCCATGTGAGCCCAGGGAAGGTAATAGCGCAGGAAACTCATTCGAGGCTCATCGAGCTTGAGTCGGACGATCGGCTCGTCGTCGCTCCCGGTTCCCTCGTAGTCGACATTCTCCAGTCGCACCTTTCCGGTAATCAAGAGGGTCGTCCCGTCCAGCTGGGTTTTCACTCTCAGCAACTTGCCACGACGCGTTGAAAGGACGTCAATATCTCTGGGCGGCAAGGGACGAATCCAGGAACCGACGTCAGTCTTAGAGTCAAGCCCGAACTCCTGGACGTACTTCGTGAAATCGAGATCGATCTGAGCTAACTCCAAGGCTCGCTGACTGTTGAGCTTCGAAAGCCTCACGAGCTTGTCGTAAAGGTAAGACTGGTCAGGCGTTGGAAATCTAATTGGGAGGCGCTTCAAGAATGCACGCTTGTAGATGAGAAAACCGTTTGCCTTCGGTACCGAGCGTCGCTGGTGGTAGCGACCCAGGATTCGAGAATTCAGTAGGGCACAAACAAAATGGAGATCATCCGAGCTCGATGGCAAGACAATAGCCGTCCCCGAGTCGGCCACGTATGTATCGCCTCCTAGTACGACGAAGTTTGGTGTCGCCGCAACCTCGGGAGTCAGAATCTTGGGCTTATCCAGAAGAGACTTGTCCCGTTGATTCCAGAGTTCAAACCACTTCTTAGTCGATGAATCGAAGTAGTCGCGCCCAGCAAGCCCTCCTTCGTCACTGGGCATTGCACGTTGCCAGGTCAGGTATTCGTAGAGTTTTGGAAACTCCTTCTGTATCCGAGCTTCCTCCCAAGGAACCGTTCTGCCCGCCCCATCAACGTCGTATGGGTACAGCACGTACTCAGATCCTGGGACTAGCGCCCATCGCTTGATGAACTGTCCCCGCGGACATCGGCGAACTATTCGTTCGTCTAGCTCGAGCTTCGAAACATCGTCTTCCGTTAGCAAGAACACCTTGTTTTGACCGGTGACGATTCCTTCGACTATTCCCCCAGATACCTCGCTCAAAGGCCGAGATGGTGGCGCCTCCATCTTCGAGAAGACCCCACGCTCTGCATCGGAGACGAACAGCCAAGGTTCATCGGTTAAGTCGGACTGCTTGTATGCAGTTGCAGTATCCGACTCATACGTCCTGAGCATGTAAGAGAGCTGACCTTCGGGATCGGCTGCACTTCGGGTCGTAATCAGAATCGCGGGGTAGTTAGTGGCACCGGGAAAAATTTGCATGTCGCCAAAGTCGACGATCTTCTGAAGCTTGGATTCTTCGAGAAGGAAGCGGCGAAGGTTCTGACCATAATCACGCAGAAAGAAGTTAGAGGGAGTAATCATCCCGAAGTGGCCCTCGGCCCGAAGAAGGCGAGTTCCCAGCTCGATGAAGGGAACGTACATATCGAAACGGCCACGGCAGGTGATGTAGCGACGGGTTAGGTACGGGCGAATCTCTCTGGCGCCGTGAAAACCGATCCATGGCGGATTCCCAATGACGCAATGAAATCCGCGCTCCTCCGGAGGGCGCTCTGTCGAAAACACTTCGGGGAATTCAACCGGCCAGACAAAGGCCTTGTGCTTTTCAGGGTCGATCTCGTCGGCTGATAGTTGATTGATTACAGGGGCAGTTAATTCGCGAGTGCGCGATTCGAGATCTGCAATGAGCTCCCGCTCCTTCACCACGTCATTCTCGGTTTGCAAAAGGCGCCGCTCGTCGGACAGCTGCGACAGTGCGGTCTCGCGACCTTCCAGCGCCTTAGCCAAAGCGAACCCGGGAAGCGTCTGAATCCCGGGAATCAGCGAATTACCCACCTTGATGTTCTGACCCAAGATGGCTGGGAGTTTCTCGAGAGACCGACCGCTCATCCCGCGACGGATCGCCGTCATGATGAGGTTGATCGCGGCGAGTTCGGCCGCGTCAGGATCTAGGTCAACGCCATACAGGTGGTACTCAAGAATGCGTCTCGCATAATCCACTATGGCGGCAGCGGGAGCCCCCGATTCATCCAAGAGGGCCTGCTGTTCTGGATCAGTCCGCAACCCCGCAGCTTCCAGTTGGGAGCAGTTGAAACTCTCATACCAATCAGCGAGTTTTTCGTATGCGGCCACAAGAAATGACCCCGAACCGCATGCAGGATCCAAGATCGTAAGTGCGCTGACGTCTTCGAGCGAAGCTCCTTCAAGCAGCGGATCCAAGACTTCATCCACGATGTACCGCACAACGTGGGTGGGCGTGTAATAGACACCCTCAGCCCGACGCACCTCAGGGCGCGTTACCAGTTTCACTTGTCCAGCTTCGTCAACCTCAAGGACTTGGCCCAGGTATGTCTCATAGGTAGCGCCGAGAATGTCGGAGCTGAAGCGACGAAAGTTCTGGGACGCGATTTCAGTGACGATGTCACGAAGGACTTCGTCGCCAATATCAACCTCTTCGCAGATGTGACCAGGAGCAAAGATGCTCGTGTTGTAGAAATTGTCGAATCGAGCGAAGGTCTCGTTCAACTCTTCGCGCAGAGACAGTTGCCGAACGAGAACTGAACTGGACTTTTCGGTTCGCTCGAGCAGCTCGCGAAGGGGCTCGCCGGCAACCGCTTCAAGGTCAGTGGCAAACTGCAAAATGATCAGTCGATCTAGTAGACGCTGGACGGCACGTTGCAGCTTGTCTAGGTCAACTCCACCCTCGTCAGTCTTGAGGACTCCCTCTTCATTGCGGTCGTGTACGTCTTGAGCTAGGGCCAATCGCCAAAGGTTGAGGCGCTCCCGAAACTCTTCATCGACGTCGGGGCGTTCACGTCGTTGTGCCCATCTGGTGAGCCCCTCGGAAAGGACTTCGCCCTTGGTGAGATATTTCGTATCGTCAAGGCGCTCGATTAATTCTTCTGCGGACTCGAACACCATCAGGCGCTCTTCGCTGGTCGCTTCGAAGAGATACAACTGGTTGAAGTTGGTGAGGATCGTCCACCTTTGGCCTTCGGGCAGGTCCACACTTCGGCGCGCGTATCGAAGAGCTTGCTCCTCCTCTGCTGTGTAGTAGAGGCGTTCCTGACGCAGCACTCGGAGGGGCGGGATGCGTCCCAGCCGCTTGACTTCGACGTACATGACAGGGACGCCGCGGCGCATGAGCACGGCATCAGCGATTCCTGCGCCGCGGCAGTACCTCTGACGCGAGTACTCACCTGGAGCATCCACGTTCCATCCCAGAGCCTTGAGGAGCCGATCGACCCAGTGGTGAATGTCCTGCTCTGAGGTTTGCTCGGTAAGGTCCCTGTAATCCCGAGCGAGAACGAACTCGTGGACGAGCGAAGCCAGGTCCTCTCGAACCCGACCGAGATCAGTTGCTTGGTCAGCTCGCTGCAATTGCGCTCCTCGAACTCGCCAAGAGCCTTGTCGTCCCAGGGAAGGATAGGAGGACACGAGAAACCAGGAGAACGGGGGGTCCGGACCTGGCGCGGTTGGGATGTCACTGCCGAATCCCAGCCGAGTTTTCAGCGCTGGTCAGTGGCGGAGGTCACACTTGCGGGATTTCGCCGATGGGTCGATGCTGCGCCCCATGTACGAGCAATGGATCCGTGTTCAGGACGCCGGCGCCGGAGTTGTAGAAGAAACAGCAGCCGATCTCGGCAGGATTGCTAATGCCTTCAAGTTTGTTGAGATGGCCGCCGCGGTCGCATACGCCAACACTGCTGGAACCACAGCGCTCCGAAAAGCGATCAATGGGGCATCCAGTTGGACAGATGCCAACAAGCGCTGGCTAGTCAGCATCGACTTTGGAATTAGCGAACCGGCGGCCCTCGAAACATTGGCGTCGCTTCCCAACTCGGAAGTCCGAATCCCTGATGGCCTAGAAGTCTTGGCGAGAAAACTAAGGCCGCGCCGAACGTTCCATCCGAAGTGCTACGTCTTCGGAAAACTGGATGGATCAAGTTCGAACTTTGGATGCCTGATCGGTTCGGCGAACATGACGGGTGGCGGCCTAGCTCACGGAACCGAAATCTCGGCCGGGCAAATTTGGCGCGGAACGCTTTCGGCACGGGACAGGAAGGCATTGGCGAACGCCAGGGCCGCCCTGGGGTGGTTCGAGACCGCTTGGGATAGATCTGACCCAGTCGCTGCAATCCTGACGGACTACAAGAAGATCAAACCTGTCGCCCGGACCCGAAGTGTTGAGGACACGACGGAAGCCGGCGAGCTATACGAGCCTTCAGGTGGTGCCGTTGTAGAAGGTGAGCTAGCCGTGCAGCTCGCGAACGCGCGCGAGCTCTGGGTTGAGGTCGACGTCCTTTACAAGAACTTGGGTCCCTCTCGGCCAGGAAACCAGCTGGATCTACCTCGTGGGTCTCGTGTCTTCTTTGGCTTTGATCCCGCAGCGGTTCCGCTGAACACTATCTTCGGATACGTCGAGATTCAGGCTGCAGGGCATGGCTGGCATCGGAAGTCCGTGAGGTTTGGAAACAACATGATGGACAAGGTGAACCTACCTGTGCCTGGCACAGAGGGTCCTAGTTCCTACGACCACAAGATTCTGTTGTTCGAGCGGCAGGCTTCCGCCGCAAAGGGACTTCCCCGATTTCGGATACGACTTGGGACCAAGGCAGACTTGAAGAAGTGGAAAGCCGCCGCGGCAAACCACGTGGATCTCACGATGTCGAGCGGCCGCGCCTATGGGCTCCTCTTCTAATCCACCAGCAGAAGATGTTGACGCGTATACGCCAGCACCTGGGTTCAAGTCTGTGCTCGTCGTCCGGTTTCGGAAGTAGAGCAATACTCGACCTCCAAACGAGGAGTCTGGAAGGACGGAAGAGGCGTTGGAAGAAGGCACCGTTTACAGATCGGGGGTGCCGAGGCGCGAAGCCCTCAAAGCACTCTTGATGGCGGCCGTCTTGATCCTTCCCTCGCTATGGGTTGCTGTAGGGAATTGGCCTCCGACGGGGTTTGGAGCTGTTCTCATACTCGGCGGGATCGCCTTCGACGTTTTCATCATCTGGGACATCTTCTTAGCGCCCGCAAGCGAGGTTCGGCTTGACGAGGACGTCGCAATAATGGAGTCCTCGGCGAAACGTGACTCGGTACCGCTGGCAGACCTGACGTATGCCAAGCCCGATCCCGCAGGACGGCCCGAGCTCGGTTGGAAAACCGGGAAGAGAAGGCTGAACCTGCGTGGCCAAGAACTGCAGCACTTGCTGGACGATCTGCGCCGGCGAAATCCATCAATCAAGATCACCGGCCTCAAGGCTTCCTGACGCCCCCTCTAGCCGAGAAGTCTTGCAAGAACCTTGCAGAACCTTGCGCGTCGCTGCGATCCGGGTTCTTTGCGCGCTGACGCGCTGAACGAAGCACACAAACCGCACCTTTTCGCGCAGGGCGCTAGAGGCGCATCATCTGGTCCATCGCCATCGCTCCGAAGAGCAGGGCTAGGTAGTAGATCGAGAAACGGAAGAGGCCCCACGCGCTCTTCGGGTTCGGGTTCCGCCACAGCTTGAAAGCCCACCCGATGAACACGCCGTTCAGCACGAGCGCGGCCACGAGGTAAACGAGCCCCATCTTGGCGACGGCGAAGAAGGCGAGGCACATCGCCAGCAACAGGATCGAGTACAAGAGGATGTGGCGTGTCGTCTCTTGGCGGCCGTACACGACCGGCATCATCGGGACTCCCGCCTTCGCGTAGTCCTTCTCATAGCGCATCGCGAGGGCCCAGAAGTGCGGCGGGGTCCAGTAGAAGATGATCCCGAACAACGCGAGCGCCGGAAGCTCCACCGTTCCCGTTACGGCCGCCCATCCCACCAGAGCCGGCATCGCCCCGGCGGCGCCTCCGATGACGATGTTCTGAGGGGTAGAGCGCTTCATCCCGATCGTGTAGACGAACACGTAGAACAGCAGAGCCGCGGTCGACAGCGACGCCGCCAGAGGGTTGACGGTCACCCACAGCAACGCCATAGCGAGCGCGCCGAGCGCGATGCCGAAGATCAACGCGTTGCGAGGCTTCACCTTGTGCGTCGGAAGGGGGCGCTTGCGGGTACGAGGCATGAGCTCGTCGATGTCTCGGTCGAGGTAGCAGTTGATGGCGTTCGCCCCGCCCGCGGACAGCGTTCCTCCCAGCAGCGTCAGCAGGATCAGCTCCAACGAGGGGAACCCACCTGCCGCCACGATCATCGACGGGACGGTCGTCACCAGCAGCAGCTCGATGATCCGGGGCTTGGTGAGCGCCACGTAAGCCGCCACCCGTGCAGCAAGTCCTCGTGGAGCGGCCTCTTCCTGCCCGACCTCGGGGGTGGCGTCGATCTGCTCTTCGATCCGCAGCGCGCCAGTGGCGTCCGCGATCAACCTGCGCATCAGCGGCTCGCCTGCGCCAGTCGCCGCGGCTTGGCCGCGGCTTGCCGCTCGGTGACCGCGTCTGCCACGAGGGCGGGGCTCGTGATCGCCGCCATCGCGACGAGGGTCGCCCAGATCGCGGCTCCGACCGCCAGGTGCGCCGTTACGAACGCCGCGTTCAGCCCCGTCCACACGTTAGCGGCGCCTATCAGGACCTCCACGGCGAACAGACCCCCGGCGACGTGCGCCGCGCGAGCGGCTTCGGGCATGTCGGCCTTGCGCTTCATGACCCGCACGGCGACCAGGAACACGATCACGCCCACCACCGCCGCGAGGACCCGGTGGATGAAGTGGATCGCCTGACCTTTGACCGCGAGGTCCGGCACGAGTTGTCCGTCCATGAGGGGCCAGTCTCGGAACCCGCCCGTCCCGCCGGTGCCCGAGAGGTAGGAGCCGACCAGCAACAGCACCAGCACGCTGGCCGCGGCCGCGAACGAGCTCCGGCTGATCCCGCGATCGGGCGTCCAACGGCTGCCGTCGTGAGCCGAGACGCGCGCCGTGAGGTGGACCAACAGGGCGAGCAAGGTCATGGCGGTCCCCAGGTGCAGCACGACGGTGTCGGCATGCAACTCCAGGAAGACGACCACCGCCCCGAGCCCCGCTTGGAACAGCACGAGAAGGAACGCCGCGACGGCCGACCACATGACCTTGGGATGGTGGCGGTGGTGCCGGACGGCTGTGACCGCCAACGTGGCGATGAGAACGGTCACCACTGCTGCGGCGACACGGTGCGAGTACTCGATAACGACGGTGTAGTCGGAGAACAGAGGGATCACCCGGCCGGAACAATCCGGCCAGTCGGTACCGCAACCCAGCCCCGATTGCGTGGCGCGCACGAGGCCGCCGATCGAGACGAGGACGAAAGTGGCGATGGTGGACGCGGTGGCAAGGGTTTTCAAGCGGCCCATGCGCCGGAGCCTAAACGTTCGGTGGTCGCTCCGGCACGTAGTTTGACTCTCGATGTCCGCCTTTGAACCGACCCACGAAGAGCTGCGACGGCGTGTGGATCGACGCCTCGCGGAGGTGCTCAAGGAGCGCGAGGGCGCTCTGGCGGAGGCACGCCCTCTCATCCAGGCGATCGAGCGGGTCGTGGCTGCGGGCGGCAAGCGGTTGCGTCCGGCCTTCTGCTACTGGGGCTATCGCTGCGCGGGGGGAGCCGACGGGCCTGAGATCCTGAACGTCGCTTCCTCACTGGAGCTCCTGCACACGTTTGCCATCGTGCACGACGACATCATGGACGAGGCCCTCGAGCGGCGCGGGGCACCGAGCGTGAACACCGCGTACGGCGATGACGTGGCGCTTCTCGTCGGCGATCTGGCGTTGGTTCTGGCCGACGACCTCCTGATGCACTGCGGTTTCACGCCCGAGGCCGTCGCGCGAGCCTTCGGGTGCTACTCGAGGATGAGACAAGACGTCATCGCCGGGCAGTACCTCGATCTGGAGGCGTCGCGCGCGGTCGAGGTTGACGAGGAACTCGCCAGGAGGATTGCGGTTCTGAAGTCGGGCCGTTACTCCGTCGAGGAGCCGCTGTGCATCGGGGCCGTCGTTGCCGGCGCAGAGCGCTCGCTCCTGGACCAGCTGGGCGCTTTCGCGGCGCCACTGGGGGAGGCCTTCCAGCTGCGGGACGACCTCCTCG
>JADDQX010000063.1:9077-11374 GCA_016781115.1 Actinomycetota bacterium | reverse complement strand
GATGCGGAGCAGATCTCGGGCCTGGGTGGTGGACCCGATCGGGATCGAACCGATTGCCTCTGCCATGCCATGGCAGCGCTCTACCAAGTGAGCTACGGGCCCTCACAGCCAAGTGTATTGGTTGCTTCCGCTGGCCCTTTCGAGGACCTCAAAACTGTCGCACTCGCCTGCTTAGCTAAGGCGATGTTGCCCGGCGAGATCGGCGAGCGGACCGAAGCGGCCGTTCTAGCCGCTTTGGTACAAGCAGGCAAGCAGGTAGTCCTGCCATTCGGTGAACAGCGGCGTTACGACCTTGCCTACGAGGAGGACGGTCGTCTGATCAAAGTCCAGTGCAAATCGGGTTCAGTGCGCAAGGGCGCGGTTTGTTTTCGGACCCACACCGTGGGCCGCAGCTCCATCCGGGATTACCGCGGCGAGGTCGACCTCTTCGGCATCTACTGTCACAACCGTCGGGAAGTGTATCTGGTCCCGGTGGACGATCTTCCGGCACGACGCGGCAGCCTCCGCGTGGACCCCCCGAAAAACGGTCAGTCGTGTGGGGTTCGCCATGCGTCTCAATACGTACTGGCGGAAGGGGAGGACCCGATCCCTTATGCCCGGTATATTGACACTTATCAATCTTTCAAGGAAGATGTTGAGATGGCTTCGATCGTCCTGGACGTGCCGGTGCTGTGTTGCGCTCCTTTGAGCGGGACCGAGATCAGCGACGAGCAGGCCTCCGCTACGGCAGACCTGTTCAAGGCGCTGTCGGATCCTCATCGCGTCAAGATCGTCAACCTGCTTGCGAACGCGGGTGAGGCGGTCTGCGTGTGCGACATCACCGACACGATCGGGCTGTCTCAGCCCACTGTCAGCTTCCACTTGAAGAAGCTCGTCTCCAGTGGGTTGCTCGACCGCGAGAAACGATCGACGTGGGCCTACTACTCGCTCAACCCGAACGCGCTGGATCAACTCGCCGAGGTAGTGAAAGTGAAAGGAGTCACGCGATGACCGATGTCCGAGACGCGGTCCGAGAACGGTATGCAGAGGCGGCAACCGCGGTATCCAACCGGTCCACCGAAGCGGCGGCCTTCGAAAGCTCCGGTTGCTGCGGAAGCGACCCCAGTGACTCGTGTTGCGGCGGTAGCGCGGTGTTCGGTCCGGGCCTGTATCGGTCGTCCGAGGCGAGCGAGCTTCCTGAAGAGGCGGTGCTGGCGAGCCTCGGCTGCGGCAATCCCATCGCGGTGGCGGAGCTGCACGAGGGAGAGACGGTGCTGGATCTCGGGTCGGGAGGCGGCATCGACGTCTTGCTCTCGGCGAGACGCGTTGGTCCATCGGGCAAAGCGTATGGGCTCGACATGACCGACGAGATGTTGCAGCTCGCGAACAAGAACAAGGCCGAGGCGGGGGCCGAAAACGTTGAGTTCCTGAAGGGCTACATCGAAGAGATCCCGCTTCCCGACTCGTCGGTCGACGTGATCATCTCGAACTGCGTGATCAACCTCGCGTCCGACAAGGAAGCGGTCTTCTCCGAGATGCACCGCGTCCTGAGGCCGGGAGGGCGCATCGGCATCAGCGACGTGGTGGCGTCGAACGCGTTGAGTTCGGCCGAGCGGGCGGAGCGGGGCAGCTTCGTCGGTTGTATCGCAGGCGCACTCTCGTTGAGCGAGTACGAAGACGGTCTCACCCGAGCGGGCTTCTCGCGCGTCGACATCTCCATCACCCACGACGTCGCGGACGGCATGCACAGCGCGATCGTGAGGGCGCTAAAGAGCGATGGGTGAGGTACCCACCGTCCTCTTCGTCTGCGTCCACAACGCCGGACGCTCTCGCATGGCAGAGGCCTTCTTCAACAAGGCTGCAGCCGGCCGCTACCGAGGGGTCTCTGCAGGCACCGAGCCGGCCGCGGCAGCGCACCCAGCGGTGGTGCAAGCCATGGCCGAGCGGGGCCTGCGCCTTGAAGAGAGGGCCGGAAAGATGCTGACACCCGAGCTCGCCGAGCAGGCGGTGAGGGTGATCGGGATGGGCTGCGCCGTCGAAGAGGCGTGTCCCGCGTTGCGGGTGCCGTTGGAGGACTGGCAACTGGAGGACCCAAAGGGCAAGAGACCCGACGCGGTAGCGGAGATCCGGGACGAGATCGAGCGCAGGGTCAAAGAGCTGATCGCGGAGCTAGACCAGAACTAGCCCTCTTCGGCACCACCACTGGGCGAAGGAGCGTCCGGGGTCGTACCGGAGGCTGAAGGCCCGGACGCGCTGCCGCCTCCTGCGCCTCCGGGCTTACGGCGCCTGCGGCGCCGTTTACGTGAAGCCTTCTCGCG
>JADDQX010000063.1:3954-9068 GCA_016781115.1 Actinomycetota bacterium | reverse complement strand
GGCCGAGCCGAGGCCCGGAGCGGCCGGCGCTTTCTCGCGTCGAGGTTGGTCCCCCGCAGCCGACCCCGCACCCTCGCGCGGAGCCTGACTCCCGTCACGGCCGGATGCTTCACCGCCGTCAGACTTGCCTTCTCGTTCTTCAGCGACTTTGACCGTGATCCGGTACTCCTGCGGGTACGGCGGGACCCCCCAGGTCGACTGGAGCTCGCCGATGATGCCCTCCAGAGTCTGTCCGTCCGGCGGCGCGGTCAACGAGCTGGGCCGCTCCTTCGGCAGCGCCCGGACGAGGTCTTCGGAGGATTTCGGCGAGGCGACACCAGCGCCCGACCCGGATCGCCGTCCACGGCGACGGCGCGACCGACCGGAGCGTTCCGTGCCAGCGCGGGCGCTGCCGTCTCCTGCAGAGGAGCCGCTGGAAGATTCCTTTATCGCCTCTTGTTTCGACTGGGCTCCCGGTGCCGAGCTCTGTCCGCCTCGGCGACCTCTACGTCGCCTCCGCCGCGGCTGGCTCATTCCGCTCCTCTCGTTCAGTCATACGGCCCTCGTCGGCGAAGGGCACCCTCGGTGCATCTCCCCACAGTCGCTCGAGGTCGTAGTAATCGCGTTCCTCCGGCCCGAACACGTGGACGACGAAGTCCACGTAGTCGAGCAGGATCCAGCCCCCCTCCCTCTGCCCTTCTCGGCGGAAGGGTTTCACATCGCGACGCTCCCGCAACTGCTTCTCGACCTCGTCCGCGATCGTCCGGACCTGGCGCTCGTTCTTCCCACTGCAGATCAAGAAGTGGTCGGTGATCACGAGGAGCTCTGATACGTCGAGGATCACGATCCGCTCGGCCTTCTTCGACGACGCTGCCTCTGCAGCTTCGATCACAAGTTGAGTTGGGGGAGACATAGGGGTGGGCTCAGCGAGCCCGCAGGAAGTCCTTTCCTACGACGATCGTTAGGTCCACGATACCTTGCTGTTGAGCCGAAACCTGCACCTCACCCACCCCCAGAAGCTCACGCGCACGCTCCGCCAACGCCACCCCCGCCTCGCTGTTGTCGTAGGTGATGATGAGCGTCTCGCGATAGTTGAGCCGGCGCGCGTTGCCCGACAGGATCACGCGGAAACCCTCCCCGACGAGCTCGTCACCCACCTCCTGACCGATCCCCGGCACGCCGTTCCCGTTCAACACCTGCACCCGCACCTCGGCGGGAGCATCCCCAGCCAGACCGATCGTTTCGTCGACGAACGATGCGAGCTCCGCCGCATCCGTCGCGTACAGCTCACTGTCGCCGGCGCTGATCGGACGCACCGGAAGTGTCGTCAGCGTCACATCCTCCGCGGGTAGCTCCGCGAGGGCCGCGAGGAACTCCGCGTGCTCTTCCGGCGTCGCGTCGGACTCGCCAAGAGCGGCGCCGGACGTGCGGATCGCGGTCCCGAGCTCTTCCGGTTGGTCATACTCGTCTAGGAGCTGATCCCAGAACGCGAGGTGACGGCTCCCAAGCTCGACGTCGTCCCCCTCGATCCCGACGATGTAGAGGAGCTTGACCAGCAACGACGGCGTGAGCTGCTGAGGCCCCTCCACGAAGATGAGCCGCGCCTGGTCTTCGCCCGCCGGAACGCGGACCTCGGCGGGAACGTCCACCGTCAGCGGCCCCAACGCTTCGAACAAGACGAGAGCGTCGTTGTCCGATAGCTCGACGTACCGGTCGATCTTCACTCCAAGGAGGTTCTCCGTACTGACCAACAGCAGCGGGACGCCACCAGAGCCGTACGCCTCCCCCACTCCTTGCAGCCCACGTCCTGGCACCTCGACGGCCGTGTGCGCGGGGATGTAGACGATCGAGGCTTTGTCGCTGTCCGGATCCATCGTGACGAGCGTCATCCAGACCGCGCCGCGGCCGCCGTTGCTGCTCTCTTTGGTGCCGAAGAACAGCGTTGAGCGAGAGAGGTTCTCTCGCTGAGGTGGAGCGACCGACACCGCGGGCTTCTCCTCGGGTGCGTCCACCGCGTTCCTCACGAAGACCCCGGCGACCGCGATCCCGCCGAGCGCAGCGAGCGCCGCCGCGACCAGTCCTCCCACCTTCCTTACGCGTTGTCTCTTCTTTCGTTGCTCGAGAGCAGCGCGCCGCGGCCCCCCCAGATCGTCGTCGACCGCAAAGGTCGCGGACTCCGACACCCGAGGAGCCGACAGTCGCTGGACTTCGTCGGTCGTGATCGGCCGATCGGGCGAGCGGACGACGACGGGGTCCGAGACGAGCGGCGCGTTCGTCATAGGCGTGTCCACGCGTTCACGCTCCAGCTCGACGTCGCCCTCGACCATCGTCTCGGCGCGCAGGGAGCGGGTTAAGGGCGACGCCGCCAGGTTCGGGGTCGATTCAGGTGCGGGCTGCGGTTCGGGCGCGGCCACGGCTTCCGACGCGTCGGCATCCTCTTCCCGCCGCCCAGACTTCTCGGGCGCGAGCGAACCCGGGGCGTCGTCGTCGGGGAGGGAGGCGGTCGCGTCCGCCGCGTCTCCGGAAGATGGCTGGGAGCGTCTCTTCCTCAGCTCCGCCCTTGTGGAACCCAGATAGGAAACGTCTTCGAGCGGGTCCGGCGGCGGTGTGACGCCCGGCTGCTCCTCGTCGCCCCGGCGGCCCGCGGCCTCTTCTGTCCGCCACAGGGTCTCCCACGCGACCTCCTCGGATGATCCGTCGGCCATCCGGCGACGCCGGATCAGCGAAGCGCGCCCCGGTGCCCGATGACGCGGCGAGTACTGCTCCTTGGCGGAGCGAGGAGCAGTCTCGTCGCGCTCTTCGCGCGGCTCGCCTTCCTTCGGCACTTCGGCTCCGTCGTCGGGCGTCTGCTTCGATAGGTCTGGCGGCCGCCTCTTCTCGGTCATGCCGCCTCCCTAGGGCCCACATAGAGCCCCTGCTCGGTGATGTAGGTAACGACGGCCGCGGGGACGAGGTAGTCGATCGGGCGCCCAGCGCGCACCCGAGCCCGCACGTCGCTCGCAGATACCTCGATACCCGGCATCTCCATCAGGTTGATCCGAGGCCACGAGGGGTCCGTCTCGATCTGACCCAGAGCGAAACCGGGGCGCGTCACGGCGATCAGCTCGGTGTGATCGGCGAGCCCTTCGACCTTCTTCCACGTCCCGAAGCGGAGCGCGGCGTCGGCGCCCAGGATGAAGAACAGCTTGGTGCCGTCGCCGTGAAATTCCTTCAAGGTCCTCATCGTGTCTGCGGTAAAGGTAGGGCCTTTCCTATCCAGCTCGATACGGGATACCGCGAAGCTGCGGTGGGTGGCCGCCCCCAACGACGTCATGACGAAGCGATCCTCCGCGTCCGAGTAGTTCGTCTTCTGCCACGGCTGCCCCGTAGGAACGAAGACCACCCGATCCAGGTCGAAGACGCTCAAAGCCTCGGACGCCGCCACGAGGTGGCCGACGTGGATGGGATCGAAAGTCCCTCCCATCACGCCGAGCCTCTGCGGCTGCGCCGACCGAGAAGACATCATCTCTCTAGCTAACCCGACCTGTGCGCCTATCCACCGTGTTTCGGACGGCGGCGCTCTAGCTGCGCGTGTGGCCGTCGCCCCACACGACGTACTTGCAGGTCGTGAGCTCCCGCAACCCCATCGGTCCGCGGGCGTGCAGCTTCTGGGTCGAGATCCCGATCTCGGACCCGAAGCCGAACTCACCTCCGTCCGAGAACCGGGTCGAGGCGTTGACGAAGATCGACCCGGAGTCGGCCTCGGCGGCGAACCGCCTGGCGGCGATGAGGTCTTCGGTGACGATCGCCTCCGCGTTGGAGGTCCCCCAGCGGTTGACGTGAGAGATCGCCTCGTCCAGCGAGGCGACGACCTTCACCGCCAGGGTGAGATCCAGATACTCCGTCGCCCAGTCCTCCTCCGTCGCCTCCCGCGCCACCGGCCACATCTGGCGAGCTCTGGCGTCGGCCCGGATCTCAACGCCCGCCGCAGCGAGAGCCTCGAGGGCCTCGGGCAGCCACTTGTCGGCCAGCTCCTCGTGAACCAGCAGCGTTTCTGCGGCATTGCAGACGCTGGGGCGTTGCGTCTTCGCGTTCAAGACGATGCTGGTCGCCATCGCGGGATCCGCGGCGCGATCGACGTAGACGTGGCAGTTGCCGTCTCCGTCGATGATCGCAGGGACGGTCGCGTTCTCCTCGATGGTCTGGATCAAGGCGCGGCCCCCCCGAGGAACCAAGAGGTCCACCAGGCCCTTGGCTTGCATCAGCTCCACCGCCGAGCTCCTGGTGGGGTCTTCGACCAGCTGGAGAGCGTGCTCGGGGACGCCTGCGGCGGCCGCGGCTGCGCCGAGCACGTCGACCAGCGCACGGTTGGACCGCAGCGCGATCGAGGAACCGCGCAGGATGCAGGCATTGCCGGACTTCAAGCACAACCCGGCGACGTCGGAGGTGACGTTGGGCCGCGCCTCGTAGATCACCGCGATCACTCCCAGCGGCACCCGCACCTTCTCGATCGACAGCCCGTTCGGCCGCTTCCATCCCTCCACCACCTCACCGACGGGATCGCCCTGTGCTGCGACCGATCGAAGCCCCGCTGCCATCGAGGCCAGTCGCTTGTCGGTGAGGGTGAGGCGGTCCAGCGTCGTGGCCACCGTTCCCTCGTCACGCGCGGCGCTCACATCGACTGCGTTCGCCGCGATCAGTTGCTCGGCCGAGGCCTCCAGGGCTTCGGCCATCGCGAGGAGCGCGCCATCTCTCACCTCGCCGGGCAGCATGGCGACGAGCGGAGCGGCCGCGGCTGCGCGCTCACAGATACTCATCATGTTCGTCATGCCGGATCTCCCTCGAGGATGATGAGCTGGTCCCGGTGGATGACCTCTCGGCCGGCGAGCTCGGCGGACCGCCGACCCCGCGCCTCCTGCAGCTCGGAGGCTCCGTAGCGTACCAAGCCCCTGGCGAACAGCTCGCCGGTCCTCTCGGCCACGTCGACGACATCTCCGCTCTCGAAGGACCCTGCTGTATCGAGCACTCCGACCGGCAGCAGACTCCGCTTGTCCTGCACCATCGCCCGCCGAGCCCCCTCGTCGACCACGACGGTTCCGCGCGGGGGCTGAGCGAACGCGATCCAGAGCCTGCGCGCCGACGCTCGCTTCGGGCGC
>JADDQX010000063.1:2270-3849 GCA_016781115.1 Actinomycetota bacterium | reverse complement strand
CACGCCGCCGCGATCTTGGACGCCATCCCCCCGCTTCCGAGGTTCGAACCGCGGCCCCCTGCGCGCCTCTCCAACTCGGGCGTGATGCGTTCGACCTCGTCGAGGACCGGAGCATCGGGGGCGCGGCGGGGGTCGTCGAGGTGCAGCCCCTTCGCGTCGGTCAGCAACGCCAGCAGCTTGGCTCGCGCCAGGTTCCCCACCAGCGCCGCCAGCCGGTCGTTGTCGCCGAAGCGGATCTCGTCCACCGCGACGGTGTCGTTCTCGTTCACGACCGGCACGACGCCAAGCGCCAGCAGACGGTCGAGCGTGTTGCGAGCGTTCACGTAGTGCTGACGGTTCATGAAGTCGTATCGGGTCAACAGCAACTGTGCGGTCACCAACCCGCCCGCGGCGAGCAGCCGCGAGTAACTGGACAGGAGCCTTCCTTGGCCGACGGCGGCTGCCGCCTGCAGGGACGGGATATCACTCGGACGGGTTTCGAGGCCCAGGGGGCCGAGGCCGGCCGCGATGGCGCCCGAGGACACCAGGATCACCTCCACGCCGGCTTGGTGAAGCTCGGCGATCTCCCGGCACAGCCGGCCGAGCTTGACCTCGTCCGGCTCGCCGGTGGGGCCGACGAGCGAGGCGGTGCCTACCTTGACGACCAGGCGCTCGCCCGCCGTCACCTCATGGCGCGCCATCGTCCACCACCACTTCCGGTTCGAAATCGAACGCGGCATCGCCGATCCGGACCTCATCTCCAGGCTGCGCTCCGGCGCTCGTGAGCGCTCGCTCGACGCCCATCGAGATGAGCTTTCGCTGAAGCCGATCCACCGCTTCGGCGTTGTCGAGGTTGGTCATGGCGACCGCCCTCTCCGCATTCGTCCACCGCACGCGCCACGCGTCTTCCTCGCGCTGCACCTGGAGCGTCTCGGGCCGCGAGATGTGGCGGACGTACCCGCGTCGGACGGGAGTCTCGGCGCGTTCCTTCTCGATCTGGAGCACGAGGGTCCGAAGCAACTGCTCGATCCCCTCGCCCGTGACCGCCGAGATCGCCAAAGCATCCGGATATACGTCTCGAAGCAGCTCGATCTCGTCCTGTGCGGCATCTGTTTTCGTCAGGATCACCTGATAGGGACGCTGCGCCAGCGCGGGGTCGAACGCTTGGAGCTCGTGGCGGAGGATCGTCAGGTCGAGGCTGGGATCGCGATCCTGGGCGGTCGGATCTACGAGGAAGAGCAGAACGGCCGCCCGGGACACGTGCTTGAGGAAACGGTGGCCGAGTCCCCTGCCCTCGTGCGCTCCTTCGATCAGCCCGGGGATGTCGGCGACCACGAAGAAGGTGTCTCCGCTCCTCACCACGCCGAGGTTCGGCTCGAGCGTCGTGAACGGGTAATCCGCGATCTTGGGCTTCGCGGCAGAGATGCGCGAGATCAGCGTCGACTTGCCCGCGTTCGGGAACCCGACGAGACCAACGTCCGCCAGCAGGCGGAGCTCGAGCCTCAGCCACGCCTCTTGTCCCGGCTCGCCCTTGTCCGCGAACGCCGGCGCCCGGCGCGTGGCGGTGGCGAACCTGACGTTCCCGCGGCCGCCACGCCCG
>JADDQX010000063.1:0-2251 GCA_016781115.1 Actinomycetota bacterium | reverse complement strand
GATCGCCCGCGTTGGCGAGATCCGCTACGAGCGTGCCCTCGTCGTCGTAAACGACGGTCCCCGGCGGAACCAGAACCACCCGGTCGGGCGCACGGGCGCCATTCTTCCGCTTACTCTCGCCGTGGCCGCCGCGCTCGGCCTTCACATGAGGGTGATCGCGGAGCTTGAGCAGGGTCCCGACCGAGGCATCCGCCCGCAGGATGACGCTGCCGCCATCCCCGCCGTCGCCGCCGTCCGGCCCCCCCTTCGGTTTGAAGGGCTCGCGATGGAAGGCCGCAGAGCCGTCCCCACCGGCCCCACCGCTAACGTGGATCTTGGCCTCATCAACGAACGCCATGCCCCAACCTTACGTAGCCCCGCTGCGCCGGAGCGGGCCGGCATCGCGACGGGTTATTCGGTGGGGGTGGTGATGCTTACTACTCGGCGGCCGCGGAGGCGGTGGAAGGTGACCGTGCCGGGGGCCGTCGCGAAGAGGGTGTCGTCGCCGCCCTTGCCCACGTTCAGGCCGGGGTGAACCTTAGTGCCGCGCTGGCGGATGATGATCGCGCCCGCCTTCACCTGCTGGCCACCGTAGGCCTTGACGCCGAGCCTCTTGGATTCGGAATCGCGCCCGTTGCGGGAGGACGCTGCACCCTTTTTATGCGCCATCGGTGGTTCCCTCCTCGGCGGTGACCTTCTTGCCGCGGCCGCCCTTCAAGTTGATGTCGGAGATCTCGATCGTCGTGTACTTCTGACGGTGCCCCTGGTGACGGCGATAGCCGGTCTTGTTGCGGTACTTGAAGACCTCGACCTTGGGTCCCTTGGTCTGGCCCACGACCGTTCCGGTCACTCGTGCGGCATCCAGGTCCTTCTTCGCGGAGCGGGTCTTGCCCTTGTCATCGACGATCAGCAGCGGCACGAACTCGATGGTCTCGGTGCCGTCGCTCAGCTTCTCGATCTCGATGACATCGCCCTTGGCGACCTTGTGCTGCTTGCCGCCCGCGCGGATGATTGCGTACATACCGTCTCCCTGTGAGATCCGGCGCCCGAGTGGGAGCCGGCTCACGAGGATATCAAAAGAGGGCCCTAGTCGACGTCGTGGACGAGGATGCCGCGGCCCTCGCACGTGGGGCAGGGGTCGGAGAACGCTTCGACGATCCCGGCCGACACGTTCTTCCGGGTCATCTGGACCAAGCCGAGCGGTGAGATCTCGAATACGTGGGTGCGCGTCTTGTCCCGCTCCAGCTCGCCGCGGAACACGCTCAGGACCTCGTCCCGGTTCTCGATGACCTCCATGTCGATGAAGTCGATGACGATGATCCCGCCGATATCCCGCAACCTCAGCTGCCGAGCGACCTCGACCGCGGCCTCCTTGTTCGTGCGGAAGACGGTCTCTTCGAGGTTCGACTTCCCGACGAACTTGCCGGTGTTCACGTCGACGACCGTCATCGCCTCGGTCCGGTCGATCACCAGATGGCCACCCGACGGCAGCCACACCCGGCGATCGAGTGACTTCCGGATCTGCTCGAGGACGCGGAACTCCTCGAAGATCGGGAGCTCGCCGTTGTAGAGCTCCAGCCTGTGATCGAGATCTGGTGAGGTAGCGCGGACGTAGCCGCGCAAGGTGGACCCGAGCTTCTCGTCGTCCACGATGCACCGCGTGACATCGCGGTTGAACAGGTCGCGGATGACGCGCAGCTCGAGCTCAGGCTCGCTGTAGACGAGCGCCGGCGCCGTGGCCTTGTCTGCCTTCTTCTCGATGTCGCCCCAGATCTCAACCAACCTCACGAGATCTCGCTCCAGGTCTTCACGAGAGACCCCCTGGGCGGCGGTGCGCACGATCAGTCCGTGTTCCTCGGGACGCATCGCCTGTGCGAGATCGCGCAAACGCACCCGTTCGGCATCTGGAAGCCTCCGCGAGACACCGAGGGAACTCGCCCTCGGCACCAGCACCAGGTGACGCCCCGCCAGCGAGATAAGCGCGGTCAACCGGGCGCCCTTCGCCCGCATCGGGTCCTTCGTGACCTGCACCAGGATGGGCTGTCCCGACTTCAGTACCGTCTCGATGCGCGGGGTGTCGTCTCCTTCGTCTCCGGCTAACCCGACCTCGCCTGCGTACAGCACTCCGTTGCGAGCTTCACCTATGTCCACGAACGAAGCCTCCATCCCCGGCAACACGTTCTGGACGCGTCCCAGATAAACGTTGCCTGCAAGCGACCGCTCGTCTGCGCGAGCGACGTAGTGCTCGACGATCGAGTCGTCTTCCAAGACG
>JADDQX010000062.1 GCA_016781115.1 Actinomycetota bacterium | reverse complement strand
TCCGTGCGCGATGAGGAGGTCATCGCGGCCGCGGACGAGCACGGGATCCCCATGGTGTTCACGGGCCGCCGCCACTTCCGCCACTAGCCGCGCGGGGAGCGAGAACCGGTTCGGCGCGGGGTGCAGGTGATAGCTCCTAGTGGGCGAACCCTCGCGAAACGGGCATCTTGCGGGGGGGTCGGGCAGTGGCGGATAGGACGTATCACCTGTTTCGGATGATCCTCGCGGTCATCATGGCTCTGCTCCTGGTCCAACCCGTGTCCGGACAGGCTCGGGCGCAGGGCGTGGCTTCCGCGGCTGGGCTGGGGAGCGGAGCCGAGCTGTTGCCGAACGGCCTCTATCGCGTCACCCTCCCGGACGGCTACTCGATGACCACTCACGGAGGTGACCCACTGCGGGCGGATGTGTCATTGAATCCGTTCGCTCCCGGAGCTCCCCAGCGACCGCCGGTCTGCGCGACCGGGAACGTGCAACACGTTCTGTACGGACACCCTGCGGTCATCTCACAAAGCCGGTTGGACAAGGTCAAGGAGGAGATCCGCACCCATATCCGCAACATGAATGCTTTGCTGAACCAGGCGGCGCTCGAATCCGGCGGAGTGACCGCGGACTATCGCGTGGCTTGTGACGCCACTGGTGAGATCCGCGTCGACGGGTTCGTCAATCCCACGCTGGTTCCCTACTTCAGTACCGTCGTTGCAGCGGCTCGCAACGCGGGATTCACCGATCCCAACGTCGACTACTCGATCTTCTACGACGGGAACTTCCCGGGCATCTGCGGCATCGCGGAAATTTCACTAGATTCTCGACCGACCGCAGACAATCGCAACAACTCCGGGGGTTATGCCGTCACCTATGAAAAATGTTGGTTCAGCCGGACCCCGATGCACGAGAACGGACACAACCAGGGTGCCGTCCAAAGCGGCGCGCCGAACCACGACGGGACGCAGCATTGCACCGAGCAGCTGGACGTCATGTGTTACCCGAGCACGTCTCGCGCCTGTCCCACTTCCGTCCTTTACGACTGCGGGTACGACACTTACTTCGACGCCAACCCAGAGCCCGGAGAATGGCTGGCCAGTCACTGGAATATCGGTTCCCGTGTGAATCGCTACATCGTCTTCGGCAACGCGCCGGCTCCTGCACCGGAGCCCGAGCCTGTGCCCCCACCCCACCCGGAGCCTTCGCCCACCGCCTCTCCGGAGCCTTCGCCCAGCGCTCGTCCCGAGCCGGTAGATCCGCAGGCGCAACTGGTGTTCTCGACCACCCGCCCGCGCCGGGGAACTCGCTTCCAAGCAACGATGTCACTCGTTTCCTGTGATGGACACGAAGGAACGATCGTCGCGCTGCAGCGCAGGTTCGATGATGGGATGAGGACGATCGCGGAGGTGGAGTTGGATGCGAACTGCCGCGCGGTCACCTCGTTACGGGCGAAGTTCCGGCGCGCGACCTTCAGGTCTTTCTGGGCGCAGCAAGATGATGATCACACCGAAGGTGCTTCCGAGCTTCTGACGGTTCACACTCGCCGCTAGCCCCCCTCTGTCGGAGCCAGGATCAGTTCTTCTTGCACCGGCGGGCGCTGCATCGAGCCGTCGCTCTCGGTGTCCCGGACCCCCGGCCACAGGAGGAAGGCGAGCGTCGCCAACGCCCCCAGCGTCCCTCCCCAGAAGAAGGTCGCGCGCACGCCGATCACGTTGGAGACGGGGCCGGTCAGGGCGAAAGACAAGGGAACGAACGCGGTCGAGACCATCCAGTCGACGCTCGTCACGCGGCCGAGCAGACGGCTCGGGACGAGGCGATGCATCAAGGTGGTCCACACGATCATTCCGGCCGTGAATGCGGCCCATGCCACGAGCTCCGCGATGATCGCGTGCCACAGCTCGGTGGCAACCGCGTACACCACCAGCAGTCCGATGCCGGTCGCCCACATCACGTACATGAAGGTGATGTGGCGGCGAGGCAGACCGCGTTGTCCCAGCAGCAGCGACGCGAGCACAGAGCCCACCCCGCCGGCCGCCAGGACGAGGCCGAGGTCCGCGGCGTCGCCATGAAGCTCGTTCTTCACCAGGAACGGCAGGAGGATCTGGAACGGCCCCAGCGCGAACAGCAACGTCACGAGCGCGGACAGCAGCGTCGCGATCAGCCACGGCTGCGAGCGAACGTAGCTGAAGCCCTCTTTGATGCCGTCGAGCGCCGGCTGCGTTTGTTCGTTCGCGACGGGACGACGAGCGATCCTGAGGAGGACGATCCCGGAGAACGCGAACGTAGCGGCATCGATCAAGAAGGCGCCTCCTGTGCCCAAGAGGTGGATCGCGAAGCCGCCCAGCGCCGGGCCGAACAGCCGTTCGGCCGAATGCCGGACGAAGCTGTCGAGTGAGTTCGCCTCCGTCAGAAGGTTGCGCGGCACGATCTCCGGCACGATCGCTCCGAACGAGGGGGCAAAGAGCGCCTGCCCGACCCCGTACACGACGGCGAGCACCACCAAGTGCCACAGCTCGATCACGCCGGCGATCGTGAGCACCCCCATCAACGTCACGCTCGCTCCTCGCAGCGCGTCGGCGCAGATCATGATGCGCCTGCGCTCGAAGCGGTCGGTGAGCACCCCGCCGATCAACAGGAACAGCACCATCGGGAGACTCCACGAGACGCCGACGAGAGACAGCGCGGTCGGCACGTTCGAGAGCTCGTAGACCTGCCACGCGATCGCCACGAGATAGATGCCGTCGCCGAAGAACGACACCGTCATCGCGGTCCACAGGAGACGGAAGTCCCTGATCTGAAGCGGCCTGAGTATCCGGATGGTTGCGATGGGGCTGTTCTTCACCTCGCGATGGTAGAGGTGCGCGATAGCGAGCGTAAGTAGGATGCCGCTCGACCGAGGCAGAGGGGGAGCGATGACCGCAAACATCATCGACGGCAAGGCGATCGCGAAACAGGTGCGCGAGGAGGTCGCTGAGGAGGCGGCCGCGCTGGTTGCCACGGGCGTCACGCCCGGGCTCGCGACCGTCCTCGTCGGCGACGATCCTGCTTCACACGTATACGTGCGGTCCAAGCGCAAGGCTTGTGCCGAGGCCGGCATAAAAGCGTGGGACCACGATCTCGCGGCCAGCACCCCGCAGTCGGAACTGCTGGACCTTCTGGACCAGCTGAACGCGGACCCTCAGGTGCACGGGATCCTGGTTCAGTTGCCTCTGCCGGAGCATGTCGACGAGCAACTGGTCCTAGATCGAGTAGATCCTGCGAAGGACGCGGACGGGTTCCACCCTTACAACCTCGGTCGCTTGTTGAGCGGCGATCGGATCGTTGCCCCCGCCACGCCCGCTGGGATCCAGGAGCTGCTGTTGCGCTCGAACGTTGAGACATCCGGGGCAGAGGTGGTCGTCGTGGGGCGCTCCAACATCGTCGGCAAGCCCCTGGCGGCGCTGATGGTGCAGAAGGGACCCGGCGCCAATGCGACCGTCACCGTCTGTCACACCGGCACGCGCGATCTGGAGAAGCACACGAAGCGGGCGGACGTGCTGGTGGCCGCGATCGGCCGCGCCAAGGCCATCACGGGGCCGATGATCAGGCCGGGCGCTGCCGTGATCGACGTGGGCATCAACCGGACCGACGACGGCCTCGTGGGCGACGTGGATTTCGAGGCCGCCAGAGAGATCGCGTCGGCGATCACGCCGGTCCCGGGAGGGGTGGGTCCGATGACGATCGCGATGCTGCTGAAGAACACGGTTGCGCTTGCGCGCCGGGCCTCGTCGGCGGCCGGGTCGGTTCTGAACGACTAGCGCTGCGAGAGCGGCTTCCAGCTCCGGCGTTCGGGGCCAACATAGGCGTGGTCGGGGCGGATCAGCCGGTTATCGGCGTACTGCTCTCGCACGTGCGCGGTCCATCCGGACACGCGGCTGCACGCGAACACCGGCGTGAAGAGGTCCGTCGGGATCTTGAGGTAGCCGTAGACGGAAGCCGCGTAGAAATCGACGTTGGGATAGATCCCCTTCTCGTCCATGACCGCTTTCTCGATCTCCTGGCTGATCTCGTAGTTGTTGCCGTCGCCGGACTTCTCGGCCAGTTCCTTCGCCATCCGCCGGAGATGCGTAGCGCGGGGATCCTCGGTCTTGTAGACGCGATGTCCGAAGCCCATCACCTTCTCTTTGTTGCGCAGCCGGTTGATGATGTAGTCGCGTGCCTTCGACGGCTCCTTGATCTCTTTGATCATGCGCATCACCTGCTCGTTCGCGCCCCCGTGCAACGGACCCTTGAGAGCCGCGATACCGGCGGTCACCGCGGAGTGGATGTCGGAGAGCGTGGCGGCGCAGACGCGCGCCGCGAACGTGGAGGCGTTCATCGTGTGATCGGCGTGCAGCGTGAGGCAGATATCGAAGATGCGCGCCTCCTCGTCGTCCGCCTTGTCGCCCTTCAGCATGTAGAGGAAGTTCGCGGCCAGCGACAGGCTCGCGTCCGATCGCACGAGCGGGTGCCCCTTGCGCAGCCGGTCGTAGTACGCGACCAGCGTCGGGAAGACCGCGATGAGGCGCATCGCCTTGCGGTAGTTGGCTCCCTCCGAGGTGTCCCATCCGTCCGGGTCCCTCGCGGATGAGGCCGAGCAGGCCGTGCGCAGCATCGACATCGGAGCGGTGTTCTGCGACAGCTGAGGCATGAGCTCCATGACGAAGTCGTTCGGCTCTCGCTCCCGCCCTAGCTGCTCCTTTATCTCTTCGAGCTGCTGCTCGTTGGGGAGCTCGAGGTTGTGGAGCAGGTAGCAGGTCTCCTCGAAGGTGGCGTTGGGAGCCAGGTCATGGATGTCGTAGCCGACGTATGAGAGAACGCCTTCTCTGCCGTCGATGTCGCTGATCGCGGTCTCGGCCGCGACCACACCTTCTAGGCCTTTTCCTGGTGCCGCCATACGCCGGTATTGCCTTTCCGTGCGGCGCCCGCGGGCGCTCGTCTCGGTCAGCGAACAAGGCTATCAGGTAGCCTGGCGGCGCCTTTTAGCGTATCGAGGCCCCTAGCGCAAGGAGTTTTCCTAGATGTCACAGACAGTTCATCGCGTCACCCTGATCCCCGGGGACGGGACCGGTCCCGAGATCGCCGAGGCAACCCGCCGGGTGCTGGAAGGCACGGGAGTCAAGTTCGAGTGGGATGTCCAGCATGCTGGTACCGACGTCATGGAGGAGCACGGGACGCCCCTCCCGGATCACGTCCTCGACTCGATCAGGCAGAACAAGGTCGCCATCAAGGGCCCGATCACGACTCCCGTTGGTGGGGGTTTCCGCAGCGTCAATGTGGCTCTGCGCAAAGAGCTCGATCTGTACATGTGCCTGAGGCCATGCCGTTCGTACCCGGGGGTGCGCTCTCGCTACGAGAACATCGATCTGGTCGTGGTCCGCGAGAACCACGAGGACCTATACGCGGGGATCGAGTTCGAGCAGGGCTCTCCTGAAGCGAGCAAGCTGATCGACTTCATCGCGGACCTGGGCGCGCGCCGGATCCGGGAGGATTCCGGGATCTCGATCAAGCCCATCTCGGTGTGGGGCACTCAACGCATCGTCCGAGCGGCCTTCGACTACGCGATCAAGAACGGCCGCAAGAAAGTCACGGCGGTGCATAAGGCGAACATCATGAAGTTCTCGGACGGGCTGTTCCTCCAGACCGCGCGTGAGGTCGCGGAGGAGTACAAGGACTCGGGCGTGGAGTTCGAGGACCGCATCGTCGACAACATGTGCATGCAGCTCGTGCAGAAGCCGGAGCTGTACGACGTGCTGGTTCTCCCTAACCTCTACGGTGACATCGTCTCGGATCTGGGGGCCGGGTTGATCGGCGGTCTGGGCGTCGCGCCCGGCGGGAACATCGGCGACGAAGCCGCGGTGTTCGAGCCGACGCATGGCTCGGCCCCGAAGTACGCGGGCCAGAACAAGGTGAATCCGATGGCGATGATGCTGTCGGGCGTGCTCATGTTGCGTCATCTGGGGGAGGTCGGCGCCGCCGATCGGCTCGAGAAGGCGATCGGCGCGGTCATCTCGGAGGGCAAGTACGTCACCTACGACATGAAGCCGCAGCGTGATGACCCGACCGCAGTAGGAACGTCGGAAGTCGCCGACGGCATCATCGAAAAGATGCAAGCCGACACCCTCTAACCCTTTTCTGCTAACTCAGCTACGTCTGGACGTAGTTTTCCGACATCAGAACGGAGGAAAGGATGAGCAAGGTCACCGTCGTCGGCGCCGGCAACGTCGGCTCTAACGCGGCGCGGCGGGTAGCCGAGAGCAACCTCGCGGATGAGGTCGTGATGATCGACATCGTCGAGGGTCTCCCTCAGGGGCTGGCTCTCGACATCAACCATTCGGCTCCCGTCGTCGGGTTCGAAACGCGGGTCCGCGGCACCAACGACTACGCGGACACGGCCGGTTCGGAGGTAGTCGTCATCACTGCGGGGCGTCCACGGACTCCGGGGATGAGCCGCATGGACCTGCTCGACGTGAACTCCGAGATCGTCGGCGGTGTTACGCAGCAGATCGCGGAGCACTCTCCCGACGCCGTTCTGATCGTGGTGTCCAACCCGCTCGACGAGATGACCTACCTCGCATCGGTCGTGTCGGGGTTCCCGAAGGAGCGCGTCATCGGGATGGCCGGCGTTCTCGACTCCGCCCGCTTGCGTTTCTTCATAGCCGAGAAGCTGAACGTGGATCCGACCTCCGTCGAGGCGATGACACTCGGGTCGCACGGTGAGCAGATGGTTGCGCTACCTCGCCACGCGACGGTGGGTGGAAAGCCTCTACCGGAGCTGGTCAGCGAAGAAGATCTGCAGCAATTGTTCGAGCGCACGCGCGGCGCGGGGGGCGAGATCGTCGGCCACCTGAAGAAGGGGAGCGCCTTCTATGCGCCCGCGGCATCCTCGGCCGCGATGGTCACCGCGATCCTCGCGGACGACGCCGGTGAGGTGCTGCCGATGTCGGCCTGGACGACGGGTCAGTACGGGATCTCTGACGTCTATCTCGGGGTCCCGGGCCGGCTCGGCAAGGGCGGCGTCCAGGAGATCGTGGAGCTGGAGCTCAACGCCGACGAGATCGCGCAGCTGACGGAGGCCGCGGAGGCGATCAGGGCCAAGTGTCAGGAGCTCGACGCGCGGCGTTCCTAGCGCTGGAGACGTCCGGCCGCGGCTGCGGCGACGGCTAGATCTTCGAACGCGGCGCCGACCGATTTGAAGACTGTGATCTCGTCCGGCCGGGCGCGCCCGGCGGAGCCCGTGACGGCCTCGCCCAACGGGCGCACCCGCGATCGGTCCAGGATGCCTCGAGTTAGCGGGTCCACGAGGTCTCCCGATTCGCGCATGGCGGCCGCGACGTCGACGAAGACCCGAGCCCGTTCGATGAGAGCATCGTCGAGCTCGCGCGCTTCGGGTCGGTAGGAGCCGATAGCGTTCACGTGGACCCCACTCGCGACGCGGCCCCCGTCGAAGAGCGGCTCCGAGCTGGTCGTGCAGGTGCAGATGATGTCGGCTCGAGAGACGTCCTCCGGGTGTCCCGCTTGGGCGTCCAGGCCGAGAGCTCGAGCGGCGTCGATCAGTCGCTCGACCCGCTCCGGCGTGCGCGACACGATCGTGACCCTCTCCAGCGGCCGCACCGCGGCCATCGCGGCGAGGTGTGCGTGCGCCTGTACGCCGGCTCCGAACAGGACGAGCCGAGAAGCATCGTGCCGCGCGAGGTGCACCGTCGCGACCGCCGACACGGCTGCCGTTCGCAGAGCCGTGAGCGGCGCGGCGTCGAACAACGCGACGGGCTCCAGCGACGGCTTGTCGAAGAGGACGTAGATCCCGTGGATCAAGGGGAGAGCTCGCGCGGGGTTGTCCGGGGACACCGTCACGAGCTTCACACCGGCCGCGCCCTCGGACCAGGCCGGCATCACGAGGAGGTCGCCGCCGCCGACATCCAGGTGCGAACGATCCGGAAGCTCCGGCGGATCGAGGAAGGCAGCCTCCAGCGCCGCGATCGCATCGCTCATCGGCAGGAGGCGCGCCAGCTCGTCCTCGCCGATGATCGAGGGCACCACTAGCGGAGCAGGAACCCCGTGCCGATCGGGTCGTCGGGCTCCAGCACGAACCGGTGGTACCCGCTGAGATACGCGCTTCCTTGGACCTGCGTCACCACCGCGGGCTTCCCGCCAACGTCGGTGTCGCTTTCCACCCACGCGAGGAACTCGCCTCCGACGATCCCGAGGTGCAGCAGCCTGCGGCCTCTCTCGAGCTCACCTGCGGCATCGAGCAGCGCCAGCCGCGCCGAGGTCCCACTCCCGCACGGAGACCGGTCCACCTCGCCGTCGGCGAAGATGGTCACGTTCCGCTGACACAGGTGTCCGTCGACGTCCGGCAAGCGCTCGAAGAAGATCGTCCCGTAGACGTCCCTCAAGCGAGGCTCCTCGGGATGCTCGATCTCCTGTTGCTGCATCACCCCTTGCTTCACCTCACGCCCTAGCGCGATCAGCTCTGACAGGTTCCTGGGTTCGACCGTCAGCCCGATCGAGGTGACGTCGACGGAGGCGTAGAAGGCACCGCCGAACGCGACATCTGCGGTCACCGTCCCGGCCCTCGTCTCGATCTGCAAGCCGCTCGAATGGACGAAGGAGGGGACGTTTCGGAAGCGCACCCAGCGGACGTTACCGTCCTCCACCCGCGCCACCGTTGGCAGCCGTCCGGATGGGACGTCGACCACCACCTCGGTCTCAGGCTCGGTGGCGGGAAGCACACCCTCTTCCAGGGCCCACGTCACGAGCGCGATCGTTCCGTGCCCACAGGCGGTGCTGTAGCCCTCGTTGTGGAAGAACACAACCCCTAGGTCACCAGCATCGTCCTCGGGCGGCGTAACGAAGCAGCCGTACATATCCGCGTGGCCGCGAGGCTCGTTGATCACCAGCCGGCGCACGTGGTCGAGGTTGTCCATCGCGAATGCCCGCTTGTCCAAGATCCCGCGCCCCTCCAGCTCTATCTCGGAGGTGATGATGCGGAAGGGCTCTCCGACGGTGTGATAGTCGGTCGCCTCGACGCTCAGCCTGCTCACGCGGGCACACTACTTAGCCGTCATGGAGCCTCGGGAGGCTCCCGTTTCAGCTTCCTCGTTGCCGTACGCGGCAGCTCGTGAACGAGGTCGAAGTGCCGCGGCCGCTTGTAGCCGGCGACCCGCTCCCGCGCCCATTCCATCAGCACCTCGGGCGTGACCTCGTGGCCGGCACGCGGGACTACCGCGGCATGGACCTCCTGGCCCCATTCGTCGCTCGGCACGCCGTACACGACCGCTTCCGCGACCCCCGGATGTTCGGTGAGGACGCCTTCCACCTCCTGTGGGTAGACGTTCACGCCGCCCGTGATGATCGTGTCGTTGGCGCGACCCGTCAGGAACAGGTAACCCTCCTCGTCCAGGTACCCCAGGTCTCCAACGGTGAAAGCGCCCGCCCTCCAGGCGCGCTTGGTCTTGGCGCGATCACCCCAATATTGGAAGCGCTCCATGCGCGGGTCTTTCACCCACACTTCTCCGACCTTCCCGGCCCCCAGCGCGTTCCGCTCCTCGTCGAAGATCATGATCTCGGCGCCCGGTCTCGGGAGACCGACGCTTCCGGGCTTGTGGATCCATTCGGGCGCCGAGATACGCGTCGCCTGTCCCTCCGTCGACCCGTAGAACTCCCACACCGCCTCCTCCGAAAAGAGGTCTATGGCGCGGCGCTTCGTCTCCGGACGTATGGGCGCGCCCGCATGTACGAGCAGCCGCATCGAGCTCAGGTCGTGGCGATGTAGAGCGCGCTCTCCTAGGGCGAAGATCCGTTCCAGATGCGTCGGAACCATGAACGTCGTGGTTGCGGTGAACAGATCCATCGCCGCGAGGGTCTCGGCGGCGTCGAACCTGCTCTGCAATGCGACCGTTCCTCCCGCTTCAAGTGTTCTGGTGGAGTAGCGATGTGGGGCCGAATGCGCCAGTGGCGAGCACACCAGGTGGATGTCGTCCGACGTCAGCCCCCACAGCCGGATGAAGTCTCGCGAGCGTTGCGCCGCGGCGCGAGCGGCCGCGGGTCTTACCCACACCCCCTTCGGGAGCCCCGTCGTCCCCGACGTGTAGTGCATCGGCCGCCCGCGCACGTGGTCGCAGAGATCCGCCGGCTCGGCGTCGGCGAGACAGCGCTCGTAGGCGTCGCCGAAGGTGACGATCCGCTCCAGTCCCGGATGTGGCTCGATCGTGCGGTCGGTGAACAGCCACGCGGCTCCGGAATCCTCGAGCACGTACGCCACCTCTCGTTCCGAGAGGAGAGGGTTGATCGGGACCGGTATGAGACCGGCTCTCAGCGCTCCGGTCGTCGTCTCCAGAGACTCGACCGAGTTGCGCGCCAGGACCGCGATGCGCCCGCCCTGCTCGAGCCCCGCCGCACGGAGTGCCCCCGCGAGCCTCCGCTGGCGCTGGTCTAGGTCGCCGAACGTGAGGGAACGGCCGAGCGAAACGATGGCGGTGGAGTCGGGGCTGGACCGCGCGTAGCCGCCGATGCCGCTCAACCGTCAGCGATCGGCATCAGCGCGCCCGACGGGAACGAGGCCGCGAGCGATCGGCGGACAGTAGTCCGGCGGCTCTCGTTGCCACACCGCACGAGCCCGAACGTCGGGCGTGTTCTCGGGCTGGAAGCCCATCCACTTCGCCACCTGCCCGACCTGGCGGTAGTACCAGGCGCCTTGGGCGACGGCCAGTGACGGAAACAGCCAGAAGCCCCCCCGCTGGCCGCTGATCGCGAAGGCGGCGATGCCGTAGGCGAGGGTGAACACCGTCATCCAAGCCGCCGTACGGGCGACCGTCCCCGTCAGCTTCGAACGCGAGAGCGAAGCGAGCTTGGGGTCCGTCCGGCGTGCCTTCTCGACGTGGTCGGGGCGCAGTAGAACGAAGCCGCCATACAGCGCCTGTGCCAACGCGGCGAAGGCCATCAGCCGGTAAGCCCACCCGATCTGCGCGAGCGTGAAAGGCGACCGGCGCTGCAGCAGCGACAGCGTCGATTCGGGGAGCCGGACCATCGCCAGACACACGAGCGCCAGCAACAAGGCGGCGAGGGCGAAGGGACGGAGCCTTCTCTCCAGCAGTTCCTGCACGCAGAGAAGGTTAGCCGCTGGAATCCGATGTGGGCCGGGGGCCGAATCCATAGACATGATCGCTCGCTACGATGTCGCCCAGATGACGCGCGAGGACGATCAGAGGTTCGCCAACAGGCTCATGTCCCGGGACCAGTCGGCTCTGCGAGAGCTGATGGACCTCTACGGCGGCGTCGTCTATGGGATGGCCCGGCGGGTGCTGGTCGATCACGCCCTTGCCGAAGAGGTCGCTCAGGATGCCTTCCTCGCGCTGTGGAGGAGACCAGGCGCCTACGACGCCGCCCGGGGGAGCCTCCAAGCCTTC
>JADDQX010000061.1 GCA_016781115.1 Actinomycetota bacterium | reverse complement strand
CGTACGTTGACGTTGAAGAAGACGCGTTCCACGGCCGCAACATCGGGGCGGTGCGACTCGATCAAGGCGACGAGCGCCCGGCGCAGCTCCAGCAGCCGATCCGCCTGAGGCAGGGCCGGCGAGGTCTTGATGGCGCCAAGCGCAACCGCGCAGAGGCGCCCGTCGGAGCGCTCGACAACGCCGTAGCCGGTCGTGGCGAAGCCGGGATCCAGCCCGAGGACCCGCACGCGAACCTCCCTTCGGCATAGTCGAACGCGTGTTCGCCTGCCACAGTACCGGAGGCCCCTGTCGAAACGCCGTCTTTGACGCAACTGAGCGCGCGTTCAACGCCTGCGCCGGCTCGCTGACGCGCTCGGTTCGGGGTGGCGGTGGTTAGAGGGGGGTCACCGGGATGCCGCCGGCGTCTCGGCGCGCTTTCTCGCGGGCCGACTCCAGCTCGGCGATCGTTCGGTAGAGGACGGTGTCGGGGTCCAGAGCGAGGGCCGCGGCATCGCCGTCCGTGAGGTGCTCGATGAGGCTCTTGGATGCCAGGATGGCGCCGTCGGATGCGGACTCCTGAATACGCGCGCACTCGTTCACGGCGTCGCCGAGGGCGGTGACCTCGAGGCGTCCTCCCGTCACGAGCTGCCCCATGTAGAGACGCCCGCCCCAGTGGACACCGACGTTGATCTTGCAGAGCTCGCTCTCGATGACGCCGATCTCCGCGGCGAGGTCGCCGGCGACCTCCTTCGCCAGCCCCGAGATCTCTCTCGCGGTCGCGATCGCGGCCCGCGCCGCCGCCGAGGCGCTTCCCAAATCCTCTGCGAGGAAGAACGCGGTCACGCCGTCGCCCGCGTGCTTGCCGACGATGCCTTGTTGCTGCCCGACGACCTCGTCGATCGCGGTGGTCAATCCGCGGATGAGCCTGAAGTAGGCGGCGCTGGGAAGCCGCCGAGACAGTGCCGAAGAAGCCTGGAGGTCTGCGAACAAGACCGCCGCCTGCTTTCGCCCGGGTTGGACGAGGCGCGCCATGCGCTGGAACATCCCCTCGTCCCCCCGCGAGACGAGCGCGAGCACCCTCGCCGGCAGCCCCGGATCGTAGAAGACCACGGTCCCCAAGAAGCCGCCGTCCGGGTCGTGCAGCCGAACGAAGACCTCGTTGATCGGAGTCGGCGGCAGATCGTGCTGGATGTAGCCGAAGGTGCTGGACCACACCGACGGCGGCGGCACTGCCTCGAGAGCGGCGAGGGGCTCCAGCAGCTGCTCCAGCGCCTCGTGCGAGATCTCGGCCGGATCCGTCCACCACTGTGCCGAGGGGTGGCAGTTCTCGAGGCCCCGCCTCAACACCTCGAGGAGCCCGTCGCGACCGCCGGGAGTGTCGTGCATCAACCGCGGCCACACCTCGAGCAGGTCGCGCATCTGGCTCTCGATCGAGATCATCGAGGGCCACGGCCCGGTGAGCCACGCCTCGATGACGTGCTTGCCGACGCCGATCGCGACGGGATCGGGCTCACCCAGCAAAGCTTGTAGCTCCTCAGAGACCCACACGAGCGTCCAGTTGGGATCGCACAGCAGCGCGGCGCCGCGCGTCTTCTCCAGCTCGCGGGCTACCTCCGCGAGCCGCGGATCGTCAGGAAGCGACTGCGGCAAGGACATGGTCGGGGATGTCAAAGTTGGCGTAGACGTCTTGCACGTCATCCAACTCCTCGAGCGCGTCCACCAGGTTCAACACCTTCTTCGCGTCGCTCTCGTCCAGCTCGACCGTCGTCTTCGGGAGCTGCGTCACCTCGCTGGACTCGACCTCGATCCCGGCGTTCTGGAGAGCCTCTCGCACGGCCCTGACTGCTTCGGGTGGAGTGATGACCTCGAAAGACTCGTCGCTCGCCCGCACGTCCTCGGCCCCCGCATCCGCGGCCGCCAGGAAGACGTCGTCCTCGGTGGTGCCGTGGGTGGGCACGATCACGACCCCCTTGGGCTCGAACATCCACGCCACCGCGCCCGGCTCCGCCAGCTTTCCGCCCGCTCCGTTGAACGCGGCGCGCACGTCCTGCGACGAGCGGTTGCGGTTGTTGGTCAGGCAGTGAACCAGCAAGGCGACGCCAGCAGGCCCGTAGCCCTCGTACGACGTCTCCTCGTACGACTCCCCCTGGAGCTCGCCGGTCCCCCGTTTGATGGCGCGCTGGATGTTGTCGTTGGGGACCGAAGCCTGCTTCGCCTTCTGCACGGCGGTCGCAAGCGTCGGGTTGTTCTCGATGATCCCGCCGCCCTCGCGCGCCGCGACCTCCACGAAGCGCAGAAGCTTGCTCCAGACCTTGGCGCGCTGCGCGTCCGCGGCGCCCTTCTTCCGCTTGATCGTCGACCATTTGGAGTGACCGGACATCTAAGCGGCCCCTGCGATGTCGTTCACGAACATGTCGTGGACCCTAGCGTCCGCGGTCATCTCGGGGTGGAAGGTCGACGCGAGCAAACCGCCCTGTCGCACGAGGACCGGCCGTCCGTCGACGACAGCCAAGACCTCCACGTCATCGCCACAAGACTCGATCATCGGAGCGCGGATGAACACCGCTCGGAAGTCTCCTACGAGCCGGTCGATCCCGAGGTCGGCCTCGAACGAGTCGAGCTGTCGCCCGTAGGCGTTCCGCCGCACGACCACGTCCAGCACCCCGAGTCGATGCGGAGCATCTTGATCTCCCACGATGTCCCTCGCCATCAGGATCGCGCCGGCGCAGGTCCCGTACAGGGGCATCCCGTCGGCGACGCGGGCCCGCAGCGGCTCGATCAGCTCGTAGCGGTCGAGCAGCTTCCCGATCGTCGTCGATTCACCGCCGGGCAGGACCAGCGCGTCTACTTCCGAGAGCTGGTCTAGGCGCTTGACCACCGACGCCGCCGCGCCGACCGACTCGAGCGCCCGCACGTGCTCGCGCACGTCGCCCTGGAGACCAAGAACGCCTACCTTCACGGCGCTGCTGCTACCAGCCGCGCTTCGCGAGCCGGCCGTGGTCCGGGATTTCTTGGATGTTGATCCCGACCATGGCCTCGCCGAGGCCGCGCGACACCTTCGCTACGAGATCCGGATCCTCGAAGTGGGTCGTCGCTTCGACGATGGCGCGAGCCCGAAGCGCGGGGTCGCCGGACTTGAAGATGCCCGATCCCACGAACACGCCGTCGGCGCCGATCTGCATCATGAGAGCGGCGTCGGCCGGCGTCGCGATGCCGCCGGCCGTGAACAGAACTACGGGGAACCTGCCGGTCTCGGCGACCTCGCGCACGAGCTCATACGGAGCGCGCAGCTCTTTAGCTGTGCTCATCAGCTCCTCAGAGCCCATCACCGAGAGCCTCTTGATCGAAGAGGTGATCGAACGCATGTGGCGGACCGCCTCCACGACGTTGCCTGTTCCGGCCTCCCCCTTCGAGCGGATCATCGCGGCCCCCTCGCCGAGGCGGCGCAACGCCTCCCCCAGATCGGTCGCGCCGCAGACGAACGGGACGTCGAAGTCCCATTTGTTCACGTGGTTCGATTCGTCGGCGGGGGTCAGCACCTCGGATTCGTCGATGTAGTCGACGCCGAGCGACTGCAGGACCTGTGCCTCCACGAAGTGACCGATGCGGCACTTGGCCATCACCGGGATCGACACCGCCTCGACGATCTCGGCTACCTTCTCGGGGTCCGCCATCCGGACGACGCCGCCCTCGGCGCGGATGTCGGCCGGCACGCGCTCCAGCGCCATGACCGCTACCGCGCCCGCATCCTCCGCGATCCGTGCCTGTTCGGCGGTCGTCACGTCCATGATGACGCCACCCTTGAGCATCTCTGCCAGGCCGCGCTTCACCCGCACGCCACCGGTTTCTCTCTGGATCTCGGCCATGGGAAGACTCCTCTACGAGACGATCGCCGGAGCCTTCGATTCTACCGGTGGGGGCCGTTGACCCAGAGAGCTAGTTCAGCGAGAAAGACCCCTTGATCTCGCCCTTGCGATCGGGCACGAGTTCGACCCAGATCGTGCCGGGCGCGAACACCATCGTGTCGCCGGCGTTAGTGACGAAGCGGACGGGACCTTTGAGGTTCTTTCGGATCCAGCGTCCGTTGATGGCCTTCCCGTCGCGCAGCAGCACGGCTGTCCCCTTACCGGTCTGATCCGCGATCTCGATCGACGGGTTGCCGCCGACGTCCACGATCGTGCGGGAGTTGTTGATCGTGTGCTGCTCGATCACGACGTTGTCCACGCCGATCTGTCCACCGCCCTCCGCGAGCAGAGGCGAGCCGTTGTCGAACCGCTTCCACTTGCCCTTCGACCAGGTGTAGCCGACGGTCGACTCCCCGCCGAAGTTGATCGTCACGCTGCGGGTCTTCTTCGCCTTCCCCTTTAGGGGGCCGAACTCGAAGTTCGTTCGAGGAGGCTCATCGAATCGTTTCTGGCCGAGGTTCCTGATGGCGCGGGTGTTGGCGTACAGCGTGTGCTCCAGCGCGATGCCGGGCCTCGGGATCCTGCGCATCGCCTTCTTCGACCTCTTCTCGTCGAGCACAACGACGTCGGCTTTCTTCAGCTCCTTGCGCACGATCGCGTTCCCGCCCGCGGCCCCCAAGATGCGCGTTATCGGGATCATGATCCCGGGATCGACCACGCGTGCGCTGCGAACGGGGCCGACCTTGTTCGCGTCGGTGCAGTGGTAGATCGCCATGAATCGGGTGACTCCGCCTTCGACCAGCTCCTCGAACACGAGCTCGGCGTCCTCCAGCCCCGAGAGCGGGTACGCGATCGGAGCGTTCTCGACCTTGATCGCGACCGCGGGTCGTTCCGCCAGCGACGGGCTGGTCGCGGTCTTACCGGTCAACGGACACTTCGGATCCGGGGCGCTCGGCGAAGGCGCGGGAGTCTCCACCGCTACCTCGGGCACGTCATCGCCGCTGCATGCGGCGAACGTGAGGACCGCTGCGGCCGCAAGCGCCCCGGCGCGCAGGCGTCTACTTCTTGGCATAGGAGAAGGAACCCTTGGCCTCGCCCTCGTTGCTCGGCACGAGCTCGATCCAGGTCGTGCCGGGCGCCAGCACCATCTGGTCGCCGGCCTTCGTCATGAACCGCACCGGCCCCTCGACCGTCTCCCGCTCCCAGGAACCTTTGATGGCGCGGCCGTCGCGGAACAGCACGGCACGACCCGTCCCCGTGACGTCTTTGATGATCGTCGAGGCGGCGCCGGTGACGTCGGTGATGTCGGAGTAGTCGATCTCGTGCTCTTCCACGATGACGTTGTCCACGGAGATCTGCTCGCCGCTCTCGCTCATCAACGCCTGGCCCTCGTCGAAGCGCAGCCACGCATCGCCGTCCCACTGGTAGCTGGAGGACGCGGCACCGAACTCGATGGAGACCGTGGCGGCCTTCGCACTCTTCCCCTCGAGCTCGCCGAACGTGAAGACCTCCTCGGGCGGCGGCTCGTCGAACTGCTTCCTTCCGAGCTTGCGGAGCGCCCCGGTGTCGGCGTACAGCGTGTGTTCCATGCTGATCCCCTCCCGCGGGATCCGCTGCATCGCCTCACCCGAATCCGTCTCGTCCACCAGAACGATCCCGCTCTCGGACAAAGTGTTGCGCACGGCGTCGTTGCCGCCGGCCGCGGCGAGGATGCGCGTGATCGGCGTCATGATCGCGGCGTCGACCTCGCGCGAGCTGCGCACCGGACCTGCCTTGGGCGCGTCCGTACAGTGATAGAGCGCCATGAACCGAGTCTGGCCACCCTCGACCAGCTCCTCGTACACGATCTCCGCGTCCTCCAGACCCGACAGCGGGTAGGCCACCGGGTTGTTCTCGATCTTCACGGCCACGGCCGGACGCTCGAGCACAGACTCCTTGGCGGGCTCGACGCCCGTCAGCGGACAGATGGCCGGCTCCGGATCGACAAGGTCAGCGACCGCTCCCAGCGGCCCTCCGTCTCTGTTGCCCATGAGCAGGAAGGCGACGACCGCTAGGACGACGACGCCTCCACCGATGGCAATCCCGCGCTTCGCCGTACTCGTCACCGCGCTGAACCTCCTTGGCTTGAGATCTACGAGTTCGCGCCCCACCGGCCGGGCCGCAGCGCCGCACCGGGTTCCCGCTGGAGGGGCCTCACGTGGGCAAAACGACGCTAACACGCACATGTAGCGGTTAGGCGGATGTTGCGATTGTTATCTGTAATGCACAAGAGCGCGCTAATGTCCCATCCGTGAAAGGAAGGACACTCGGCGCCGCCGGCGTCTCCATCGCGCTGTTGCTGGCGGTGGCTATGGCGAACATACCGTCGGCTCCGCGCGTCCTCGCCGCGGGTCGCTACCGCATCCGGGCCGAACGGATCGCTCCCGGACTGAAGCTACTGCGCATCCGGGACTCTCGGGGGCCGAACCGCATCCGCGTGCTCAAGCTCGATCTAACGAGCAACCTCACGCTGGACATGGAGCTGGCGAACGACGAGATCCCCGGCCACGAGACCACCAGCTCGATGGCCACTCGCAACGGCGCGGTCGCCGCCATCAACGGCGATTACACGTTGCTGCCCAGCGACCCGCTGGCCGGCAGACCTGTTCACATGTTCGCTCAGAACGCGAACCTGGTGACGTCGCCGCTGCTGTACGGGCGCAACTTCTCTCTCTCTCACGACGAGCAGACCGTTTTCATCGGGCATCCGCGCTACGACGCGTGGTTGACGCAGGCGGAGACCGCGGAGGTATGGGAGATAGCTGCGTGGAACGAGGTGCCGGCCGAGTTCGGAGAGTTCTCCGTCTACACGATGGAGGGCGGTTGGAACCACAAGCCGCCACGAGATGCTTGTTCCGCCCGGCTTCATCCCACCGCCCCACCCGCGCTGCGCGACGAACAAACCTCGGTCACCCAAAGCTTCGCCGTGGGTGAAGTCGTGTGCCGATCGCGGCGACTGGGGCGGCGCGGAGCAACGGTCATCTCCGCGCCCTGGGGCAGCGCGGAGGGCACGCAGATCAAGAAGGGACTCACGACCGGCGAACAGGTGACGTTGGATTGGACGACCGGCTGGCCCGGCGTAGACGAGACCATCGGAGGCAACCCGACCTTGCTGGAGAGCGGGGTCATGACGGCGGAGAGCTGCAGCGGCTCCTACTTCTGCGACCGCAACCCGCGCACCGGTATCGGCATTCACGCGAACGGCAAGGTGATGCTGGTCACCGTCGACGGGCGCCAGGAGAAGTCGGTCGGGATGACCCCGGTCGAGTTCGCACGGTTGTTCCAGTACCTGGGCGCCACCTCCGCGCTCAACCTCGACGGGGGCGGCTCGACCACGATGTGGGTTCGGGGGGGTCTGGTGAATCGCTACTCCGAAGAGGCGGAACGCCCGGTCGGATCGGCGATCCTCGTCGTTCCACAGGTCCCGGTGCCGGCGCCGAGTCCGACCGCGACGCCGTCGCCGACCCCCACGGCCACTCCGACGCCCGAGGAAACCCAACTCCGTACGCTCTCGCTCGACACTGCGTCTACCTGCGACCAACTGCGGGACCCGGCGTCGACCGGAGGCCTGTTGGACCACCTCGCCAGAGAGAACGGCGGCATCACCTATTTCGGGGGCCAGCTCCGGCGTGCGCTCGAGGTGTACCGCGGCGTCGTCCCGTGCGGCTCGGGCGACACACGCAGCTGAGCCTCCGGGACCCGATCCTCGTCACCGGGTCACATCGCTCCGGAACCACCTGGGTGGGCCGGATGCTGTGCGCGTCGGGCGAGGCCGCGTACGTCCACGAGCCCTTCTGCCCGAATCGCTCCCCCGGCTGGATCACGCGGCCGCTGCCGTACTGGTACATGTACATCTCGCGGGAGAACGAGGCCGAGTACCTGAGCGCGATCGAACGCGTCCTCCGTCTCGACTATCCGGTGGCCGCCTCGTTGGCCGCTTCGCGCCACGTGAAGGACGTCGCTCGCCAACTGCAGGAGATCCCGAGAAGCGTTGCCTATCGCGCCCGCAAGCTACGACCGCTGCTGAAGGACCCTTTCGCTCTCTTCTCTGCGGAGTGGCTGGCGGACCGGTTCCGCGTGCGGCCGGTGATCATGATCCGAAAGCCCGTCGCGTTCGTCAGCAGCATCAAACGCCTCAACTGGGGCTTCGACTACGAGCGGAACTGGCTTCCCCAACGTGGCCTGATGCGAGACCACCTCGCGGCCCACGAGGGCTCGTTCCACGGCTACCGCGGCGAGATCGACCTGGTTGGCGAGGGCATCGTGATGTGGAACGTCATCTACGACTTCGTGCGGGCGCTCAGAGGGCGACGGGAGGACTTCCTCTACGTCCGGTACGAGGACCTGGCGGCGGAGCCCATGGCGGGTTTCGAAAGGCTCTACGCGGACCTCCGCCTCAGCTGGAGCGAGGACGTCCGCGCGCACATCGCCGGGTTCAGCGACAGCGCCAACCCCAAAGACGTCTCGGCGCGGAAGCGACGCGAGATCAAGCGCGACAGCCGAGCCGCCACGGAGACGTGGAGGGATCGCTTGACCTCGGACGAGATCGAGCGGGTAACGCGAGAGACGGCCACCGTCGCAGCCGCGTTCTACGACGACTGAGGCTGCGGGCTCGCCTGCCTCCGGCGCGCCAGGAGATCCTTCACGAACCTCAGCTCCTCCACCCGGAGCACCAGCGAGAAGAGCAGGTAAGCCGCCACTCCGATGATCGCGCCGACGACGAGAGTCACCAGGGAGTCGATCGTTCCCTCCGTCCCCACCAGCGCCCCTAGTGCCCTCTGCGCGACCCACACCACCGCCGCCATACCTGCCGTTGCAGCGGCGGTGCGCAGGAAGGAGTCGAAGAGCTTCCGGACCCCCAGGTCGCCGATCCGCCCCGTCAGCGTTCTCGTCAACAGGAATACGCCGACGCTGTAGGCGGCGGCATGACCGGCGGCGAGACCGGGGACGCCCAGCCACCGGTACATCGGGAGGTTGATCGCGATGTTGAGGCCGATAACCGCGGCGTTGATCCAGAACGGCGTCCGGCCATCCTGCATCGCGTAGAAGGCACGCGTGAGCAGTTGGAAGAGGGCGAACTGCACGAGGCCCAGAGCGAGGAACGTCAGGACGTCGACGATGAGGCCGGTCGACGCACCGGTGACGATCCCGTGTTCGAGGAACGCCTCTACGAGAGGATCGGCCAGGACGAGGAACCCCACGGTCGCGGGGAGCATCAGGAACAGGAGAGCGCGCAGCCCGACCGCGAGGTCCTCTTTGAACACTTCCCACGTCTGGGACAGCGCGCTCGCGCTGAGTGCCGGTGTGAGGGCCGTGGTGATAGACCACACGAACAATCCGATCGGAAGAAGGAAGAACGTGAAAGCGGCAACGTACGCGGTGAAGCCACCCTGCCGCCCGTTGGCCAACCACTGCACCACCACGAAACCGATCTGGTTCGCAGCGACCGTGCCGCCTATGTAGAGCGACAGACGAACGAGCTTCCGCACGACGTCGCGCTCCACGCGCAACGTGAAGCGGTAACCGCGCAGCCGCGCCACAGCCGGCACCAGCAGGAGCCCCATCGGTGCGACGCTGACGGTCGTCCCCAGCCCGAGCAGAAGCAGCTGCGGGGTCGTCACCGACGAAAGATCGACCGGGCCGTAGCGCTCGTTGAACACGATCAGGACCCCGATCAGCACGATGTTGTTGAGGATCGGCGTGAACATGGGCAACGCGAACCGCCGATGCGCGTTCAAGATCGCGGCCCCCATGAAATAGATGCCGTACAGCACCACCTGAGGGATGAACAGTCTGAGCAGGAAGGTGATCACCCGGTGCTGGTCCGCCTGAGCTTGCCCTTCGAGACGGCTGGCGTAGAGCTCCGCGATCCATGGCGCCGCCAGCACGCCCACCACCGCGAGCGCGGCGAGGGCCAGCAGCGACCAGTTGACTATCCCGCTGAGGTTCCTCCACGCGGCCGCTTCGTCGGGGCCCTGAAGAAGCTCCACGAACACCGGCACGAACACCGCGGTGATGAGACCGCCCAGGACGAGCTCGTAGAGGATGTTCGGCGCCGAGTTCGCAAGGTTGTAGCTGTCGGCGAGACGCGTCTCGGCCACACCGAGCGTCGCCACGACCACCGCGAGCCGCACCACTCCGGTGACCCGCGAGATGACGGTTCCGAGCGTCATCGCCGCGGTAGAGCGCCCGAGCCCCCGCCGTTGTTCCGTGCGCTCCTGTGGGTGAGGCGAAGCCACCTACGCGTCGGGCGCGGGCGACTCTCCCCGCAGCACGATGTCTCTGAGCGCCCTCAGTTCCTCTTCGAGACGATCGATCCTGCGCCCCAGAGACGACGCCTCGCGTCCCGCGGTCACGATCTCGCCGTCGGGCACGTCCTTGGCCACCACCGCGTTCGCTCCGATGAAACAGCCCCGACCTACGTGGATCGGCCCGAGCAGCTTCGCCCCCGCCCCGATCTTGGTGTCGTCTCCCACCTCCGGGAACCCGTCGGTGAAGTCTTCGTCGAAGAACCCTCTGGACGAGCCTCCTAGCGTCACCTCGTGCAGCAACGTCACGTTGCTCCCCACCTTCGCGCCGCTGCCGATCACGAGGCCGCTCGTGTGGGTCAGCCGCAGTCCTCCACCGATCTCCGCGCCCGGGTGGATATCGGCCCCCGTGAAGAAGAGGTTCAACCTCCACAGGATCTCGGCGGGCGTCCGCAGGCCCGACACCCACAGCCGGTGCGACAACCGGTACAGCACGATCGCAAGAGGGCCGGGCCGCGTGAGCGCACGTTGTAGCGCCAGCCAGAGAGAGGGGCGCCCCGAATGCGTTCCGCGCGCCGAGAACAGGCGCGCCACGTCTCCGCGTAAACCTTCCGGGGGGGTCCCCGGCATCCGGGTCGGCTCTCCCATCACAGATCCGATAGCACAGCGATCCGAACGGCCACGGGTTCGTGCGAGGGCGCGTCCCCGGCGAACCACAACGGCGCGTATCTCTTGATCTGGGCGTCGGTCTTGCTGAGAGCCGCCCCCAGCGCGGGGGGATACCTCGTGAGCGCCGCCGCGCGCACATCGTCCCCCACCCCCACCCGGGGCGCCAGCCCGGCGCCGAGATCGTTCCAGCGCGCTGCGAGGTTCGAGTAGGCGAAGTCGGTCGAGTGCAGTCGCGCCAGGCAGTGCGCGACGACCGCCTCGAGCTCCGTCCGCGTGAAGCTGTCCAGCAGCCCAGAGGTCACCGCTACAACCCCTCCCGCACCTCCGTTCCGAACCAGAGCGTTCGGCCCCCCCACCGGGATCACGTACAGATCCGGGGGCGGCACCCCCAGGTCGCGGGCCAGGCCGAGCGAGATGTTCTGCAGACGTGGTGCCTCACCCGGAGCGAGCCGGCGGGCCTTCAACATCCGCAACATCAAGGGGTCTCGCGACCGGACGTCGCCCCACGTCTTGACCGCCCACGCCGCCAGCAGCACCACCGGCAGCCACGCGACTCCGGTAAAGACGCCGATCACGAGCGCCACCAACAACGCGGGAACGGTCACGAGAGCGACCAAGGCGGCGCGGTCGCGCCCGGGAT
>JADDQX010000005.1:19419-33107 GCA_016781115.1 Actinomycetota bacterium | reverse complement strand
GCGCGCCGGCACCGGCACCCCCGCTAAGAAGGCCGTGGGGAACGGGAACGGGGCCGCGGTCCCCGAGCGAGTACAGCGTCTGCTGGCGGTCGTGAAGCCGGAGGCGATCCAGAAGGTGGAGCGCCAGCCGATGGACCGCGTCAACGTATGGCCGCACCTGATGGCGGCGGAGTTCGTCTCGCTGCTGGTCGTGATGGCGATGATCACGCTGTTCTCGGTCGCGGTCGACGCTCCGCTGCGCGAGCTCGCCAACTTCAGCCAGACGCCGAACCCGTCGAAAGCGCCGTGGTACTTCCTCGGGCTCCAGGAGCTGCTCCGTTACTTCCACCCGCAGCCGGCCGGTGTGACCATCCCGACGGTCATCATCATCGGGTTGTTCGCAACGCCGTTCATCGACCGGAACCCGTCAACCCGCCCCGACGACCGCAAGCTCGCGATCGTCATCTTCACCTTCTTCGTGATCAGCTTCGCGATCCTGACCACCATCGGCATGTTCTTCCGCGGCCCCGGATTCAACTTCGTGTATCCATGGGAGACCGGGCCGATCTTCTTCGAGCTATAGAGATCAGAGGAGACCAGTGAACCCAGGGACCATCGCTCTCATCCTCGTCGCCGTGAGCGTCGTGGCATGGGCGCTGTTCATGGTGAACGTGACCGTTCGTCGCCAGCGCAAGGCCGCCACCGGCGCGGCCAGCCGCGAGCACCCGGTGGGTACGCACGATTCGAAGGGCGCCACCGTGGTCCCAAGCACGGCCGCGGTGGGTGCGGGCGCCGGCGGCGGAGACGTCACGGTTGACACGGTGCCGAAGGAGAAGCTGAAGCCGCTGACTCCCGAGCAACTAGCGGTATCGCGCCGCCAGTTACTGAACCGAGCCTGGGCGGCGTCCTTCAGCGCCTTCCTCGGGTTCTTCGGTATGGCCACGCTGTCGTTCCTGTGGCCGAAGCTGACCGGAGGGTTCGGGACGAGGATCACCGTCGGGAGCCACGAGGACCTCCTGCGCCAGATCGGCCCAGAGGGGAACTTCCAGCCGCTGTTCGTCCCGGAGGGTCGCTTCTGGCTGACCTACTACGAGGGCGACCCGGGCGACGTGCCGGTCTATCTGGCGGTGGGAGCCGCAGAGGCCAAGATGCAGGCGCTCTACAGGAAGTGCGTCCACCTCGGTTGCTCCGTGCCCCACTGCGGGACCTCGATGCTGTTCGAGTGTCCGTGTCACGGATCCAAGTACCGCCTCACCGGCGAGTACTACGGCGGGCCGGCGCCCCGGGGCCTGGACCGCTTCCCCATCACCATCGAAGACGGCATGGTCGTGGTGGACACCGGCGACACACAAGAGGGGCCGCCGCGGGGCGTCAGCACGTGGGACCAGTTCGCGGAGCCCAAGGGCCCGCTCTGCGTCCCCACATAGAAGAAGAGGAGAGGCTAAGCCTAGGTGGAAACCGGCTCCGTTCTAGCCATCGCGTTCGTCGTCCTCGTCCCGGCGGCGATCCTGTGGGGGATCTTCCTCATGCGCCAGCGGCGGACGCGCAAGCCGACGGCGTTGCTCGGTATCCCGATGGCGATGCGGCCGGCGCCTCCGGACGAAGAGCTCGAGGGCCCACGCCTGCAACGCGTGATGGTCGGCGGGTTGGTCGCGACCCTCGCCACGGCGGTCTTCATCCCGGTGTACTGGCTGCCCGAGAGGGAGCGCCAGGAGGCTTTCGAGCATCGCTTCGCCGAGGCATCGCTCGAGCGCGGGCAGCTGATCTTCGCCCGTCCCCCCGAGCTCGAGGAAGACATCCCGGCGGCCGCGTTCAAGGCGGAGGAGAAGGCGCTCGCTCTGGGACAAGGTTGCGCCAACTGCCACGGGAGCCCGGGGACACTGCACGTGCCGCCCGACGAGAACGTTGCCGCAGGTGGTATCGGGAACCCGGCCTTCAAAGACCCCATCACGAACCAGGTCGTCGCGTACCAGGCGCCGCCCTTGAACAACGTCTTCACCCGCTGGGACGAAGAGGTCGTGAGGTTCACCATCGAACGGGGGCGGCCGGGAACCGACATGCCCGCGTGGGGTGTTGAGTACGGCGGGTCGATGACCTCGATGATGGTGGACGACGTGATCGCGTGGCTCCGGAGCCTTCCGGGCAACCAGCAGGGGCCGCCGGAGCTTTCGGAGGGGTGCCAGAAGCCGACCGCGACCAACCAGATCTCCTGCGGTCAAGAGATCTTTGAGGCCCGCTGCGCCGTCTGTCACGGGCCGCAGGGTGAGGGCAGAGAAGGCAGCCGGACGATGGAGATCGAGGTCGAGGGCGAGATGGTCGAGGCGCCGATCTGGTACCAGGGCCTGGCTCTATGGAAGGGCGACGTGAGGCACCTCAGCGAACGCGAGCACGAGTTCACGATCCGCAACGGGCGCCGCTTCGCCTTCATGCCGCAGTTCGCGGAGTCGCCGGCGCAGGGCATCCCGGTGCCGCCGTATCCGCTTACGGATGCCCAGATCAAGGCCGTGATGGCCTACGAGCGCACGCTGTGAGGAAGGTCTGATGGACACCGCGTTCGTCACAGGCATGGCCGCGTTCGTATCGTCGATCATCATCTTCAATGGCAGCGCCTTCCTGCTGCTGATGCTGATCATGGGCGCGCGTCTCGCCTACTTCATCACCGCGTCGATCACCTTGGCGTTCCTGCTGATCATGGGCCTGGTGTGGTCGGTCAACCCGCTGGGGCCCGTGGGCCAACTCCCGGAGTGGGATCCGATCGGCATCGGAACGGACGCGGCACAGGTCGAGTTCAACCAAGCGACCGCTTATCCCGGCGCTCCGTGGCGCGCCCCCGATACCGAGGACGACGTCGAGCTAGCGCGGATCGCGGAGCTCGAGAGCTCGGCTCAGGACTACATAACCACCGCCTCTGAAGAAGAGCAGATAGAGGGCCTTCCCCAGATCATCGAGTCGGCCAACGTCGTGGACGACGAGGGCGCGACGGTCCTTCTCGAACAAGATGGCGTCGAGTACGGCGCCACCACGCTGGAGGTGCTTGGGTCCGACACCGACCAGACCTTCGAGGTGCTCGTCGTCATGCAATACGACCCCGGGAACCCGCTGGGGCAGGCGCGCATGATCACCCTCGGAACGCTGATCCTCCTGGTCCTTCACCTGGTCGGCCTCAGCCGGTCCGAGAAGCGCGCCCGTCGCAGCGAAGCCGTCCCCGCCTAGGAAACGAACGGAGCGAAGGAAGATGTCTCAACTCAAGAAGCTGTGGAGCGTTGTAGTGCTCGCGGCGCTGACGATGTCGGCCTGCCGGGGTGGCATCAACGCGGGTGGCGAGCAGCCGGCCAACAACGGCGGCATCGCGTTCGTCGCGCTGACCGGGATGCTGCTCCTCACGATCCTCATCCTGTGGCTCATCCTCGGTCGCGACGACTGAGCTAGCTCTCCCGCTCCACCTCTTCCTCCTCGGCCGCGCGCGCTTCCTTCTCGGCTTTCAGCGCGCGCATGCGCACCCCGAAGCCGGCCGCGAGGAACCCATAACCGAGGAAGGTCAAGATGAAGCGCCCCCAGCTGGGGAGCCCGCCCTCGATCAGCGCTTGACCCAGGGCGTTGCCCAGCAAGATGAACGCTCCCACGAGCATCACCTTGCGCCACGGCTCGAACGGCCGGCGCCGGCGTTCAGCGGGAGGTGAGGACATGCGCCGCCACCCCCACCACATGATCGATGTGCTCCTCGGTATGCGCCGCAGATAGGAACAAGGCTTCGAAGCGAGAGGGCGGCAGGTAGACCCCGTGCGCGAGCATCCCGCGGAAGAAGCGGGCATGGGCGTCCGCGAAAGAGGCCTTGGCCGCTTCGTAATCTTCGACCTCGTCATTGGAGAAGAAGAACCCGGCGAGGCCACCGATCGCCGCGCCGACCATGGGCACCTCGGCGACGTCGGCAGCATCCACCAGACCCCGCACGAGAGACCTCGCCGTCTCCTGGATCCGGCCGTACACGCCGGGGTCTGAGCCGATCAGAGTCATCGCGGCGATCCCTGCCGCCATCGCGACCGGGTTCCCAGACAACGTGCCCGCCTGATAGATCGGTCCACTCGGAGCGAGCTGGTCCATCAACTCCGCGGGTCCGGCGACGGCCCCGACCGGGAGTCCTCCTCCGATGATCTTGCCCAGGAGCACGAGGTCGGCGGCGACCCCATATCGCTCCTGCGCGCCGCCCGGACCCAAGCGGAAACCCGTGATCACCTCGTCGAACACGAGCAACGCGCCGGCTGCATCCGCCCGCTTGCGCAAGCCGTGCAGGTATCCATCGTGCGGCAGCACGAGACCCATGTTCGCCGCCACCGGCTCGACCAAGATCGCGGCGACGTCCTCCGCGTGCCGCTCCAGCGCCTCGTCCACCTCGTCGAGGTTGTTGTACGGAACGACGACCGTGTCGGCGGCAGTGGCCTCCGTGACGCCGGGGGTGCCGGGGATGCCAAGCGTCGCAACTCCGGATCCCGCGTCCACCAGCAGCGGATCGGAGTGGCCGTGATAGCAGCCCGCGAACTTCAAGATCTTGTTCCGGCGGGTCGCCCCGCGGGCGAGCCGGACGGCGGTCATCGCGGCCTCCGTCCCCGACGAGACGAACCGGATCCTGTCCACGTTCGGGACGAGGCTCAGCACGAGCCGTGCGAGCTCGACCTCGAGCTCGGCCGGCGTGCCGAAGGAGGTTCCCTTGGCGGCGGCCTCACTCACCGCCGTCACGATCGCGGGGTGCGCGTGTCCGAACAGCAATGCGCCCCACGACTGCACGAGGTCGATGTAGCTGTTGCCGTCGACGTCGGTGATCGTGGCGCCGGAGGCACTCTCGACGAAGAACGGCTGGCTCTCCACCGAAGAGAACGACCGGACGGGCGAGTTCACCCCTCCCGGCATGAGGTCCAAGGCAGCGGCCAGGAGCTTGTCGGAGCGGGTGGTGGTGCGGGGAGCTACCTCAGCCACTCGGCGGCTTTCCGTGCGTGGTACGTGATCACCAGATCCGCACCGGCGCGCCGGATCGACGTGAGCGTCTCCAGCGTCGCCTGACGCTCGTCGATCCACCCGCGCTCGGCCGCCGCGACCAACATCGCGTACTCGCCGCTGACGTTGTAGGCGACCGTCGGATACGCGAACTCCTGTTTGACCGCCCGGAGCACATCGAGATATCCCAGCGCCGGCTTGACCATGACCGCGTCGGCTCCTTCGTCTATATCCAGCCCCACCTCGCGGATTGCCTCTTCGACGTTCGCCGGATCTTGCTGATAAGCGCGCCGATCGCCGAAACGAGGAGCGCCCTCGGCGGCCTCGCGGAACGGTCCGTAGAAACACGAGGCGTATTTGGCGGCGTAGGCCAGGATCGGCAGCTCCGGGAAACCGGCGTCGTCCAGCGCTTCCCTGATCGCGCCGACCTGGCCATCCATCATCCCCGAGGGCGCGACGAGGTCGGCGCCGGCGTGCGCTTGAGCGACCGCGATCCGGCCATAGGCCTCGAGCGTGGGGTCGTTGTCGACGCTGGTGCCGGCGAGGATGCCGCAGTGCCCGTGGTCGGTGTACTCGCACAAGCACAGGTCCGCGATCACCAGCGAGTCATCCCCGAGCTCGTCCTTGACCGCGGCGATGGCCTGCTGGCTGATGCCACTGGGGCTCCAGGCCTGCGTGCCGGCGGGGTCCTTCTCAGCCGGGATCCCGAAGAGGAGGACACCGGCGATGCCGAGTTCCACCAGCTCCCGAGCTTCCTTCACCAGCGACTCCAGCCCATGCTGGTACTGACCCGGCATCGAAGCGATCGGAACCGGCTCCGTCAGGCCCTCTTTGACGAAGAGCGGAGCGATGAGGTCCTCGGGCGCGAGGCGGGTCTCGGCGAACGCCTTGCGCAACCCAGGCGTGCGGCGCAGCCGACGGAGCCTCGAATCGGGGAATGCCGCCACGTCAGGGGCGGTCGCCGAGACGGTTATCGGCGTTGTCGATGAGGAAGGCCGCGTTCCGCTTCATGTCCCAAGTGTACGGGCGTAGAAGTCGACGACCCCCTGCACGAGAGCGGTCGTCGTGTGCTCCACGGGCACGACATCGACCCGCAGTCCGGCAGCGGTGGCCGCGGCGGCGGTGGCGGGACCGATGCAGGCGACGCAGCCGCGCCCGGTTCCTTCGGCGACCACGTCGGGGGGCGAGCCGAAGATCCGCACGAAGTTGTTCACGGTAGAGGCGCTGGTGAAGAGGATGCCGTCGAACCCCCCGGCACCGATCACCTCCACGAGCTCGGGAGCGGGAGACGCGGCCTGCGTTCGATACGCCACCACCTGGTCGATCTCCCACCCGCGCTCGCGCAACACCTCCACGACCTCGGTAGGCGCCTCCTGGGGGCGAGGAAGAAGGATGCGTCCCGGCCCCGCGCCCAACGCCTCGGCCATCGCCGCCGCCGTGAAGACCGGTGGGATCGCGTCCGCCCGGATCCCGCGACCGTGCAACCGCTCAGCCGTCCTCGGTCCTACCGCGGCGACCTGCGCCCTGCCGAAGGCGCGGACATCCCGCGTCGGGTATAGGCGAGAGAAGAAGCGGTCGACCGCGTTGACGCTTGCGAACAGGACCCAGTCGTAGCCGCCTGCGGCGAGCCGGTCGATCGCGCCATCGAGGGCTTCTAACGATCCAGGGTCCTGGATCTCGATCGTCGGAAAAGCGATCACCTCGGCCCCCAGTTCCTCGAGCGCCGAGATCAACGGACCCGCCTGAGAGCGCGCCCGCGTCACCACGATCCGGCGCCCGAACAGAGGACGCTGTTCGAACCAGGCGAGTGCGTCGCGCATCTGCACAACGCGTCCGACCACCGTCGTGACGGGAGCTTCGAGGTGTTCGCGCCGCGCTGCGTCCGCGGCGGTCCCGACCGTGGCCACGATCGTTCGTTGATGCGGCGTGGTGCCGCGCTCGACCATCGCAACCGGCTCTTCCGGCGAGCGGCCGGACGCGATCAAACGATCCATGGTGGCTTCCAACGATGAGGCTCCCATCAACAGAACGAGTGTCTCCGCGCCCGCGGCGACGTTGGCGAATCTCTCTGCTGCTCCCGGCCGAAACGACCCCTCGTGCGCGCTAACCACCGCGAAGGAGGCCGAGACGCCGCCATGCGTGACCGGGATGCCGGCGCAGGCGGGTACGGCCGTAGCAGCACTGACTCCGGGAACGATCTCGAACGCCACCCCTGCGGCTGCCAGCGCCTGTGCCTCGTCGGCGCCGCGCCCGAAGACGAAAGGATCGCCGCCTTTCAGCCGCACGACGAGCTTGTCGGCGCGGGCCTTTTCGACGATGAGCCGATCGATCGCCGCCTGCGGCATGGAAGTCGCGCCGGGCGTCTTGCCGACGAAGATCACCTCGGCCCCCTCGGGGGCCTCGGCCACCAACGCGGCTGCGACCAGGCGGTCGTACAACAAGACGTCACACGACCGGATCAGCTCCAGGCCACGGCGCGTGATCAACCCCGGGTCGCCCGGCCCTGCGCCCACGAGGAAGACCTTCACGGGCTCCACGTCGTCACGGCTCCGGCACGACAGGGGGGGCGAGCTCCGCCAACTCATCCAGGATCTCGCGCCCGCCGCAGGAGATGATCGCTTGGGCGAGCTCGGCCCCCAGAGCCTCGGCCTCGTGGACCCCTCCCGAGATCCGGTCGCGCATGCTGTGGCTCCCGTCCACAAGGCCGAGGAAACCATCGGCCACCAAACGACCGTCGCCGGCGCGCGCGAGGCACCCGAGCGGGATGGAGCAACCACCTTCCATCGCTCTGGAGAAGGAGCGCTCGCAGGTGAACTCCGCGCGCGCGGCCGCGTCCTCGAGAGGCGCGAACAACTCGATCAGGTCGTTGCGCTCGGCGAGTGCCTCTACGGCGATCGCGCCTTGCGCGGGAGCCGGAAGCCAGCGGGACGGCGACAGGGGGGCGGCGTCCGGCTCAACGCCGAGCCTCTCGATGCCTGCCGCCGCAAGGATGGCCGCGTCCACGACACCGTCTGCCACTTTCTGCAGCCGCGTGTCCACATTGCCCCTGAACTCGACGATCTCCAGGTCCGGACGCCAGTCCAACAACAGGGCCCGGCGGCGCATGCTCGAGGTGCCGACGACGGAGCCACGGCGCAATCCCGCCAGTCGCTCTTCGCCGGAGTCGCCCTCGCCTCCGACAACCACATCGTGCACCGACGCGCGGGTCGGCACACACACGATCGCGCATCCCCCCGCCAGCTCCGCGGTCAGATCCTTGCCCGAATGAACGGCTACGTCCGCGCCTCCAGCAACCACCTCGGCCTCGATCTCGCTGGTGAACAGACCCTTGCCTCCGATCTCCGCGAAAGGACGGGGATCGGAGTCACCGGTGGTCTTCACCACCTTCACCTCGATCTCTAGCTCGGGGTAGTAGTCGCGCAGGAGCCGCGACACGATCTCGGTCTGAGCCAGAGCCAGACGCGAACCGCGGCTCGCGATCGTCAGTCTGTTAGGGAGCGGACTCATCATCGAGCTCGAACAGATCCCGCAGAGCGTTCACGTAGAGGTAGCCCTGCTTCGAGCTCGACACCTCCTTCGCCCTCGAGATCGGGCCGTGGAGAAACTTGGAGATGATCCTTCGGGTGAGGTGGTCGACCGCGTCCTGCTGATCGGGCGACAGGTCCTGCAGTCTCTTCTCCGCGGCCGCGAGCTCGACGCGCCGCACCTCATCGGCCTTGGAGACGAGGGCCGAGATCGTAGGAGCGAGCTCGCCTTCGCGCTCCCATACGAGGAACCTCTGCAACTCCTCCGACAGGATGTCTTCAACCTTTGCGATCTCGCTCACGCGTGTTCCGATGCCTGCCTCGACGACGCTCCGCAGGTCGTCGATGTCGCGCAGCACGACGCCCTCGACCTCAGCGACCGCAGGATCGACGTCGCGCGGGACGGCGATATCCACGATGAAGAGCTCTCTGTTCCGCCGGTTCGCCACCGCGGACTCGACGCACGCCTTGTCGATCACGGGCCCTGGCGCGGTTGTGGAGCAGATGAGGATGTCGGCGGCGGCAATCGCTTCTCGCAACTGCTCGAACGGCATCGATCCGACGTTCAGAGATTCGGCGAGCGCCTGCGCCCGTTCTTCCGTGCGATTGACCACCGTCACGTCACGGGCGCCGGAGGACGCCAGCGCGTCCGCGGCGAGCCGTCCCATCTTGCCCGCCCCGACGATGACGACGCGCTTGCCCCCGAGCGTCCCGTCCGAAAAGGCTTGCTTCGCCAGCTCGACGGCTGCCGACGACACCGACGAAGGATTCCGGCCGACGCCCGTCTCGGTGCGGGCTCTCTTCCCGACGCGGAAAGCCTGACGGAACGCGGCGGCCAGCAGCCGGTGAACGACGCCCTCCGACTCCGCCACCTGGTAGGCGCGCCGCACCTGTCCCAGGATCTCCGACTCGCCCACGACCATCGAGTCGATACCGGCCGCGACGCGAAACAGGTGCCGCAATGCGCTCTCGTCATGATACGTGTAGAGGTGGTCGCTGAAGTCTTCGGGTGCGACGTGGCAGAACTCCGCGAAGAAGTTCCGGATGTCCTGCGCGCCGCCGTGGAACTTCGATACGAGCGCATAGACCTCAGTGCGGTTACAGGTGGAGAGCACGACTCCTTCGAGGACGTGCTCGTACATCGCCAGCTGATGCAGGGCTTTGGGCAGGTCCTCCCCGTTGATCGTGAGCCGCTCGAGGAGTCCGATCGGTGCGGTCTTGTGGTTCAGACCCACCACGACCATCGACATGGCGCTCAAGCTACCGCCCTAGACCTTGCGCTGCACGGCGAGACGCCGGTTGGCCTCGCGAGCGGTAGCGATCGCTTGCGTCCGCTGCTGGTAGAAGGACAGGATCTGGAGCTCGATCGAGAGGTCGACCTTCCTCACCGAGACGTCGGGCGGAACGTTCACCACCGACGGAGCGAAGTTCAAGATCGACTTGACGCCCGCGTCGACCAGCTTCTCGGCGACCTCCTGCGCGGCCATCGGAGGGGTCGCGATGATGCCGATCGAGATCCCCTCCTCGACCACGGCCTCCTTCAGCTCGTCGAGGTGCCGGATGGGGAGACCGCCGATCTGCTCTCCCAGCACCTCTTCATCGACGTCGAACAAGGCCGAGATCCGGAACCCCCGCTCGGAGAACCCTTTGTAAGAAGCGAGCGCCCGGCCAAGGTTTCCGATGCCGATGATCGCGGCGGGCCAGTCCTGAGTGAGGCCGAGCTCGCGGGTGATCTGGTAGAGGAGGTATTCGACGTCGTAGCCGACGCCTCGGGTGCCGTAGGAACCGAGGTAGGAGAGGTCCTTGCGGACCTTCGCGGCGTTGACGCCCGCCATCGCCGCCAGCTCCTCAGACGAGACCGTCAGCTCGCCGCGACCCTCGGCGACCTCCAGCAGGGCACGGAGGTAGATCGGGAGCCTGGCGACGGTGGCCTCGGGGATGGGTCGGTTCCGCATGAGGGGCCATCCTAAAGCTTGTGAGCGCAATCACAAACTTCGCGGTGCCTCTGACCTGCGGTTTTGCACGCTCTCGCCAACATAGAACCGAGTCTGTGAATTCGTGCGCCGGGGCCAACATCGACCGGCTCCGCCCGCGGCTTCGTGGAGGAGACCCCGCCCCGGCGGCGAATCCATCAATCGGACAAACGTGGAGTAACCACATTAGGGGGTTTACCTATGAAGATGTCGCGACTGGGGATCGCCGCGCTGAGCGGGTTGCTGTTGGTGGGGGGGCTCATCCCGGCTCGGGCGGCGGAAACCGAGGCCAAAGGTCTGAAGCTGCTGGACAAGATCCAGTTCACGGGCGGAACCGAGCTCGCCGCGTCGGGTAAGTACGTCTACGCCGGTGAGCTGAACGGCACCACCAGGCGCAACGAGGATCCGGAGAAGGGCGGAGTGCACATCTTCGACGTGTCCGGCAAGGCGCCTCGTGAGGTCGGCTTCTTCAGCTGCCCCGGCAACGACAACGACGTGGAGGTCGTGAGGCCCGGGCTCATCGCGATGGGCCACCACACGGCCACGTGCAACGTCCCGGAGGCGGGCGAGTCCGCGGCCGGATTCGTCCTGATCGACGTGCGCAACCCGGCGAAGGCGCGCCAGATCGGCGCGATCAACCTCCCGTCGGGCTCCCAGTCCCACACCCTCAAGCCCTACCCCGGCACCGACTACATCTACGTCAACCCCGGGGGTCTCCCCACCAACGGCGGCATGAAGACCCACATCGTCGACATCTCGAACCCGAAGAAGCCCGAGGTCAAGGCAACGTACGTCCCGACCGGAAGCTCCACCGGATGTCACGACTTCTCGTTCCACCTGAGCAAGAAGGCGAAGCTCGGCTTCTGCGCCGGTTATGGCGGCTTCGGCATCTGGGATGTCTCTAACCCCCTGGAGCCGAAGGTGATCTCGACGATCCGCAACCCCCAGATCCAGTTCAACCACTTCGCCGTGCCGAGCTCGGACGGAAAGCTGCTGGCGATCGATGACGAGGCCTTCGCGCTCCACACCTGCAAGGGCACCCCGACGCCGACCGGCAGAGCTTGGATCTACGACATCTCCGACCCCAAGAGCCCGAAGCTGCAGAGCAGCATCACTCCGCCACGCGGTGGAGACGCGACAGGTGTCGGCACCTTCCCAGGCTGGACGCCGTCGTGGTGCTTGAGCCACGGCCTCGACTGGCAGCCCGGTACGCACAACCTGGCGGTCACGTGGTTCACCGGTGGAGTCACCGTTCACAACCTGGACGACGCGACCGCGCCGAAGGAGCTCGCTTACTTCCAAGCCGATGACTCCACGACCTACTCCGCGCTATGGCACGGCGGCCGCCTGTACACGAACGACATGGCCCGCGGCCTCGACGCGTTCGCGGTCAAGCTGGGCAAGAGCTGATGGGGAGGCGCACCGCGCTGATCGTCGCGCTCGTACTGGTCGTCGGGGCTCTCGGGGGCCCCGCGGCCGGACGCGCCCGCAAGGCGAAGCCGCGCAAGCTCCAGCTCACCTACAGCGAGCCCGCATTCGGAACCGCCGGCTTCGGACTCTGTTTCCAGGGGAGCTCGTGTCTGTTCTTCGACCTGCTCCCGAAGGAGAAGTTCGTCAGCGTCGCGCTCGAAGACGACTCGGGTCTGCCCGTGTACGCGTCCGTGATCCAAGACACCAACGAAGACGGGAGCTACCTCAGACACGACGACCTCACCGTGGATATCTGCGGCGAGAGCGAGGGGCCGATCGAGGTCGAGCCGGGGAAGCCGACGTCGGTGTGGGTGTGGCAGGGGCCGGGAGTGGCCCCGCCTTGTGCGGGCGTGGCTTCTTCCGGCACCGCTACCATCGGGCTGTCGACTAGGCCGTAGGGGGCCGCTGCGGCCGTCTGACGTCGGAAACCTCCGCTGGGACGTAGGCCAGTTAGCAGACCCCTGGTTAGATGCGGGCTAGGAAGTCGAGGCCCGCTGCGGAGAAGGCCTTCTGCATCCAGATCGAGATCTGGAAGAGCTGGTCAGTCACGAACAACAGCCCGACGATCATCAGCAGCGTCCCGCTGGCGAGCGACACCGCACGCGTGTGCTTGCGCAGCCACGCCACGGCTCCGGTGAGCCTGGTGACCCCGAGTCCGGCCAGCACGAACGGCACGCCGAGGCCGAGGGAGTAAGCGGCCAGCAACATCGCGCCCTCCGAGACGGAGCCTCCCCGCCCGGCCGCGAGCGTGAGGACGGACCCCAGGATCGGCCCGATGCAGGGGCTCCAACCGAATGCGAACGCGCCGCCGAGAACGGCGGCCCCTCCCAGTCCCGCGCCGGGCTTGGGGTGGAAGCGCGCTTCTTGCTGCAGGAAGCGCAGCTTGATCACGTTCATGAACACGAGGCCGAGCAGGATGATGAAGATCCCGCTCGCGATCCTGAACTCGTCCTGATACGACCGCAGCAGCCGTCCGAGCACGCTCGCCGTCGCGCCGAGCGGCACGAAGACGGCGGTGAAGCCGAGCACGAACACGAGCGACGCGGTCGCGGCCCTCACTGTCTTGGCGCGCGGCGACAACTCATCGCGGCCCGCGCTGATCCCCGACATGTAGGAGATATAGCCGGGCACCAATGGCAGCACGCAAGGCGACAGGAACGAGATCACGCCCGCGCCGAAGGCGATGGGGACGGTCGGGTCCGCCATCAGACCGAGCGGGCGGTGAGGGAATCCAGGAGCTGGAACAGGGTGTCTCTGAAGAGAGGGCCGGGCACGTGCTCGAGGATCTTCCCTTCCTCGTCCAGGAAGAACGTCTCCGGCTGTCCGGTCAGACCGAAAGCTTCGTAGATCGCACCGTCCTCATCGCGCACGTGCATGTAATCCAGCCCCTGCTCGTCGACGAACCGGACCGCGTCGGAGCGCGCGTCGCGGATGTCGATCCCGACGAAGGTGACGGTGTCGCCGTACCGCTGCTCTGCCTCGCGCAGCATGGGCGCCTCGTCCTTGCACGGCACGCACCACGACGCCCAGAAGTTCAGCACCACCGGCTTCCCGCGCAGATCGTCCAGAGCCAGCGTGCCGTCGCCGGTCAGAAGCTGTGCCTCGAACGCCGGAGCCTCGTCGCCGCGCCCCGGAGGTCCCGAATCGTTGGCGACCGCGGCCCCAAGAAGGGCTACGAATAGCAGCGCGGGAAGGACGAAGAGGGCCACGCGCAACCAGCGTCTGGCGCGCCCGTCGCTAGGAGGAGAAGGAG
>JADDQX010000005.1:0-19235 GCA_016781115.1 Actinomycetota bacterium | reverse complement strand
AGCGCCTCGAAGACGCTCAGCGACTGGAAGCGCCGCGGCCTGTTGGAACACAACGGGAAGACGCTGCGCATCTTCCGGCCGGACGCTCTCGAGCGGATCAGGTGCGCAGGGCGCGCCGCAGAACCTTTCCGGTCAACAGGTGTGGGAGGTCCGGAACGATCTCGATAGAGCTGGGGCATTTGAAACGCGCGAGGAGGCTCTGCGCGTGTGAGATCAGCTCGGCCTCCGTCGCCTCCGCCCCCGGCTCGAGAACCACGTAAGCCTTGACCGCTTCGCCCGTGTACCCGTGCGGGACGCCTACGACCGCGGCTTCCGCCACCTTCGGGTTCTGCAGCAGCGCGTTCTCGACCTCGGACGGGAAAACGTTGAAGCCCGAGACGATGATCAGGTCGCGCTTGCGGTCGACCAGGTAGAGGTAGCCCTCCTCGTCGAGCACGCCCACGTCGCCTGTCCGGAACCAACCTTCGATGAAGGCGGCCTCCGTGTCCTCCGGGCGGTTCCAGTACCCCTTGAAGACGTTCGGGCCTTTGACCACGACCTCGCCGGGGTCGCCGAGCTCGACGTCGTCCCCGTGCTCGTCGATCAGACGGAACTCGACCTCCGGCAGCGGCTTGCCCACGGAGCCGGGCCGAGGCTTGTCGCTCATGCGGTTCGACCACAGCGTCGGTGCGGTCTCCGTCAAGCCATAGCCCTCGTAGATCCAGACTCCGAAGAGGTCATAGAAGCTCCGCAGAACGTCCGCCGCCAGCGGGGCGGCTCCAGAGACCGCGAGCCGTACTGCGGAGAGGTCGTACTGATCCGCTCCGGGGACGCTGACCCAGGCGGCGTACATGGTGGGCGCGCCGAAGAGGACGGACACCTTGTGCTCCACGATCGCCCGCAGCGTCGGGACCGGCTCGAAGCGCTCGACGAGGACGCCCGTCGCGCCGTTCATCACCAGCAGTCCCAGCGTGACGTTGAGCCCGAAGATGTGGAAGAGCGGCAGCGCCAGGAACAAGACATCGTCCACCGACACATGAGCCTCGGGGATCGCCATCTGCTGACGCAGGTTCGCCATAAGGTTTTCGTGCGAGAGCATCACGCCCTTGGGCTCGCCGGTCGTGCCGGAGGTGTAGGCGAGGACCGCGAGGTCGTCGCCCGTGACCTCCGCGGCGGGGGCCGGATGCGAGCCGAGCTCCGTCCAGCCCTCGACCGAGAAGACCCGCTCCACGGTCTCGAGATCGCTCGCAGCCGCCTCCACCACCGACAGGTAAGGCCCCCCCGCCAGAACAGCTCTAGCGCCTGAGTCCCGCAGGACCGCGGTGGTTTCTGCCTCCGTCAGCATGATGTTCAACGGGACGACGGCGGCCCCCGCGCGCAGGATCCCGAAGTAGGCGTAGGCGAAGAAGGGGCTGTTGTGCATGCCGATCGCAACCCGATCGCCGGGCACGATGCCGAGCGCCGCCAACGCCCCCGCCACCCGGTCCGCCTCTCGCTGGAGGTCTTCGTAGGTGATCTTCGAGCCGTCGGAGGCGACCACCAGAGCCACCTTCCGGGGGTGCGCCGTCGCCGTCACAGAGAGCAGGTCCGCCAAACTCATCTCGTCCATTCTCTCTCCTCGGGACCGCCTCTGCAAACTATTGCAAGCACCCGCTAGCCAGGATCGACCTCCTTCCTCTCCCCTTCTCTCAAGGATTTCCAGGAAGATTCCGAAGCTATGGGTGGAGCCGGCGAGACCGGGACCTTCGGACTTCACGGCCTCACGGCCGTGGAAGGAGCCTCCCAGCCCGCCCAAGTCGTTCTCGTTCTCGTGGCTCCCACTGCGCCCCCGTTTCCGGGGGCGCTTTACGTATAGCTCCGAGGTTCGGAGCGCCGCCTCGCCCGTGCGACGATTGCGCCCCATGACGCCGCCACCGCAGCCCTCGGTGCAGTGCTCCACGGGCCCTTTCTGGGCTTTCGAGCTGGAGCGCGCCATGGACGCGCTCGCCGAAGCGGGTTTCAGGGAGATCGAGCTGATGGTGACGCGCGATCCACGGACGCAGGAACCGGAGATCCCGCTCCGCGTGGCGACCGAACGCGGCCTCAAGATCGCCTCGGTTCACGCTCCTTTCCTCGTGATCACCAAGACGGTGTGGGGAGCGGACCCGATCCAGAAGATCAAGAGGGGGGCAGAGTTCTGTCGCGCGGTCGGGGCGGAATCGATGGTCGTCCACCCGCCCTATCTGTGGGAGCGCGACTACGCGCGCTGGCTGTCACAGGAGGCGGGCGGCTTCTCCGCGGAGACGGGTGTGACCGTAGCCGTCGAGACCATGTATCCGAAGTGGGTCGCGGGGCGACGGATGCGCGCGTACCGGTGGCTCGAGGCGAAGGCGCTCTACGAGGCGTGCCACCTGGTCGCCATGGACACCAGCCACGTGACGGTCGCTCGCCAGGACATCCTCGACGTGTACGAGATCTTGGCTCCGAAGCTCGTACACATCCACCTGTCCAACAACGCGGGCGACGGTCGGGACGGGCACCTGGAGCTGGAGAAAGGCATACTTCCCCTGGACAGGTTCCTCGAAGAGCTGAGTCGTACCGGCTACGCGGGCGCGGTGTCGCTGGAGCTGTCGGTCGGCAGGTACCTGGAGCGGCCGCGAGAGCTGGTCGAGATGCTGAAGCGAAGCCGCGAGTACGTCGAACAACGTCTGTCTGGGAGGTCCAGGGTGAGCAAGGGGATGCCGCGGGGATGAGGATGAAGGGGCGCAGCAGGTGGGCATGAAGGTGCTCGTCGTGGACGACACCGACCACGTCCGGAACATGCTCGTGGACATGCTGGAGCTCGATGGCTTCGACGTCGTCGGCCAGGCTGCCTCGGGGCAAGAAGCGGTCGAAGTGGCGCCGGCCGCCGACCCCGATGTGATCGTGATGGACTACAAGATGCCCGGCGTGGACGGCTTGACCGCGGCTCGCTCGATCCGCGACAGGCGCCCGGACCAAGCGATCATCCTCTACACCGCCTACCTCGACGCACAGCTAGAGGCGCTGGCGAAGGAGGCGGGCGTCGCCATGTGCATCGGCAAGGTGGAGGGCCTCAACGAGCTCGAGCGCCACATAGCCGAACTCTGCCGAGACCTCTAACCCTTCTGTCGCAGTGCGGCCCCCTGCGGACGCGTTTTCCGGGGTACAGAACGGGCCCCGAAACTTTGCACGCTTTGCACGTTAGATAGGGTATCTTCTCCCCATGCCGGATAAGACGAAGCCGCGCCGCTCGGAGGCCCAGTGGGCACTTGGGTACCACGAGCCACAGAATCCCGCCGAGGCCGCGAAGAAGGAAGACGACGGGCTGAACGTGCGCGCCCGGATCGAGAACGTCTATTCGAAGAAGGGCTTCTCCTCGATCTGGCCATCGGACCTGCGCAACCGGTTCCGCTGGTACGGCCTCTACACGCAACGTCCGGAGACCGACGGCTACTTCATGTTGCGCGTCCGTATCCCGGGTGGCCTTCTCACCTCCGAGCAGACCGACGTCATCGGACGCATCTCCGAACGCTACGGCCGCGACGTCGCTGATGTGACGGACCGACAGAACGTCCAGCTGCACTGGATCCGGATAGAGGACATGCCGGCCATCTGGAGCGAGCTCGAAGCGGTGGGGCTGTCAACAACAGAAGCCTGCGGGGACACACCGCGCAACATCCTTGGCTGCCCGCTCGCAGGAACGGATGCGACCGAGATCGTCGATGCGTCCGCATTGATCCAGGAGGCGAACGCGGCGCTGATCGGAGATCCTCGTTTCTCCAACCTCCCGCGCAAGTTCAAGATCTCGATCACCGGATGCGCTCATCAATGCGCGCAGCACGAGATCAACGACATCGGAATCGTCGGAGCTACCGCGCGTGATGGGACCGCCGGATTCGACCTGTGGGTGGGCGGAGGCTTGAGCACGAACCCGATGTTCGGCGTGCGGCTCGGTGCCTTCGTGGCACCGCACGAAGTGGTGCCGGTCGTGGTTGGGATCACTTCGGTGTTCAGAGAGTGGGGGTATCGGCGCGCCCGCAACCACGCGCGGATGAAGTTCCTCGTGCGGGACTGGGGGCCGGAGCGCTTCCGCGAGGTGTTGGAGAAAGAGCTCGGGTTCGCGCTGGCAGATCTGCCGGAGCCACCCCCGAGCAATCAGGTCCACCGCGAGCACGTCGGCGTCGGCGACCAGCGCGACGGCAACAAGTACGTCGGGTTCACTCCCAAAGCGGGCCGGATCGCGGGCCACCAACTGCGGGCGGTCGCGCGACTGGCGCGTCGTTACGGGCGGGGCCGCCTGCGCACCACGACGCAACAGAAGATGGTGATCCTGGACGTGCCGGAAACGCGTGTTGCGGAGCTGACCGAAGACCTTCAGGTCTTGGACCTTCCCGTGCAGCCGAGCGCGTGGCGGCGCGGCACGATGGCCTGCACCGGTATCGAGTTCTGCAAGCTGGCGATCGTGGAGACGAAGGGCCGGGCGAACGAGCTCTATCGCTACCTCGAGGAGAGACTTCCAGGTTTCGCAGAGGAGGTACGCATCAACCTGAACGGGTGCCCGAACTCGTGCGCGCGGTACCAGACCGCAGACATCGGGCTGATGGGGTGTCTCCAGAGCGAGCGCGTGTGGACCACGGACCACGACGGCAACCAGATCGAGGAGAGGAGGAAGGTCGAGGCTTTCCTCGTGCATCTCGGCGGACACCTCGGCTCCGATCGAACGTTCGGTACCAAGGTGAGGGGCGTGAAGGTGCTCGCTTCGGAGGTCGGCCCGTACACGGAGCATCTGATCCGCAGCTACCGCAAGCTCCGGAACGATGGAGAGTCGTTCGCCACGTTCGTGAACCGGCTGTCTCCCGCGGAGCTTCAGGAGTTCGCGAAGAAGCCGGTCTTCGAAGGACTACCTCCGGCTCCCTCCATCGTGGCGGAGCCGCGCGCCTCGTGAACAACCACCTCTTCGTTGATCCGTCGCTCGATCCCGCCGCCTTACAGGAGGCCGAGCCGGCCGCGGTTCTCAAGTGGGCATTGGAGTCACTCGACCGGATCGCGGTGGCAACCTCATTCCAGGCCTCGGGGCTGGTGATCCTGCACCACCTGCGCGATCTTCAGCCGGACCTTCCGGTGCTGTTCCTGGACACCGGCTTCCACTTCGAAGAGACGCTGCGGTTCCGAGACCGCATCGCGGAGATGTGGGATCTGAAGGTCGTGACGCTGCGGGGCGAGCACGGCAGCGCCGACCGCCAAGCCGAGATCTACGGCGCTGAGCTCTATCGCCGCAGCCCCGATACCTGCTGCGGCATCAACAAGGTGAGGCCGTTGCAGGCCGCCTTGGAGGAGTACGACGGGTGGATCTCGGGGCTGCGGCGCGACCAGTCGCCGCTGCGCGCAGAGACACCGATCATCGAGGCGCAGCTCTTGCCGTCGGGGAACGAGATCATGAAGATCCACCCGTTGGCACGCTGGAACAAGAGCGACGTCGACTCCTACATCAAAGAGCACGACATCCCGACCCACCCACTCTTGGAGAAGGGTTACACGTCCATCGGTTGCTGGCCCTGCACCCGCGCCGTGCGGCCGGGCGAGGACGAGCGGGCCGGGCGCTGGGACGGTCTAGCAAAGACCGAGTGTGGGATCCACTCGTTCGGGCGGCTCCACGGCCCGCAACAATCCGAGGCCGAGCAATGAGCATGCGGGCGGCACCGTTCTATTGCCCCTACTGCGGCGAGACCGACCTCGAGCCCAGCGGCGACGAAGCCGGTGGGTATCACTGCGCGACGTGTGACCGGCGCTTCGCGCTGAAGTTCGTAGGTCTCGGCGAGGGCTGACGCTCTCCTATCCTTCGACGGTGAGGAAGAACACGCTCTACGCGCTGGCGCTCTTATTGATCGCGATCACGCTCGCGGGCTTCCTCGGAGTGCTGAGGATCTGGCAGGCGGGAGGCTAGAACGGATCACTGCCGTGATAGTGCCGGAGAACGGCACCGATCACGGGAAGTGATCAGAAGAAGGCGCCCTTGCGCTGTTGGAGGAGGCTGTAGAGCATCTGCTGGATCGTGTCCCGAACGCGGTCGGCCAGGTCGAAGACCAACATCGCGTCCTCGGCCGCGTCTTCGGGATAGTCGTCCACCGGGATGGGCGAGCCGAATTCGATGATCCACTTCGAAGGAAGAGGCAATAGACCCAGAGGGCCGAGCCACGGGAAGGTCGGCGTGATCGGGAAGTAAGGCGTTCCAAGTGTCCTCGCCAACCACTTCGCGTTGCCGATCATCGGGAAGGCTTCTTCGGCGCCAACGATGGCGACCGGGATGATCGGGACCCTGGTGCGCAGCGCGGTCTCCATGAATCCACCGCGGCCGAAGCGCTGCAGCTTGTAACGCTCCCGCCAGCCCTTGCCGACGCCTTTATAGCCCTCGGGATAGACGCCGACGAGCTCCCCGCGCCGGAGCAGCTCCTGCGCGTCCTCCTCGGTCGCCACGGCCGCTCCCCCCTTGCGTGCAAGTGGTCCTATGACCGGGAGCTGGTAGACGAGGTCGGCGCCGATGTTCCGGATGACCCTGCGGTTCGGATGTTCGGTGGCGACGGCGTACTGGGCTATGACGGCGTCCAAAGCCACGGTGCCCGAATGGTTCCCCACCACCAGCGCGGGCCCCGTGTCGGGTATGCGCTCGACACCGAGCGTGCGCACGCGGAAATAGCGCTCGTACAACAGTCTCGTCAGCGGCAGCAACACCTCGCGGTAGAGCTCGGGGTCGTAGCCGAAGTCGTCGATCGGGTAGTTGCCGGTGAGGCGACGGCGCAGGAAGTTCTCGATCCCGGTCTCTTCCTCGCGGTTGCGCGGGGTGGCCGCGGGGGATTCGGGAGCAGCCTCGACGCTTCTCGACGTCGCCCCTACAGAAGGCGTGTGGACCGAGCAGTAACCGGTGCCGGCGGTGGCGTAGTTGCGACACGGCCGGCCCGACGACGTGGTGGCGCGGCATCTGACGCGCGCTCCCGCGCGGCTCGGACCGGTCCGCCCTGCGCGCGTCCTGCTGTCAAGCCGGATGATCTCTGCGTCTGCCATCACCACTCCACCTAGACGGTCTGCCTCTGCTCGTTACGCTGCCTGAGGTATTCGAACAGCTCCCTCTCCCACGTCGGCCGAAGGTTCGGCTCCGGCAGTTCGTCTCGGCCGCGGTGGTCCCTGAAGTCGGTGAGCGTCTCGGTAGTGGAGTACCGCGGCGTGAAACCCAGCCGTTCCTTGACCCTGCGCGTGTCTACGATCCGGCCGAACAGCATCAGCTTGAGCTGGTCCGTCGGGAAGTCGATGACGCCGAAACGACGCAGAAGCGACGCAGCCGTTTGTGCGGCCGGGAGCAGGATCGGGACCTCGACTTTCCCGAGCATCCGGATCGCCTGTGACAGGTAGACGACGCCGTCGCCCGCGATGTTGTAGATCCCGGTGCTCTCGCTCTTCAGCGCGGTGTACAGCGCTTCCACCGCGTCTTGCTCGTGCAGGAACTGCAGCCGCGGGTCGAATCCCAACGCGGTCGGCATCATCGGAAGAGAGAGGTAGTCCGTCATGCTCGTGCTGACGGTCGGCCCCACGACGTTCTGCGTCCGCAGGATCACGAGGTCCACCTCCGGCCGGCGTCGGCCGTAGTCCCGCGCGTACTGCTCGGCTTCGGCGCAGTCCTTGCCGTAGCCGGACAGCTCAACCTGTCGAGATGCATGATCCTCGGGCAGAAGCGACGGTTCACCCGCACCCGAGCCGTAGACCGCGGTCGAAGACTTCATGACGACGCGCTCCAGCCGCTCGGCTCTCTGCGCCGCCGCCAGCAACTGCATCGTGCCGATGACGTTGTTCTCTTTCATCTGAGACCGGCCGCCGAGGCGACCGGGACTCGAGAAGATGTTGGTGTGAACGAGGGTGTCGACCTTCGTCGTCTCCAGCACCCGAGCGATCAGCGGGTTCCGGATGTCGACGCGGACGAAGTCCAGCTTCTTTATCGGAAGAGGCGGCTCCTCGAGGTCCACTCCCACGACCAGCTCGACCTCATCGTCTTGCTCGAGCCGTTTCGCCAACCGCAGCCCCAGGAACCTGGACACGCCTGTGATGAGAACCCGTCGTCCCGCCATGTCCGCAGGTTAACGCGCGGTCAGACGGCTTACTTCGTGGCGGCGGGAGACGGCGCCACGATCGCCGTGGACCCCGGCCGTGCCCGCAAGCGACCGGCCGCGTCACCTTTGTTGATGGCCAGCGAGACGTAGTGGTACGAGTCCTCGATCAGGACGAACTCTCCGGCGCCCACATGCGCGAACGTGTCCCCGAAGGGGATCTGGAGGCGGTGCCCCTCGACTCTCACCTCGCAGCGACCCCCGGCGATGATGTTGACCTTCTCCAGATGGTCGCGGCCGAGGTTCAACTGGAGGTTGCCGAAGCGATCGACCTGCAGGACCTCGGCATGCAGATGATCGTCGTGCACCCACGCCTCGGGGATCTCGAGTCGCACAAGGTCATCCACCGCAAGCGGCGGACCGATCTCCGACGGATCGACCCCGGCCGCGATGTGGGCGGCTGCGGGGGCGAAGACATCGCGTCCTTGGAACGTCTTCGAAACGGGAGTTAGCAAGAAGCGCCGGTCGGACAACTCGAAGACGCGTTTGATGCCTCCGGAATCCTCCGCTGCAGGGATCAGCAGCCCGTTGTCCGGCCCCACGAAGGTCTCGCCGCGTCCGGTCTCGATCGCGATCGCGCGCCGGGCCGAGCCGACGCTCGGATCGACCACGGCGAGATGGACCGACTCCGGGAGGTAGCGGATCGACTGAAGGAGAACGACGGCTCCGTGGCGGATGTCCTGGCGCAAGATGTTGTGATGCACGTCCACGATCCTGATGTGGGGAGCGATCCGCAACATGACCGCGTGACAGACCCCTACGAACTCATCTTCGAGCCCGTAATCCGATAGGAAGGTCACGAAGTCTCGCTTCTTCACTCGCAGCATCCTAGGCGTAACGCTGAAACCGGAGTCGAGTAAGAAGAAGCGTCATGTGTATTGACGCGGGTTCAACGCCTTCCTACACTCCGCAAGTCGGTCAGCCGGTTAGAGATGGGAGCGGATCCGTGGCCTCGAGTCAGGAGTGGCAGGACAAAGCCGCCTGCCGGGAGGTAGCGGTCGAGATGTTCTTCCCGCCCGCGGAACAAGAGTCTGAGGTCGCCAAAGCGGTCTGCTCCAACTGCACCGTTCGCCAGCCGTGTTTGGACTTCGCGATCGCGGAAGGTGAGCGGTTCGGGATCTGGGGTGGCCTGACGACGCAGGAGCGCCGCACCGTCGCAGTTAAACAACGCAAGACGAGTCTCGCCGCGGCTTCGGAGCCCCTGGCGCCCTTCTACCTCGGCTGATCTTCTTCCCGGCTTACTTGCCCTGTTGACGACGCTGCCAACGCGTCTTCTTCAGCATCTTGCGGTGCTTCTTCTTGCGCATCTTCTTGCGGCGCTTCTTGACCAGTGACGGCATAGCTCTTCTCCTCCGGCTTCTCTTATTCCGTGCCGAACAGTTGCCGGAGGGTCACCGGCCCCTTGGAACGGCCCTCAGTATCTATCCTCGAGGACCCCAACCTCAGTCCTCGAACCCCTTCGGTGATCGGAGACACCATCCGAAGGATCCCCTCAGATGGCTCGTACTCGAGCACTCCGATACCGGGACACGAACCTTCGCCATCTTCCATCCCGACGACGAGCCCATCCAACCTACTCAGGTCGAACTCCGGAGGAAGGGTGGGCATGAAAACGGTGGGCTTGACGCGCCAGCGCGAAGCACCGGTGGCGAAGTAGGCGGCGAATTGCTGCTCGCGGAAGGCGACCCTCTCCTCGGCGGAGCGGCTGGCGAACTGGTCGGCGGCCTCGAGCTCGACGACCTCGGCGGAGGTGAACCTCTGCGCCATCCCGACGAGAGCTTCCAGCTCGCCCCCGCGCTCGAACCCAACCACATGATCCGGGCGCACCGCATCCATCTTGAAGAACTTGAGGGTCTGGCCGTAGATCCCGGCGACGAAACCCGTCGTGTCGACGACGATCAGGGCCGCTCCCGCCTCCCGCGCTCGCCTCACCAGCTTGGCCGTCGCGGTCACCAGCGGCAGCAGATGCTCGCGTGGATGAAGGGATCCGACGAAGCCCAGAGCGTCCGCGGCCACAAGGTTCTCGCGCGAGAGCTCCTCCAGATCGTCGGTGAACCTGAGTCCCACGGTTGTCGGCGGCCCCACCGTCGACTGTTCGATGTCCGCATCGACGAGTGCCGCCGAGACTCCAGCCGCCCGCGCTCGCTTCAGAAGCTCGAGCGCGAAAGTCGTCTTGCCCGTATCGAGGCCGCCGAGCAGGAACACGACACCGCGGCTCTCCAGCAGGCGCTGATAGACCTTCTCGAAGTCCGACTCCACCGAACAGAACCTCCACTCAGTGGTGCGCGCCTCGAGCCAAGGCAACAAAAAGACCGTCCGAAGACGGCCAGCCGTTGCCGCAGGAGCTTGTGCTTAGCCTGCGTCCATGTACCGCTGCTCCAGGTACCTGCGGACGTCGTCCTCCCGGATGCGGTAGCCCCTTCCGACGCGAACCGCTGCCAGCTGACCCTGCTTCACGAGGCGATACACCGTCATGTTCGACACCCTCAGGTGCCGAGCCACCTCGCCCACGGTTAGGAAACGCCCCATGAAGGAGGTGTCACCACCAGAGGAACCGGACGACGTGGCCATGCGTCCGAGCAGTATACGCCGCGGGTTTTCCCTGCTCAGAAGGCGTTTTCACGGCTTGGTCGCTGTTCATCCCGATGGCCGGGACATTCGGCGAACCAAGCGACCGGGCGGGTGGTCAGATCAGCAGGCGGCCGGTCTCGACGTAGGGCTTGCCGTCGATCGCGAGCGTCGGGTGCATGACGATGCCGTCTTGGTGCGAGGACACGCGGACGGTCCCGCCGAAGGTGTGGTTGTCGCCGAAGGCGACGTGGATGGTGCCCATGATCTTCTCGTCCTCGAGGACGTTGCCGGTGAGGATCGCGGCATCGTTCGTCCCTATCCCCAACTCCGCCACCGCCAGAGCCTCTGGACCGTGCGGCTCCATCGTCTTCAGCCACTCGTCCGCGCGAGGGCCGGAGAAGTCGACGGCGTAGCCGTCTTCGATCCGGACGAAGAACGGATGCTCGAGGAGCCCGATCGGCCATACCGATCCGTCGAAGGCGATGGTGCCGTGGGTGGCCCCCTCCACCGGTGCGATGAAGCCTTCGCCCGCAGGCAGGTTCCCGAACGAGCCCGGTTGCCTGAGGTTGCCGTCATCGGCGATCCCCTCGCGGTCTTCGATGCCGACCGTGAGGTCCGTTCCCTGAGGACTGGTGATCCTGACCTCGCTGCCGGCGGTCAGCGCCCGTGCCAGCTCGCCCGAACGGCGCCGGACCTCCATGTAATCCGCCGCCATCGTCCGGTGCAGCATGTCCTCGGTGATCTGGGGCATCGTCGCCACGCGGACCCCGCGCTTGTTCGCTTCCTTGCGTGCCGCGGTATGCGAGACGGACTTCGTCGTGGGTGCGATACACAAGTCGCAAACCAGCATCGCGGCCGCCGCTGCAGGGGGAGGCTCCGAGCCGTTCGTCTCGCGCTCGCTCATCTCGATCAGGAGGGTCTCCGCGCCCATCTCGCGAGCCCGCGCCACCAGCGCCTCCGCGATCGCACGTCGCTCCGGATCGGTCAGCACCAAGAGCGATTCAGTGGCCCTCAACCCGAGGCAGTCGACCAACACGGTGTCGATGGCGTCGCTCAAGAGTCCGCTTCGATGATCTGCTCGAACAACCGCCACGAAGGCTCGTACAGGCGCGGTGGCCGATTGTCGTCGAGGGGGATGATCGTGACGTCGCGGCCCTCCCCCGCCGCCACCGCTAGAGCGTGATCGTTGATGTCCATCACCGCGACCGTCGGGATCCCGCGCTCGATCGCGGCCCCCGCGAAGCCGTGGTCGGCGAAGACCATCTCGGGCCACGGCTGCTGTTCCAGAAGAGCCTCCATCGCGTCCGCAAGATGCGTGTGCTTGAGTTGCCCCCAGTCGGCGAGGCAACCAACCCCTCCGGTGTAGCGGACCTCGAAGTGGCGATCCCGTTTCGTCCGATGAGGGATCTGTTCCTCCTCGCGCGGGCGAAGGACTTTCCCACCTGCGGATACGAAAGCGTCCACGACCCGGATGTTGTGCTCGAGCATCCCCGTCGGATGTCCTGTGGCCGCAAGGAGGGTGCCGCCCGCACGGGCATGGTCTCGAAGCCGCTCGGCCGCGACGACGATCCCGCGAACCGTGAGGCCGGGATCGATGAAGTCGTCATCCAGGCAGTCGATGTGGTTGCTGCAACCCGTGAGATCCGCCATGAACCCCAGGACGTCGGACTCGCTATACCTCTCGAGCCCGGAGAGGCCGAAGGTCTTGTCAGGATCCCCCTCCAGCAGCGGCGCGATCTTCGCCAGAGTGCTGGAGCGAGAATGCGACTGGTGCGGCCCCGTTATGCCCGCTGCCAACAGCGCCGCTCGCACCTCTTCTTCTGAGATGCTTCCCGAACCTGTCATCGCTGCATCGTATGGCCCGCATAGGGCAAGGAGGCCCGCGACATGAGCACCGAGATCTTCTCGCTTCGAGGCAAGAGCGCGATCGTCACCGGCGCGTCCCGTGGGATCGGCCGAGCGATCGCGCTCGGCTTCGCGGCAGCGGGTGCCGACGTCACCCTCGCCGCGCGGAGTGAGGGAGATCTCGAGACGCTGGCGAAAGAGATCGACCAGATCGGTCAACGGGCTCTCGTGATTCCGACCGACGTAACGCAGCGCGACGCGCTGGAGAACCTCGTCCAGACGACCGTGAAGGAGTTGGGGAAACTCGACGTTCTGGTCAACAACGCCGGGGGGTCCAACTTCATGGCGCCACTGGTAAGCCTGCGGCCGTCGGGTTGGGACAAGCTGCGGACCCTGAACCTCGATTCCGTCTTCCACGCGACGCAGTTGGCCGCCCAAGCCATGGTCGACCAGGGCGGCTCGATCATCCAGATCGCGTCCGTAGCCGGTGTTCAGGGGGCACAGGGGCTGTCTCCCTATTCGGCTGCGAAAGGCGGGGTGCGTCTGTTCACGCAAGCGGTGGCGAAGGAGCTGGCGGGCTCGAACGTGCGGGTTAATTCGATCGCGCCCGGGTGGATCGATACGCCTCTGAATGAGTGGATGACCAAGGACGAAGCCACTCTCAAGTATGCAGAGTCGATGATCCCGATGGGGCGGTTGGGAACGGCCGAGGAGATCGTGGGCGCGGCGATCTACCTCGCCTCAGACGCCTCTTCGTTCGTCACCGGGACCACGTTGGTGGTCGACGGAGGCCAAACCGCCTAGCGGGCGCAACCCCCGGTGCCGACGGGGTCACTCCGGCGGCTCCCCTGGCGGACCTCGTCGGCAACCTCGGCGGCCGTAAGTGCGTAGCCGGTGTCGCCATCGGTAGTGGAGGCCGCGAAGATGACTCCCCCGACCCGGCCGTCGAGGGTGATGAAAGGACCTCCGGAATCTCCCTGTCGCACCGGGGAACGGATCGCGTAGACGTCGCGGCTCACGTCCGAGCGCCCATAGATGTCGCGTCCGTTCGCGTCGTCGTAAGAGGCGGCGATGGCCGCGGCGTGAGTCACAAGACGCCCGGCGGCGTTGCCGGGGTAGCCGAGCGTCGCACCCGACGCGCCCCGTTCCAGCTCGGTCGTCTCGAGCTCCAGCGGTGCAGCCGCAAGACCTTCGACGTGGATCACCGCGACGTCGGTGTCTGGATCGAAGACCACGACCGCACCCGAATGCTCGCCGCCCGCCACCTCTCGCACGACAGGAGACTGTCCCCCGGCAACCACGTGCGCATTCGTCACGACGGTCGAGGGGGCCGCGATCCAGCCGCTGCCCAACTGAGTTCCACCGCACGCGGCGAGAGAGATCTGGACCACGGAGTCCTTCGTCGCCTGCACCACCCGCCGCGCGTCCTTCTGCGAAGGAAGCTTGGGAGGCGCGCCGAGGTCGGGCGGCAGCCCGGCGAACACCTGAGGGAATCCAGACGTATTCAGATACTCCTGGAACTGAGCCAGCAGATCCGGCGGTGGCGGCAGAGCAGCGTTCGTCAGCTGCAACAGCTGCGAGTCCCGGAAGGGACTCGCGATCGCGCGCGAGGGGCCGTGCACCAACAACGACCCGATCAGCCAGAAGGAGATGATCGTGACGCCGACTCCGAAGGCCGCTCCGAGCGACTGATTCGCGCCGCCGAGGCGCGCTCGCGCCGCCGCGGCTCCTCCTCTTCGACCGACTAGATGGCCCACCGTCTGCCCCACGGACATCGCGATAAACACGATCACGAGCGAGATGAGCGCCCGCTGCAGGCCGCTTCCCTGCGTCACCGCGGCAGCGACGCGAGGGCCGAATGCTACGCCGGCCAGGAGGCCGAGGAAGCCGCCACCCAGCTCGAACACCTGACCCAGCAGCCCGAGCCGCCACCCCCTGAAGGCCGAAAGCGTGGCCAGGACGAGAACGACGAGGTCCACCAGGTTCACGGCTCGCTCACGATCTGGCCTTCAGACACCAACGCCGAGTCCAGTCATCAGAGCGCGGCTGGTGAGCCCGAAATTGATGAACGACGCGAAACCGAACACCACCCAGGGGATCTCCGCGAACCGTTCTCTCTGCGCCACGCGATGCGCGACGATCAGCACGAAGGCGGGGAAGAGGCCTCCGTAGAAGTAGTGCAGCCACCGGAGGTCCTGCGGCGGGGGACGGAGCCCCACCACGAACAGGACGGCTCCCACCACCACCTGGATCGCGATGATCACCTGCAACAGGCCGAGAAGGCTCCAGAACCAATCGTGCGGCGGGCGGTTCCGGATCAGCGTGTAGATCGTCCACAGCACGAGGAGCGCGAACGTGGCCGGGATGCTGAAACCGATGTAGCGGTGGAGCTCGCTCATGCCTTCCTCCTTAGGCGGGGAAGGTTAAGCGTCCGCGCGCGCCAGAGCGACGAGTCGCGGAAGACACGCCTCCAAGACCACCTCCACGGACCGCTCGACCTCGGCCCGGTACGGCCGAGACACGGTGGCGGCGTCCACGTCGTCCAACCAGGCCGCGGGGATCGCGGTGGGCTCGCCCACCATCTCTGCGAAGTGGATCGTCCACACCTTCGGCACGACCGTCTCGGCCTGGTAACCGCCACCGCCGGTAGCTACCCAGCGGTCTTCGCAGAGGTCGTGCGCGACGCTATGGATGATCTTCCCCATGCGGGGATAGGCCTTCAGGGTCAGACCCAGGTTCGCGAGCGGATCGCCATGGTGGGTGTCCGCCCCCAACTGCGTGAGGATGAGGTCGGGTTCGAAAGCGCTGGCTGCCTCACGCAGCACACGTTCCAGCGCCCACAGGTAATCGCTGTCCCCGGTGAACGGCAGCAGAGGGACGTTGATCGACGTCCCTCTCGCGGCCCCCTCTCCGGTCTCGTCCTCGAACCCGGTTCCGGGATAGAGGTAGCGGCCCGACTGATGCAGCGACACCGTCAGCACCCGCGGCTCGTCGTAGAAGATCCACTGGACACCGTCTCCGTGGTGCACGTCAACATCGAGGTACAGGACCCGCCACTCCGGCTGCAGCTCCAGGACCTTCGCGATGGCGGCCGCGGGATCGTTGTAGATGCAGAAGCCGGAGGCCTCCCGTCGCCGCGCGTGATGCAGACCTCCGGCGGGGTTGAAGGCATGTTGAAAGCGCCCGCTCGCCACCAGCTCCGCCGCGGTGATGGACGCACCACACACCGCCGCGGATGCTCGATGCATCCCGGAGAAGATCGGGTTGTCCGGCGTCCCGAGACCGAACTCCAGGCCTTTCCTCCGCTCGATGCTCCCCGCGTCGATGCCCTTGACCATCCCGGTGAACTCAGGATCATGCACCGCGGCGATCTCCTCGTCGGTGGCGGAGCGGGACGACACCTCGCTGGCTCGGGCCGCCAAGCCCAGGTCTCTGATGTGGTCGTAGGTGATCAGAACCCGCTCGGGGCGCAACGGATGCGAGGAGCCGAAGTCGTAGGTCTTGGCGATGTCCTCAACGGTCACGAGAGCGACGGCGTCGCTCATGAGCCGGTGTCGCCTCGAGCCAGCTCCTGGCTCCGCTCCATCGCCGCCTGGATCGCGTTCAGGAAAGCGGCTCGCACCCCCGACTGCTCCAGCACCCGGATCGCTCGCGTCGTCGTACCTCCCGGAGACGTGACCATCTCGCGCAGCTCGACCGGGTGCATGTGCTCGTCGCGGAGCATCTTGGCCGATCCCAGCATCGTTTGGACGACGAGGTCGGTGGATATCTCACGCGACAGCCCCAGCAGGATCCCTGCCTCGATCATGGCCTCTGCGAGGAGCGCGAAGTAAGCGGGACCCGATCCGGAGATCGCCGTCACCGCATCTAGATACTCCTCGTCGACCGTCACCACCCGCCCGACATGGTTCAAGACCTCTCGCGCCAGGAGAAGGTTCTGTTCCTTGGAGAACCTTCCCGCGGCGATCCCCGCCATCCCCTCGTGTACGACGGAGGGGGTGTTCGGCATCGCCCTCACGACCGGGACGTCGTACTCGAGGCGAGACTCGATGAACGCGGTCGAGATCGCAGCGACGAACGACAACAACGTCTGGTCGGGTGTCACGTGCGACGAGATCTCCGACAAGAGCGACTCGATGTCCTGCGGCTTGACCGCGACGACTATGACTTCGGCGCCCGCGATGGCAGCGGGGTTGGAGAGCGAGGTGTGTACGCCGTACGCGCTCGACAGCTCGTCGATCCGCTCCTGGCGGCGCCCCGTTACGACGACGTCTTCGGCTTTGCGCCAACCGGATCCGAGCAACCCACCGATCAGCGCCTGCCCCATCTTCCCGCCGCCGAGCACCGCGAGCTTGGTCATCGAACCCCTCCTGGAGCTTTTCCTGCATGATAGGCCCACGATGTTCAGAGAGACCTGGCTGTGGGCGTCCGGCAAACAGCGCGTGCAGAGGTTCGTCACCGAAGGGAACCTGACGCGGAGCGTGGTGCAACGTTTCATCGCCGGCGACAAAGCCGAAGATGCGATCTCCGCGATCCAGCAGTTGAACGCCAAAGACATCGGCGGGATCCTTGACCTTCTGGGCGAGGGCGTGACCGATCCGGTGGGCGCGAAACAGGCCTTCGAGGACTACCTCGATTCCGTCAAGCGGATCGAGGAGGCAGGTGTCGACACAACGGTGGCCGTGAAGCTGACCCAACTAGGGCTCGCTTTCGACAAGCAGCCCTGCATCGAGTACGTGCGCGCACTAGCCACAGAGGGGCAGGCCGTCGGCACAAGCCTGGAGATCGACATGGAGCAGTCTGCCTACGTCACCGAGACCCTCGACGTCTTCAAGACCTTGCGCCACGAGTTCCCGGACCTCCGTCTTGCGGTGCAGGCGTACCTGCGGCGGACGCCGGTCGATCTACAGGAGCTGGCAACGGAGGCGCCGCCGAAGGTGCGCCTCGTGAAGGGGGCGTACGCGGAGCCCACAGAGGTCGCTTTCCAGAAGAAGGCGGAGATAGACGCCCAGTACCGCTACCTGATCGACTGGCTCTTCGATAAGGGAGCCGATCCCGGGATCGCGTCACACGACTCGGCTTTGATCCAGCACGCGCAGAGAGCCGCCGCAAGAGTAGGTGGTGGGAAGAAGAGCTTCGAGATCCAGATGCTCTACGGCATCAGGCGAGACCTTCAAGAGCAACTCGCCAAGGAGGGCTATCGCGTGAGCGTTTACGTCCCCTTCGGCTGTGCCTGGTACCCGTACCTGATGCGGCGGATCGCGGAGCGCCCGGCGAATCTTCGGTTCTTCCTGCGCGCTGTCGTGCGCGACTAGGCACACAAAGAAGTAGGCCCCAGAAACCGGAGTCCGAATCGAACCTCGTGCACTTCCCCACACACGAGATGCGACAAGTACGTTGGCTTCTGAGGCCTAGCGTCTCGAGGAACCTACTTAGCCACACCCGAAGGTGAGTCCTTTCAACTCCTCGAGACGTGCAGGAACATAGCGACGCGCGGCCCAACGCGTCAAGCTCGCGAATGCCCAGCAAGGGCAACGAATGCGCAGGTCAGAGGCCCGCAAATTTTCTTCGCGAGCAGCGAAGTTTTTTCACCCGACGAGATCAACAGGTGCAGACCTCGGGTGACTCCTCGCGCACCAGACATTCGTACAACTCGAGGAACTTCGTAGCTGAACGATCCCACGACAACGCAGCTGCGGACTCCACCGCTCGCAGGGAGAAGGAGTCCTGCAGTTGCGGATCGGACAAGATGGTCTTTAGACGCGCCGCGAACACCGAAGGGTCGCGGGTTGGGACGAGGAAACCTGAGCCGCCGTCACGTACGACGTGAGACAGACCACCAACCGGCGTCCCCACCACCGGCGTGCCGCACGCGTGCGCTTCCAGTGCAGCAAGACCGAAAGACTCGGAGTAAGAACACACCGTCACCACGTCGGCTGCCGCGTAAAAGAGCGGCAGGCGGTCGTGTGGCTGCGGCCCCAGGAACTCGACGCTGTCGCTGACGCCCAGGGCTTCGGCCAGAGAACGAAGCCGGCGGACCTCTTCCTCACCACCGGCTCCACTGGCACCTCCGACGACGACCAGACGCACGGGCTCGTCGAGGGCGGACACCAGTTCCTCGAGTGCCCGAATCGCGAGATCGATCCCCTTGAGTCTCTGGATCCGCCCGACCACCAACATGATCCTGCCGTCGCCGAGGCCCAGCGTCGCGCGGGCTGCTCTCCGGTCGGTCGGACGGAAGGAGTCATGGTCCACGCCCGGGTGGAGCACCTTCAGACGGTCGTGCGAAGCGGCGTAGAGGCAGGCCAGCTGTTCGAGCTCATCGTCCGTGGACGCGACCAGGACGTCCGCCCCCTCGATCACCTCGTCCTCCCCCGCCAGCCTGAGGTCGGGCTCGGGACGATCGCCGGGAGCGAGGAACCGATTCTTCACTCGTCCCAAGGTGTGCGGGGAATGAACCAGTGGCACCCGCCACATCCTGCCCAGAGGCAGCGCCGCCAGCCCCGACTGCCAGTAGTGCGAATGAACGAGGTCGTACGACACTCGCTGTGAGAGAGCGAACGCCCGCACCCCCACGACGAACTCATCGACGTAGCGGCGTAGCTCTTCTTTCGGCACCGGACGAGACGGCCCCGCCTCAACCGGCACGACCCGGACCCCGGGGGCGATCGCGACCGGCGCGTGGCT
>JADDQX010000060.1:10470-11389 GCA_016781115.1 Actinomycetota bacterium | reverse complement strand
CGGAGGTAACTCCCGAGCCCGAAGCCGTCCCGCACACGCCCGCGTTTGACGGTCCCCCGCAGCCCGCGTTGTAGGAGTCGATGCCGTAGGAACCGGATGCCACCGGGAAGTCGATCGTGATCTTCGGCAGGTCGCCCGTGCCGGTTCCGTTCTCGAAGATCGTGAGGCCGCCGGAGCCGACTCCCAGCTGCGCGGCGAGGCCCCACAAGATCGCGCCGAGCGCCGCGACCGCGGCAACTGCGAAAAGAGCCATGTGACGGTGGTTCACCCGAGCGCGCAGACTCATCCCCGCACCACCCGCTCGCAGCTCTTGAACGTGTCGCGTCTGCTGCCGTGGCAGACGTCGAAGCCGGGCCCTCCGGCCAACTCGTCGCGGCCCTCTCTCCCATACAGCACGTCGTCTCCCCGCCCGCCGAACAGGTCATCGTCGCCGACGCCGCCGCGCAGCACGTCGTCACCCGACCGGCCACGCAGGAGATCGTGACCATCGCCGCCGAACAGGCGATCGGAGCCGTCGCCGGCGAGCATCAGGTCGGGGCCGCCGTCGCCGCGCAGCGCGTCGGACCCCTCGCCCCCGGAGAGGCAATCGATGCTGCCTAGGCCGTCCAACTCATCGCCGCCCTTTCCTCCCACCATGAGGTCCGTCCCTTCAGTGCCGAGCAATACGTCGGCCACTTCAGTGCCCGGAAAGACCCCGTCGAAGGTGATGCCCTCACAAGCAGCAGGGACAAAGACCGGCGGTGTCGAGGGTGTGGCGGTCGGTGATGGCTCCGGGCTCGGCGCGGGCTCTATATACGTGGGAGTTGGCGCGGGATCGCCTGGCATGCCGCCCCCGCCTGCCGGTGGGTTCGGCGCCGGAGCCAAGCCACCCTCGACGGAGACGTGAACGCGGTCGACGTCCGCGGCCAGCGGCGCGGGA
>JADDQX010000060.1:0-10422 GCA_016781115.1 Actinomycetota bacterium | reverse complement strand
GCGAGGTCCTCGTCGTGATGAGAAAGGACGACCGCGATGCGGCCGCCAGCGCAGTTGGCCAAGCCCGACACATGCACGCGCTGCACGCGATAGCCGGGCGGGGGCGGAACGCGCTGGAACGCGCTGTCATAGCCGACCGAGAGGGTGCCCTGCGCGCAAGCGGCCTCGCTCGTGAGGACGATGCCGTCGAGTTCGAGCGGATGCTGGCCTGAGCGGAACGCGAGGGCCGCGGTCAACAGGACGATCACCGAAAGCGACACCCGTCGCTTCATCTACGGCCCCTCCAGCATGACGTGGACGTTGCTCACGGCCGCGACATCCACGGGTGAGCTGAGCTCGACCGTGACGGCCGTGCTGCCGTTGCCCGCGCCGAGCTGCACTCGAACCGGAGACGTGGAAACGAGAGCGTTGCCGTCGGTGTCGACGAGGGTGAGAGACAGGTTCGCGCCCACGCACGCCGGATCCGCGATGCCGGCCACGATCACGTGGGTGACCTTGGTCTCGTCGAGCTTGTAGGAGATATCGACCGTGTCATCGCAGGAGGGGATCGAGGCCGAGCCCGCTCCGAGGCTGCCGGCGGAGGAAACGTCCAGGGACGCGGCCATGCCGGCTACGGCGCACATCGCTGCGCCGAGCAGCAGGGCTACGAACAAACGCTTGCTCACGAAACCTCCCAGTCCCTTCGTGACGTTGTGTGGCATCTCCAGCCTTGAACGCGGCTGGTGGCCACGGACCTGAGCCCGTGGCCACCCGTCGCGCTCCTGGCTACTCGGTCAGAGCTGCGTGAACGTCTTCCACGTTCGTGGCCGCGAGCGTGAGGCCCGAGAAGGTCTTCGAGCTGTCGGTGGAGGCCACCGTGTCGGTCAGCTCGCTCCCGAGGACGGCACCCTTGCCATCCAGAACCGTCACGGAGAGCTTGTGGCCGGCGCAGGTGGCGCCGTCGATGCCGCTGACCGTGATCGTGTTGACCACGTACTTCTTGGCCGTGGCGTTCCAACCCGTGGTGTAGGCGACACTGATGCTGTCGTCGCAAGAGACGACGTCGGCGGCACCAGCTCCCAGAGAGTCGCTCTGAACGCCAAGGTTGGCGGCCATTCCGAACACCGCAGCGAAGACCGCGGTTCCTACGATGAGACCGATAGTGAGTCGCTTCTTCATTTCTCTTTCCTTTCGTCGTGTTGCTGGCTGGTTTGTTGCTTCTTCCTCTTTTGCTTCTTGCTTCTTGATTCAGGCGTGTGGCTCGTCTGTGAGCCGGTCGTAGGTCAAGGCGCTCGGACGCTCCTTCCTTCGAGGCTCTCGGTGGGCGCCGGAGACCTCGGCGTCGAGGAGGCCGGTGGCCCCGCTCCACATCGTTCGACGAGAAGATCGGCAAGAGCGCTAAGGCCCTCGTAGGGGAGCTCTGTGACGGCGCCGTCGACGCAGAGCTCGAGGCAGAGGCGGACCTCGTCTACGCGGACGATCAGGGTGCCGGGAGCGACGATCGCCATCAGGTCGCTCTCCCGGGAGATGATCAGCGCGTCGACTGGGGCCTCTCCGGCCACGATCCACCGGTCCTCGTGGGCTTCGCGGACCTGGATCCGGAGGCGCTCGTCTCGGGCCAGGATGCTCGCAACGGCGGAGCGCAGAACCTCTGGCTCGCTTGCGATCAGGACCCGTACCGGCTGGTTTCTCATAGGGACAAGTTATGGAAATAGCGGGTGGGCGAGATGCCCCGTGGCTAGTAATTCCAACTACCTGATCCGAGGTAGTTGACCGAGCGCCGGACTAGTGGTCGCTCGGGGCGCGCCGGAAGCGGTGGTGCTTCTTGGGCTCGTCTTCGCCGCCCAACATCACCAGGAGGGTGAGGATGCCGGCGAAAGAGGCGATCCCGAGCGGAGTCAGAAGACGCGGAAGGATGTGACGGGCGCCCGGGACCTTGAACATGTAAGCGCCCGCGATCTCCTCTGGCTTCGGATGCCAGAGATCGGCCGTGTCCCTGTTATCCCCTTGAAGGACGAAGCCCTCCTCCGGCGATCCCCCCACGATCCTGTGGATCACGTAGACGCCGGCACCGGCTTCGCCTTCAGGGATCTGGAAGGCGACGATGTCTCCCTTGTGGTACTCGGCCTGCTTCCTCACCAGCACGAGGTCGTCGCTGTGGAACAGCGGCTCCATGCTGATGCCGGCGACCCGCACGTACGTCACGTCGCCGCCGAGGGAAACCGGCCGCAGGTAGAGGAACCAGCCCACAAACGCGGCGAGCGTAAGCAGGCTGGAAACCACGCTCCAGACCTTCTTGAGCGTGCCACGCTTGGTCGTCGGTGAGCGCTGGTCGCAGACCGCGGTAGCCGTAGTGGGTTCCCGTCCTGTTTCGACGTCGTCGTTGTCGATGTCGGGTCGCGAAGGTGGGGCCTCCTTCACGAGCCGCGGCATGTCTCCTCCCAGACCCAGACGGAGCTAGATCTCGATGACGCGGTGCCGAACCGCGAAGGTGACCGCCTCGAGCTTGGAGTGAACGCCCAACTTCGCGAAGGTGTTCCGCACGTGGGTCTGCACCGTCTGGGGACTGATGAAAAGCTCGCCCGCGACCTCCTCGTTGGTCTTACCGTGCGCCAGCTGCTGCAGGATCTCTCGCTCGCGGGCCGTGAGCTGTCGGAGAAGAAGCTCCGCATCCCGACTGTTCGCTCGCTCTCGAGCCACTTCGTGCAGGACCTTCGAGAGCTCCGTGGGATCGATCAGGACCTCACCACGCGCCGCGGCCTCGACGGCTTCGAGCACGGCGTCGATGGCCTTGCCCTTGCCGAGGAAGCCAGAGGCGCCGGCCTCTACCGCGCGCACGAGCAGCCCGTTGTCCTTCGAGCCCGTCAGGATCACGACCTTGGTCTCCGGCGAGATGTCCTTGATGCGACGCGTCGCCTCGATGCCGTCGATGTCCGCCCCGAGGTCGACGTCCATCAAGACGACGTGGGGGCGCCCCGACCCAGCCAGCTGGATCGCCTCTTCCGGATCCCCTGTGGGGTCGGCGATCAGCTCGATGCCGTCGTGGCTATCGACAACCATCTTGAGTGCCTCCGCGAGGATGAGATGGTCATCACAGACCAGCAACCGGACGGAGCCGCTGTGAGCGTCGTTCACGGATGCGCCCTGCCAGCGGACGCGCCAACCGGGGCGCGTCGTTCCGCGACCGCGGTCATAGCGCGGCGCCGATGCCCGCGCGCCGAGCCTGCTTGCGCACCTCGCTGAGAGGTAAGCGAAGGGAGACCACCCTGCCACGCGTGGCACCCGACGAGACTTCTACACGGCCGCCGTGGCATTCCGCGAAGCGAGCGAGGAGGAACAACCCGATTCCTCCGGCAGATCGATCGTCCGGGCGCGCTAGGGCGATGTCGTTGTGCGAGGTCTTCCGAGGGACCCCCGGACCCCGCCCCCTACCGACAGCACGGCTTCGGGGCCGCGGGCGCCCACCGTTACCGAGATGGGTGAACCGGCCGGGGCCTGGCGCAACACGTCCTCGAGGAGGTTTCGGAGGACCCGGACCATCTTGGATTCGTCGGCCTGGACGACCACCGGCTCTAGATCCTTGTGACAGGGACGTCTGCTGAGTCCGGGAGTCGATCCCAAGACGTCCTCGACCACGCTGGCGAGGTCGAACTCGTGGCACTGCAAAGAGACGTCGGCGGTCATCAGCCGGCTGATCTCCACGAGGTCGGTGAGTGACTCATCGGCTCGTCGTGCGGCCTCCGCAAGTGTCTCCAGGCAGCGAGAGCGTTTCTCCGCGCTGAGCTTGCCGGTGTCACTCGACAGGATCGAGGCCAGCGCGAGCACCGCGGCCAGCGGATTCCGCATGTCATGGGCTGCGGACGCGATGTAACTGTTCTTGAGCTCGTCGACCTCGCGCAGGCGACGAGTCGTTTCCCTCTCGTCCGCCAGCTCCGTCCTCAGCTCGAGAGCGTCCTCAAGGTCGCCGAGATCGCGCGTTCGCGAACGAATCAGACGCAGCCGCGGCCGTCTCAGCCATCGCGTCGGCGACGTCAACAGCACCCCCCTCGGCTACGCCGTCACGAGGCCGCTCCCGCAGCCTCTGCAGTGTCACTACGAGGTAACTATCGAGCAACTCAGACGTAACTTTCAGCCCCCTACCGGGGGAAACTCTTGCTCGGATGAGTGAGGACCCCGCTCCAGCTCCTGAAGGGGCCCGTCAGTCCCTTCGGCCTCTCAGGCCGAGGGAGGCGGAGGTGGAGGTGGTGGTGGAGGTGGTGGTGGCGGGGCTTGAGCGGGTTGCCGGGAGATGATCGCGCCGCTGGTCGCGACCGGACGAGCCGGAGGATGAATCGCTCCCCCGGTCGGGGTATGGGAACCTCTTCGGCGTTCCCGCAGTAGCAACAGGATCGCCGCAGCCGCGAGCGCGATCGCCGACGTGGTGATGATCGGGAGCCAGTCGCGCGGCGGGCGGTTCGTCTGGCGCTGCGCGAGCTCTTCTTGCACCGCCTCGCCGACGGTGAAGGTTCCCTCCCAGGTCGCGGTCTTGCCGTCATAGCGGATGTCGACCGCCGCGCTGTAGGTGCCGTTGTCGGCCGCCACGACCCACTGGATCGGATAGGCGATAGTGGTTGCCGGCACGAACGTGTCGATTGGGAAGTCGCGCTGGAACCCGTCGTCGGGCAGAGTGATGACACCCTCGCCCTTCGTGAGGGCCGTGCCCTGGTTCTCGATGCCGATCTCCAGATAAACCCCGTCCGGACGAGCGGCGGGGGTCACACCCGAGACGACGAGCAACGGCTCTGCGGGACCCGGCAGAGTGACCTGCACCGCCACGATGCGACGGGTCTGGAAGCTCACGCTCGCGCCGGCCTGGCCTGCGGGAGCGGCCTCGACGTTGTCGTCTTTGGCCGGAGCCCACACGGCGATCCCGCCGAGATGCTCGCCGCTCGCCGCATCATCGGGGACGTCCAACTGGAGCGAGACCTCCTCTCCTTCGCCCGGTGGCAGCTTGATCGAATCGCGCTCGAGCGATATCCAGGCTCCAACGGCATCCCGGGGATCGTTCGGCAGCTCGTAGGAGGCTCCCCCGAGGGGGCCGGTCGTCGCGTCCACGGCCGCTAGGTTCAGCTGCAGTGGCCCCTTTGAGTCGTTTCGCAGGTAGATGTCCTGCCGCAGGGTCTCCCCTGGCTGCGCCTCGATCACGAAGTAGCCCTTGCCCTGGGTCTGTGCGTCGGCCGCCGGCTCGGCTACGAACGCCGGGTCCTCGGGTTGGGCAAAGGCCGGCACGGCGCTCGTGACGGACACGATGGCGAGTACAGCTAGGAAGCAGAGGCGCCTGATGGTGGTCACGCTCCTTTTATAGCCGGGACCCGCCCCTGTTAAAGGAGATGGGGCCAGCTTTAGGGGCCGGAGACGACCGAGAGCGTGACGGTGCTGCGGTAGGTCTTGGCGTACGCGTTCGCCGGCACCGTCAGCTCGAGCGGCTGGGCCAAGCTGAAGTTGTACTTGCCCATGCCGGTGTCGACCGCGGCGCTGGCGATCTTCACCGCACCCGAGGTGTCGATCTGATGGGGCCCCGTCATGACGGAAGGCGGCGGAGACGTCGTGCCATCCGCCGCTACGGCAGGCGTCGGGAGCTTCAAGGAGTTCAGCGCCAGGGTCTTGCCGCCGCTCACGTACGTTGCGCTCGCCGCATCCCACTCCGCGAACTGCGTCGCTTGCACCGTCACGTTCCAGCCGAAGCCGTTGCCACGAGAGTCGGTAACGCTGAAATCGTCCATCGTCGCAGTGGCGGACTTGGCCTTGCCATCGAGCGTCACTCCTGGAAAGTCGGCAACTGCCAACGCCGAGACGCTGATCGGGCCAGGATTGACCTTGGCGTTGGTCGGTTTGGGAGCGGCCGACGCCGGCGCCGCGAGCGCCACACCAACGAGCAGAGCGGCTGTCGATGCGGCAAGCAGGCGGTGCAGGTTCGCTCTCCCGATCATCGACAGCCGTCCTTTCGCGTCGCTAGTGGCTACTGGTTACGGGCCCGAGACGACCGAGACCGTGATCTCACTGCGGTAGGTCTTGGCGTAGGCGCTCGAAGGCACCGTGAGGGTGAGCCCGCCACCGGAGGTGAAGTCGTAGTTGCCCATACCGGCATCCAGCGCCGCGCTGGCGACCTTGACCGCACTGCCGCTGTCGAGCGTGTAAGGGCCGGTCAGGATCGTCGGGAGCGCCGAGAGCGTGCCGTCGGCGACGACGGAGGGAGCCGGCATCTTGAGGGAGTTCGTCACCAGCTTCTTGCCGCCGGTGACGTAGCCACCCGCCCCAGCGTTCAGGGTCGAGTCCCACTCGGCGAACTGCGTCGCCTGGAAGGTGAGGTTCCAGCCAAGCCCCGTCCCTCTGGCGTCAGTCACGTCCCACGCGCCGACCGCAGCCGTGGTGGGCTTGGCCGTGCCGTCGAGGGTGACGGCTGCGAAGTCCGCCACCGTCGGGGTTGTCGCCGTGAGCTCACCGCCAGTGATGCTGATGTTGGTTGGGTCGGTGCCGGCGAACGCTGCCGGCATGGCGGCAGTACTGACAACAACGGCAGCCACCAAGCTCGTAGCAAAGCGACGCATCTTCATCTCTCTCCTCCTGCATCGATCTGGTTCGGAGAAGCCCGGTTGGACCTCTTGCCGTACCTAGGTATCGACTGGAGGGAGCGACCACCCAATGCCGCGCGCGGGCTAAATATCGCGTAGTTATTTCGCGTCATGCTGGGGGCCGTCACCGGCTAGACCGGCCGCGGCGTTCGCCCCTCCCTTAGGCGCGCGAGACCTTGGCTCGATCGTTCAGTGGCGGCTCATAAGTAAGGGGGCGTGAGCTAAGCGTCTCGCTTTGGATACAACGCGCCAGAGCCCTGATAGTCCCGTAAGCAGCGGCTCGAACGTGATTATCTCGGGCTAACGTTTCGATATGCCATCTGATGGCGACGACGAGCCTGAGGGCTCACTTCACCACGAGATCCTCGACCTTTTCTTCAACCCCATCGACGAGATCTCGCGGTCAAGAAGCGGCTGGACGACTCCGCCGCAGAGTTCGTGGGACGGCTGGGCACGCAGCAACCAACGGCCACCGCCGGCACTTAGACAGGTCGGCTAGACGCCCCGGGCCTAGCGGCTCTCTTTGTGGGGCGTGTGGCCCGAGCACCAGCGGCAGTACTTCTTGAGCTCGATCCGCTCCCGGTTGTTGTGGCGGTTCTTGCTGGTTATGTAGTTGCGCCGCTTGCATTGGGTGCACTCGAGCGTCGCGTGGACGCGGCGGTCAGTGGCCATCGGAATTCACCTCGGGAAGATCGTTCGGAATGCTTCGAATGAGTGTAACTGACATCCCGTCCGAGCCAGGCGGGCGCTCCTTTCAAGGACTAGTTCCCCTGGGCTACTCCCTTTTTAGTCCGGGGATGTCATTCGGGCGGATCGTTCCGATACCGATGACTAAACATGAGGAAATTCCTGGGGGCGTTCCTCCCTCTCGTTCTTGTGATCGTGTGGCTGGGCCCAGCCGCTCTGAGCGATCCCGCCGACTCGGGCGAAGGGCGCGGCGCGGGCTGGAGCGTCACGGTTCCCGGAGTGACCACCGTCGACCTCGTGCCACAGGCCGTGGCGACGGTCCCCTCGCGCTGCCCTCCGGCTCCCGATCCGTGCAAGGACCACGCGGACAAGCAGCTCCTTGGCCCATCGGTTGAATCCGTCGCCGTGGCAAGCCTGCTGCGCTCAGAGGCCGATGCATACAAAGATGCCGGTGCCACTGCGAGCCTTCAGAGCGTCATGGATGGCGCGGCTACGCCCGAGCTCCCGACGAGCTGGAACACCCGCGGCTACGCCCGCGCCGAGGGCTTCAGGGCGTTGAACGGATCGATCCTGGCCGACACGATCGAATCCGAGACCGCGACCGCCGTCCGTACGAGCGGTGGCACCAGCACCACCATCAACGCTTCGGGTGTCCGGGTGGTGAACCTTCGCCTCGCCGGCACGCTGGCCTTGGAGAGCCTGGCTCCGATCGTGGCCGACAAGCCGAACCAGGTGCTGTTGAACGCAGGCGGGGTCCGCATCGTCTACTGGGAGACGAACTGGGATCCCACGACCGCGACGACCACAGATGGGAAGCCGGTGTGGGTGACCGCGCTGCACATCACCGATGTCCTCTCGGGTATTGACATCGAAGTCGCCCAAGCGGAGAGCAAGGCGACCCATACACCCCCGCCTGCTCCCGCCAGCCCGCCGGTAGCAGAGGAGGACTCCGTCACCACTGATCGAGATCGCGCAGTGACGATCGACGTGGCAGCCAACGACAGCGATCCCAACGGTGACCTGCAGCCGAGCAGCGTGACCGTGACGCAGCAGCCGTCGAACGGCAGCGTCACTTGCAGCAACGCATCGTGCACCTACACGCCCCGCGCCGGGTTCACCGGCAGCGATAGCTTCACTTACCAGATCTGCGATTCCGGTGGCCGCTGCGACACCGCGGTCGTCTCGGTCGAGGTGAGATCGACCGGAGGCAGCGGTGGAAGTGACACGAACGATCCGCCGGTGGCTCAGGACGATTCGGCATCCACGGCCCAGGACTCGCCGGTCAGGCTCGACGTCGCATCGAACGACTCCGACCCTGACGGCAGCCTAGACCCGTCCACGGTGACGATCACAGCACAGCCACAGAACGGCGGCGTCACCTGCACCGAGAGCAGTTGCACCTACACGCCGAACCTCGGTTACACCGGCATCGACTCGTTCACCTATCGAGTCTGCGACACCAACAACGCCTGCGACAGCGCCACCGTCACGATCGCGGTCACGGCCCCTGGTGGCGCGAATAACCCGCCGGTCGCAGCAGACGACTCGTCCGTCACGAAGGCGGGCGAACCGGTCACGATCATTGTGGGTTCCAACGACACCGACCCCGAAGCTGATCTCGATCCTTCGTCGATCGCCGTCACCGTGCAACCGCAGAACGGCAGCGTGATCTGCAACAACGGTTCCTGTACCTACACAGCTCATGCCGGCTTCACCGGCGTCGACTCGTTCGAGTACCGGGTTTGTGACAGCTCGGGTGCCTGCGACACCGCGACGGTGACGATCAACGTCAGTCAACCGGCACAGCCTCCCGCGAACGAGCCACCCGCGAATGAGCCTCCCGCGAGCGAGCCTCCGGCGAGCGAGCCTCCGGCGAGCGAGCCTCCGGCGAATGAGCCTCCGGCGAACGAGCCTCCCGCGAATGAGCCTCCGGTTGCACGGGACGACGCGCTTTCGAGCGCGAACGGTTCTCCGGTCACGATCATCGTCGACGGAAACGACGCCGACTTGGAAGGGAACCTGGATCCGAGCACCGTCAGCGTCACGCGGCCGCCTCAGAACGGCGCGGTCACATGCAGCAACGGCACGTGCACCTACACCCCGAACCCGGGATTCAGCGGCACCGACTCGTTCGAATACCAGGTGTGCGACACGAACAACGCCTGCGACACCGCTCTAGTCACGATCGTCGTGGGGAGCGAGCCGGCAAAGCCTGTCACCAGCCCCCCGATAGCCGAAGATGACCAGGTCTCGATACGTCCGGGCGTGCCGGTCGTGATCGACGTCACGAACAACGACGGAGATCCCGATGGCGACCTAGATCCCTCAAGCGTGACGGTGACGCGCCCACCTGCGCACGGGGCCGTCATCTGCGCCAACGGAAACTGCACCTACACGCCAGCGCCTGGGTTCAGCGGCACCGATAGTTTCGACTACACCGTCTGCGATGCCACCGGAGCCTGCACCACAGCCACAGTCACCATCACCGTGCCCCCTCCCGCGAGCCCGAACCCGGACGTCGAAGGCGGTGGAGGCACGAGAGCTCCGGCCTCCGGTCCGCAGGAGAAAGACGCGACGCCGGGGGGAGGCGAGCGGACCGCGTCGCCAGAGACACGGACGCCGGCAGCCTCGGCGCCGCCAGACGCCCCGGTCTTCGGAGCACCCAACCCTCCGTCTCTTCCGTTCACCGGGGTCGAGACAGGACTCCTTCTCAAGGCCGCCCTCAACCTGATCTTGATCGGGATGCTGCTGTTGCTCCTCGATCGCTTCAGCAAGGGGACGGCCGGCATCTATCCGGGGCGGACTGTCGGCACGGCCGCGGACCAGGACACGAGGGTGCCCGTTGCAGCAGCGGCGGACGCGATCGCTCCGGCAACCCCCGCGGTCGAGCCCGCTCTGAGCGGAGTCTCCTCTACTCCGGAGGAGACAAGGCCCGTGGACCGAGGTACCGCTGATGCAACGACCAAGCTCCCGAAGGCGGTCGCTAAGACGACGGTGAGGAAGCCAGCGGTCAAGAAGACGACGGTCGCTGCCAAGCGGACCGCGAAGGCCGCTGTCGGTCCGGCGTCTACTAAGAAGGCGGCAACCAAGAAGTCCACCGGTGCGAAGAAGTCGACGGTTGCGAAGAAGTCGACGGTTGCGAAGA
>JADDQX010000059.1:2416-11711 GCA_016781115.1 Actinomycetota bacterium | reverse complement strand
CACCCAACGTCACCGCCCATCGGTAGTTTTTCTTCTCCGGGTGCCCCAGACAGGTGTCGAAGTCGTGCACCCCAGTGGTGCCGATACCGGGTGCCCCCGACCGGCAGCTTTGGGGACGTGCGCCCACGCTTCTTGTCTGCTGCTCAGCGAGTACCGAGGTGGGAGCGGAAGAACCGTGTCACGTTCGCCACGGCGTTGTCGATCTGGGCCGGCGAGTCGTAGTAGTCGAAGTGGTTCCCGTCGGCCCAGACGAGTTCCTTGTCGCCCCGGATGCCCTCGTAAAGCCTTTTCGCTTCGTGCGGGAAGGCGGACTCATCGGAGTGGACGATCATCGTCGGGGTACTGACCGCCGAGGCCTTGCTGACGGGGTCGGACTCCAGAAACTCTGCCAGGCCCATCACAGCGGACTCGTTCCGGTACTCGGGGACGTTGCCTCGCTCCTCGTTGAGGTAGTAGTCGTAGGCACCGGGCGTGGGCCTGTAGTTCACCGCCGACGGGTCCGTCTCGCTGTACGTGGGGACGAAGTCCACCTCCCCGGTGTCCTCGTACTTGCGGCGAGATGCTTCGGCGAGCGACTTGCGCTCGGCCAGCCCCTCAGCGCCGTACATCGTGCTGTAGAGGTCAGGACCAGGCAGGAACGCGGCGACGGTGGCGAGTGCTTTGACCCGCGGGTCGAGGGAAGCGAGCTCGACTGCATTTCCTGCCGAGGTGCAGATGCCGAGCATGCCGACGGCCTGCACGTACGGCAGCCCGGTGAGATAGCTGACTGCTGCCTGGAGATCGCTGACCTTCTCGGCCGGTGACTCAAGCTGACGTGGCTCCCCGGCGCTCTCGCCGTAGTGCGCGTAGTCGAAGGCGAGGGCGACGAAGCCGTTCTCGGCGAACTTGCGGGCGTAGGTACTCGGCATCATCTCCTTCACCGAGGAGAACGAACCCTGGACGACGATTGCCTCGTAGCGGCCCGCCTCATCGAAGCCGTCGGGCGTGAAGAGGATGCCAACGAGGGTCAACCCGTCGCGGTCGAAGGTGATCTTGCTCGTCATCGTCATCCTCGCTTGCCGGGGGACACGCGCTCCAACGCCGCAGGCAGTCGGATAATGCCCGTCGTCAGCGCTCGGCCCGCGCCTGCCCCAGAACGCCGGGTTGGCTGGAGATCGTGACGATGAAACTCCCTCGTCAGAACAGCGATGCTGGCGCGAGCCGGACACTCGTTCCTCATACGACCTGCCGGTATGAACGAGCGCAACTCTGCGCTGCTCAAGAAGTGAGTCCACAACCGGCTTGACGTGGCTGTCCTTGTAGATCGTCTCGAGTAGAGCGTGTTGGCAAAGCTCCGCCATGTTGTGGTCGCGGGCTTCCAGGCGCTCGACGATGCTGTTAGCGAGCGGCGTGAAGTCAGGCTGGAGGATGTCGAATGACATCTGGTTTGGATCGCGCGGGTCGCGGAACCGCTGACCGGCAACACCATCGACTTCCCAGAGCCCGTCTTTGAACTTCCGCACGGCGATCTCGCTCGTGGTACCGAAGAAGAGGTGCAGTGAGTGTCCTCCCTCGTCGATCATCTCGAGCGTCAAGACGTAAGGGAAGCCAGCGTCGTGGAGGCACTGGCGGTAGAGGCCAAGGAGGAACGGCTTCTTCTGAGGGGTCGACATCTCATCAACCCTCCGCCAGTCGCCGTGTCCAAAGACGCGCTCGCCCGCTTCTTGTTCTCCGTTGGCGAAACGGACGAAGAACTGGTCCTTGAACGTGACCAGCACCTCCGACGACTGTTGCTGCGCGATCCGTCGCACGATCTTGAGGTCCGTGTCGGCACCCCAGCCGTCGAGGTTCGCGAACACGGGACCGGCCCACCCGCCGACTTCAGCGATGGCGTGTTCGTACAGGTCACCACACCTGCCGTGGTGGACGCGCGTCACGAGGTCGGCCGCACTACTGGACTGCGGAAAGCGGCTGGCGAGAAGGCCCTCAAGATGCGCCGCTCGACGGCGATCATCCTCGATGAACACGAGCCGAGTCTGAGTGCGCGTACTTGCAACCTCGTTCCGCATAGCTTGTGTCATTGCGATCGAGGGTGAGCTCTCCTTCGAATTCATGTACTCGCCGGGTCCCGCGAACGCGTCGAGGAACGTGATCCCCGTATCGCGGAACTGCTTCGCCATGATTGGGAACCAGGCCGACAGGTAGCGACGGAGCAGGATGTGCTTCGCCGCCGTGTGCGGATCGCGCTCCCACAGAACGTCGGTCGGTACCGCCACCTCCGTTAGCTCGCCGCTTTCACCGGGAGCTGGTCCCAAACTTCGCCGTCAAGCTCTCGGCCGCCAGCCTTGGAGGTTCGGCCTCCCCACTGCTTGAAGAAGAACGCGACGCCGGCTGACGTGCAGGTATCGCGAAGCTCGGCAACCCACTCGTACTCCACCGGCCGTGCGTTCGCGCCGGACTCGCCGCCGGCGATCACCCACTGGATGTCGTGAAGATCCACTTCACCGATTGGGCCCAGAAGTGGCTCGGCGCTCAGGAACCTCACTGCGGCGGGCACGCTGCGGAGATGGTTGAGACGGAAGGTGTAACGCCGAGACTCGACACTCACGCCCATCCACAAGTTGGATGGCCAGGCGAGTTCTCCAGCGACGCGGCTAAGCCTCTGAGCCCGTTTCGTGAGCACCTGGTAGGTGTGCTGCGGTGTCTCGCGCATCACATCGAAGACCCTCGCGATGAACTCGATTGGTACGTCGTCGTGGAAGAGGTCGCTCATCGAGTTCACGAAGATGAGCCGCGGACTGCTCCAGCGGTGTGGGACATCTAGCGACGTGGGATGAAGAGTGAGCCTAAAGCCAGGTCCGCTCGTTCTCGGATCCCCGTCGAGCTGATACTTGGGAGAACCCATGGCCTTGAGCCTCTTCGACAGCGTCAGTGCATAGCAGTGATCGCATCCTGGAGATACCCGATCGCAACCCGTGGTTGGATTCCACGTTGCCTCGGTCCACTCGATCGCGGACTTGTCAGCCACATCGTCCACGCTAGGGCCAGGGTGAGACACTTAGCGGACACGACGGCGACCCACCACGGTATGCAGCGTCTCGAGGCTCGCGCAGCTCAACTAGACGAGCGGGTAGGGGGAGTATCCCTGAACGCCGGGTGTCGGACGGCGATCATCCCCCGCGTGGGAAGCGCCCGCCGCCGCGGCTCTGGTGTGCCCTTGTCAGGCCACGGCCCGCGACTGGTCTGCAGGTTAGTCCAGGAGCTGGTCGAGCAGCCAGCTCGGCCCAACGACCTCGGCGTTGGCGGCTCGGACCCGCTCGGCCAGTTCACGGTCGGCCGTGACCACGATCACCCAGCAGTGGGCCTCGGCGATGGCGGCGATCGTGTCGTCACCCTCGCCGGGCGCATGCACAACCTCCACGCCGTCCGCCTCCGCCTCGTCGGCTCCCGCCCGGGATTGGCTCTCGAGCACGAGGGTCACGGGCGGGTCCAGCCGTCCCGCGGCCACCATCGCAGGAGTGTCCCACCACTTGGAGCCGCTCCACACAGCCGTTGGACTGGGACCGCCTGGCGGTGATGCGGACCTTGCGGACGCCGAGCTCATCCGGGGCGGTGATGAACTCGCCGTTGAACTCACTGCCGCCATGACGTTCGGGCTGCGTACCCGGAGGGTCTGAGACTCGGGTCATGCTGTCGACTGTGAAAACTCGCCGTCGGGAGCACACGCCGGCGCTGTTGATCCTGCTCGGGCTGATGTTGTTCGTTCGGTTGGCGCGGCGGATCGATCCGCCGCGGCCGCAGACGCAGCTCATCGAGCGGCCTCGCGACCGGGTCGCGCTCGTGCTGACTGCGGCCGCCACAGTGATGTCGATCGCGTTTGTGACTCTCGCCGCTACAGCACTTGGCCTGACGTCGCATCATGTGCCGCAGAACCAGGGGGTTAGCCTGACGGTGATCGTGCCGGATGAGGTCCGGGACCCGCGCGTCACGCTCTCGATAGCTGATGCGTCGAGCCTGAGATACCTCGTGGACCTTGAACAGGACCTGGCAAAAGACACGTGGAGGTCCTTCACTTCACAGTCCATCCTCGGTCGCGAGGAGAGCTTTATAGGCAGGCTTGACCCGCCTTACGCCGGACCAATCCGGGATCCAGATGGCCGCGAGACAACACCAGCTGCTCTGCTGAAAGCGACATCGTGGAAGCTTCTTATAGACGTGCGAGGTGCAGCTCCTCGTGGGCGGCCTCTGCTCATCGGTCTCGCGTCACGATCGGGGGCGGCTGCACACGCGCTCGCTACTCCTAGTGCGGAAGGTAGCTGCCGCGATGTGCGTCTGGACCGACCGACAGTACAGAAGGGCAGGTTCCGCATCTTCGATGAAATGTTTGCGCTCCTGCCGACGTGCGACCGCGACGGCTCAGGCGACGTGGTTTACCGCGGAGAAGTGCTGATGACCCCCCCTCTCGTTGACAATGCGAACGGTCACATCGGCGCGACGCTGCCACTCCTAACAGTCGTCTCCTACCCAGTCCCATCACCGAGTGCCAACGACGAGGAGTCGGACCCACTGCCCTCACCGAGTGACGACGACAACGAGAAGGGCGTTCCGTTGGCGTTCCGGTTGTTCCACACGTCCGTTGTTAGCGACGGGCGAGCTCATGTTGCCGGCCGGTCGGCGGATGTCAGGATCGCCCCTGCGCCCATCTACCCGGAGACGTTCGCCTGGAAGGCGACGGGTGCACTTGGTGCAAGCTGGTCACTGACAGATCCCGAGACGGTGAACCAGGCGGAAAATCGAAAGGTCGCCGCCAGCGTCCTGCTTGGTGTGGCCACCTCTGCCCTCGTCGCTTCGGTTGGGGCGTTGGTAGCGGTCTGGCGTGCGCCGGGACGATCGACGTGAAGACCGTGGACTGGGGTCGCGTTGTCCGCTAACGCGTCCTCTCCGCGCAGGTGAGGCGATGCCTTCCTCTCAGGGCTCCGGACGTAGACTATGACGCCGGCCGACGGGTGCAGACGTTCACCGAGCTCGGAACGGCGCATCGCGGCCGGCGCGCGCGGCTCGAGCCAAAAGCGGCGAGCGGACACGGATGGCTCAAAAGGGCTGCCTTGACATAGGGATGTCCGCTCGTCGGCGGAGTCGCCTGCCCCATAACACCGGGCTGCGGGGCAGCACCGCTACTGTCGTGAAGGTCGACGCAGACAGGATCGCGACACGTCCCGTCTATGTTCGGACTCCCATCAATCGGTGACAGCGACAGCATGGGGTCGCATGAGACTGACGAAGCTTCGGCTCAAGAACTTCCAGTGCTTTGGACCGGACCCAGCCGCCATCGACCTTGACGCGCTGTCCTTCTTGATCGGTCACAATGGGGCGGGAAAGACGGCTGTCCTGCAGGCGTTGGCTCGACTCTTCGCCTTCGAGACAAGTCTGCGGCAACTTCGGTTGAGCGACTTCCACGCTCTCAGCGGCGGCAGCCCAGAGCAGCCGCTGTGGATTGAAGCTCACTTCGAGTTCCCCGAACTGGCGGATGACGAAGGCGAGTACGCAACGATCCCAGGGCACTTCGCACACATGGCGCTCGAGAGCGCTGACGGCGTCCCACGGATGCGCGTCCGCCTCACCGCGACGATGGACATCGACGGTGAAATTGACGACCGAATCGAGTTCGTTACGCAGGTCGATGAGCACGACGAGCCGTCAAAGGTCACGGCGATGATGCGCCACGACCGCGCTGCAATTCAGGTCCACTACGTGCCGGCTCGACGCGATCCGTCATTGCATATCTCGTCAGCATCCAGTTCACTCATCGGCCGGATCCTGAGATCAACGAACTGGCAGTCTGAACAAGAGACGATCGCTGGTCTCACAAAGCAGATAAGTGATGCGCTCGGTGCCCATGCAGTGGTGAGTGGTCTAAGTGCTCAGTTGAGTGCCAGCTGGCAGGCCCTCCACCGCGGCGCGCACTTCGCGAAGCCATCCGTGTCGTTTGAGCGCACTGACATCGACGCGCTTCTCCGGCATCTAACGATCGGTTTCGCACCTGGCCACGGTGAGGCAAGCACCGACTTCACGCGGTTGAGCGACGGACAGCAGTCGTTGCTGTACGTGTCACTCGTTCTCGCGGTTCAGGCGATCGGACGCAAGGTGCTCGCGGGCGAGCTTGATGGTTTCGACATCGACAAGCTGCGGCCACCCGTGTTCGTGCTCATCGCGATCGAAGAGCCGGAGAATAGCCTCTCACCACACTACCTAGGCCGCGTTCTCAAGGAGCTCGAGAAGTTCTCGACACACGCGGACTCACAAGTCGCCGTCGCCACCCACTCGCCCGCCCTCCTACGACGAGTGCGCCCTGAGGCCATTCGGTACTTACGTCTCGACTCAGAGCGCCGAACCGTCGTCACGACGATGCGTATGCCGGACCTTGCTGACGAGGCCTACAAGTTCGTTCGCGAGGCGGTCCTGGCATACCCAGAGCTGTACTTTTCAAGACTCGTCATCTTGGGCGAAGGGGACAGCGAAGAGGTAGTCCTTCCTCGCGTTCTCTCGGCAAGCGGCCTTTTGGCCGACTACTCGTCGATCTCCGTAGCCCCTCTCGGCGGTCGGCACGTTCACCACTTCTGGCGTCTTCTTGATGGCCTCGGCATCCCGCATGTCACACTGCTCGACCTCGATCTCGGTCGGTACCTCGGCGGATGGGGGAGGATCAAGTACGCCGTCGAGCAACTGATGGCGCTACAAGCGCCGCCCGCCGAACTCGCAACGATTGATCCGGCGGGCTTCCCGCCATGGAACGATCCGGCGTCGCCGCTCGTCGACACCGAGGGTCCGAAGTGGATCGCCTTCCTCGAGTCGGTCGGGGTGTTCTTCTCGGCGCCTCTCGACCTCGACTTTCTGATGCTCTCCCGGTATCCCTCCGCGTACGAACTGGATGACACCGAACTCGTAGCGCCGGAATCGGTAACCGCCATGGCAGTGCTCGGCAAAGCGCACGCTGCAGTTTCGGTGTACGCGGATGACGAACTCTCGCGCTTCGATGCCTACCGGAGCCGATTCAAGGTTGGGAGCAAGCCGGCCGTACACCTGGCGGCACTGTCCAGGTTGGACGATCAGGCGCTGGTCGAGGCTCTGCCGGATGTTCTCGTGCGGCTCTCGGACCGCGTAGCGAAACGGCTCGCCGAGCTTCCAGAGTGATCACCCCTGGCGAGTGGCTTCCCGCAGAGGGCTTGCTTCTTGAGCCCAACGCGCTTCTCGCTGCTCGCGAGCAGACATCCAACGTCATCGTCACAGCAGGACCGGGTGCCGGTAAGACGGAAATGCTCGCCCAGCGCGCTGACTTCTTGTTGCGCACGGGTCTCTGCCCCTATCCGCGGCGCATCTTGGCAATCTCGTTCAAGGCGGACGCGAGCCGGAACCTCAAGCTGAGGGTCGTCGAGCGATGCGGCCGTGACCTGGCGGCCCGCCTTGACAGCTACACGTTTCACGGCTTCGCCAAGCGGTTGATCGATCGCTTCCGTCCGGTGCTCACAGGCGACGACGCGCTTGACCCGGACTACACAGTCGGCCCAAGTCGGATCCGCCGTCGACAGATCGAGTTCGCCGACATGGTGCCGCTTGGACTCGAAGTGCTCTCTGCTTCGAACCTTGCGCGGAATGCGGTCCGCAACACGTATAGCCACGTGTTCCTCGATGAGTTTCAGGACTGCAACAGTCTCCAGTATCAGTTGATCTCTCGTGCGTTCGGAGGCGCCGATGTCGTTCTCACCGCCGTGGGAGACACAAAGCAGCGCATCATGGCGTGGGCGGGTGCTTTGGAGGGAATCTTCCAGAGATTCGCTGACGACTTCGGAGCGAAGACGCTGAACCTCTACCAGAACTTCCGCTCAGCCCCCCGTCTCCGGCGCGTGCAGAACGAAATGGTTCGATTCATGGACCCACCCGCGGCCGTGCCCGACGAGCAGATCGTGGGCGGAGATGGAGACGTCGAAGTCACTCGGTACTCGACCTCGAGCCACGAAGCCGAGGACCTTGCCCGCCGAATCGATCGGTGGCTCGCGATCGACGGCCTTTCGGCATCAGAAGTCGGCGTACTCGTCAGCAGGGATTTGGACTACTTCGCGTTGGAACTGATGGAGCAGCTCTCCGCGGCTGGGATCCCCTTCCGAAATGAGCATCAACTTCAGGATCTTCTCTCGGAGCCGGCCACGCTGCTGATTCTCGACTTTCTCGTCGTCATCGCATTGGACCGTGAGCCGGATGTGTATCGCCGGCTGCTGCGGGCACTCGGGGATGCGGCCAGCGATGAGGAAGCTGAGTATCGAGAACGGCGGCGGTGGCAGCGATACATCGACGATCAACGCTCGGCGATGGCGCACAAGGCAGTAACAGTGGAGGATGTCGACGCAGCCGTTCGCGACTTCGTCGACGAGGTGGGCTTCTCTCGGCTAGCTGGCATGTCCTCTGACTATGAACAGGGGGCGCGTCTCGACGACGTGATCAATGCAACGGTCGACCGACTCTTGTCCGGGGTCTCGGCGAGCGGCAGTCTTCCCGCCGCTCTCCGGAGTTTCAGCGCCGATTCGGCTGTGCGTATATTGACGATCCACAAGAGCAAGGGTCTGGAGTTTCACACGGTCGTTGTCTTGGGTGTCGAAGAGGAAACCTTCTGGGGCGATCCTGAAGAGCAGCGGTCTGCGTACTTCGTGGCGATCTCACGGGCGAAGCGGCGGTTGATGCTTACATTTTGCGACCACAGGTATCGGCCTGAAGGCTGGCCGCGGTATCGCTGGGATGAGTCGCGCACTCCTCACGCCGAGTTCCTTGGCTATGTGGATGCTGCGGGGTCGTAGGGCCGCGCGTGTGTGCCGTCCGCACGCCGAGTCCTGTCGCTCCCTCTGCCTAGCGTTGAGGGCGCAAACCGCGCTCGGGAGAGGGTCGTGGACGACGACGAACACGGAGATGCCGCACCGGGTTTCGCAACGACGGCGGCTGAACTCGCAGCACACGGCTTCGTGCCCCTGGTGTTGGAGTTCCGCCCGACGACCGTGGTGCTGCCGCAGGGTCCCGCCTGCGAGTGGACGACCATGGGGGAGGTCCCAATGGGACCGGGCCTCTACGCCTTCACGAGCGGCACCCAAGACCTGCGCGTGCTGTACGTCGGCCTCACCGAGGAGCTGTGGATGATCACCAAGGGGCGCCTGCCCGCCGGCGGTGCCCGTCCCGGTCAGCGATACGGCCGCCCTCGCTACGCCGGCGTCACGCGCCAGCGCGTCAATGCGCTCATCGCCGGCCGCCATACGAGAGGCGAGACCATGGGGCA